>DIDQ01000053.1 GCA_002418215.1 Anaerolineales bacterium UBA5796
CGGGGGGCGGGTCCGCTGCGGCATACGCCGGGGCGATGGGCGCGGCGCTGGCCGCCATGGTGGCCGGGCTGTCCATCGGCAAGAAGAAATATGCCGAGGTCGAAACCCAAATGCGCGCCGTCCTGGACGAGGCCAACCGCCTGCGGACGGAACTGGTCCGGGCGGTGGACGAGGATGCGGCCGCTTTCGCAGGCGTGCTGGCGGCGTTCAAACTGCCCAAAGACACGCCTGAGCACGAAGCCGTCCGCATGGCGGCCATCGAAGAGGCCACCCTCAAAGCAGCGGAAGTGCCGCTCGAAAACGCCCGCCGCGCCCTCAAGGTGATGGAACTGTGCGCCCAGGCCGCCGCGCAGGGCAACCTGAACGCCATCTCGGACGCAGCCGCCGGTGCGGCCCTGGCCAGGGCGGCCCTGGTCAGCGCCGGGTACAACGTGCGCATCAACCTGCTCGACCTGCAAAAGAAGGATGGCGGCGACGGGATGCTGCTGGAGTTGCAGGCGCTGGATGAACGGGCGGCCAAACTCGAAGCCGAAGTCCGCAGGGTTTTGACTGAGCGCGGTGGGTTGTCTCTTTAGAGATTCGACGCGAATGTCCCGAACGAGCGAATTTCGCCTTCGAGTCTTCGTGGTTCAATTTCTGTTCGTATTGGCAGCCTGCGCGCCGCAGCCGGCCACCACGCCAACCACCGGGCCTGCCACCACCTTTACAGCAATCCTGCCTGCGGCAACGGCGACCCTTCCGGTTGCGGTCGGCCCTACCCGGCAACCAAACGCCACGTCCACCCCGCAGCCGACACCTGCACCGGCCGTCTGCGATATTTTCACCACGCCCTGCCTGTTCATGGGTCACAACCTGCTCCGGCGACCGATTTCCCCGCCGGAAAACTTCCTTATGGACCCGAGTTACGCTTTCGGCACGACCCAACTGGGTGAACGTGTGCCGCACCACGGGGTCGAGTTCCAGAACCCGGAGGGCACGCCGGTGTTGGCCGCCGCCGACGGGGAGGTGGTGGTTGCCGGGGACGACCGCGTCGCTTTTTACAGTCCCTGGCAGGACATCTACGGCAACCTGGTCGTGCTGGCGCATCACTTTCCGGGGGTGGATGGGACGGTTTACACGCTCTATGCCCATCTCTCCAAAGTGGACGTGGCCGCGGGCGAACGGGTCTCTGCCGGCGATCAGATCGGACGGGTGGGCCTGAGCGGTGCGGCGACAGGCAGTCACCTGCACTTCGAGGTCCGGCTGGGGCGCAATTCGTATGCCTCGAACCGCAACCCGGCCTTATGGCTCGAACCCGCCCCGGGCGCGGACGGGGAAACGCTCGGGACGCTGGCCGGGCGGGTCGTGGACGCGGCAGGCCGTCCGGTCCACGTGGAGATGCGGGTGCAATACTTCTTCGAGCGCGGCGGCCCCCAGGTCAATGGGTTCCAGGCCGAGACGTACGCGCCCGAATCGTTCCCCGTCAAAGGCGACGATGCCTGGCAGGAGAACTTCGCCATCGGCGACCTGCCGCCCGGCTGGTACCGCATCACAATTGCGAACGGCGTGGTGGTGGAAGCCTGGGCCGAGGTTGTGCCCGGCAAGGTGACGATGGTGGTGATCGAGTTGGAGTAACATAAGATTTAGCGTGTCATTGCGAGGGCCGGTGGTCGAGTAGCGCTTTTTGCGTATCGAGACCAGGCCCGAAGCAATCTCCGATTAATCGAGGTCAATTTCCCGGTCAGATTTCCCTGTTAAACGGGGATTGCTTCGTCGCAGCGACCGCTCCTCGCAATGACAGAAAAAATATGAAAGGAATTTTACTAATGGGCCTGAAACCTGACCACTGGATCCGCAAGATGGCGCTGGAACACAGGATGATCGAGCCGTTCGTGGACGCGCAAGTCCGGGACGGGGTGATCTCTTACGGCGTGTCGTCCTACGGTTACGACATCCGCGTAGCCGACGAGTTCATGATCTTTACCAACGTACATTCGGCCATCGTTGACCCGAAGCATTTCAACCCGAAGAGCATGGTCGAGTTCAAGGGCGAGGTGTGCGTCATCCCGCCCAACTCGTTCGCCCTGGCCCGCACCGTGGAATATTTCCGCATCCCGCGCAAGGTGTTGACGGTCTGCCTGGGAAAATCCTCGTATGCGCGCTGTTTCAGGGGGGATACCCGTGTAGCCCTGGTGGACGGAACGGCTCCCACCCTGGAAGAAATGGCGCGGCGGGCTGAGTCCGGCGAGATGTTCTGGGGTTATAGCATTGGCGAGAATGGCCGCCTGATCGTTACCCTGCTCGATGCGCCGCGCTTCATCGGACGGGATAGCCTGGTTGAAGTGGCTCTCGATAATGATGAAAAGATCTATTGCACACCCGATCATGCGTTCATGCTGCGCGACGGGCGTTGGCAGGCCGCAGGCGAATTGCGGCCCGGCGCGTCACTGATGCCGCTCTACCGGAGTATCCAGCGCGGTTACGAAATGGTCTACCAGCCCCTCAACGGGCGTTTGTATCCCACCCATCGCCTTGCCGATGAATGGAATTTGCGCAACGACCTCTATGCCGACCAACCCCGCACGCACCGCCACCACCTTGACTTCGACCGCTTGAACAACAATCCGTGGAACATCGCCCGGATGGACGCAAGCGCGCATATCCGCCTGCACAATGCCGAATCTTATGGCGAAGAATTCGACCCGGAAGAACACAGCCTGGCTATCCGGGCATCCTTGCAGCGCCGCGCCCAAGACCCGGAATGGGTGGAGATGTATTCGCGGGCGCAGAGCGAGCGGTCCGTCAATTTCTGGCGGGAAGATGAATATGCCGAGACGCGGGCGCGCATCATCGAACAGAGGCGCAATCCATCAGAGCAAACTCGCCAAGCTCACCGGGATGCCATGCTGAGACGCTTCGATGATGCGGCGGAACGACTTCGACATTCTGGGAGAATGAAAACAGCCTGGGCTAATTCAAGTGTTGAGCGGCGATCCAGGCAGGCCGAGATTGCGCGCCAGATCAACCTGCGCTCGGAAATCACGGCGGATGTTGTGCGCGCAGCTCTCGACCAGGCGGGGTCAATCCGTGGCGCAGCACGTTTGTTGAATTGCGATCGGGCAGTTTTTAGGCGGTTTCCTGAAGTGATTGACGAATTCCGAGGCCGGGCGAACAATCATAAAGTCCTTTCCGTGCGCCCGCTGGCTGGCGACCATGATGTCTATTGCCTGACCGTGCCGGAAGCGGGTAACTTTGCACTGGAAAGCGGGGTTTTCGTCCACAATTGCGGTTTAATTGTAAATGTGACTCCCTTCGAGCCGGAATGGGAAGGCTTCGTGACCCTCGAAATCTCGAACACCACCCCCCTGCCGGCCAAGATTTACGCCAATGAAGGCATCGCCCAGGTGCTGTTCTTCGAGGCCGACGAGGAGTGCGAGGTCTCGTATGCGGACAAGAAGGGCAAGTACCAGGGCCAGAAGGGCATCGTGCTGCCGAAGGTGTAGGCTTTGCGGGGATCCGGTTCCTCGCAGGAATCGGATCCCTGTTTAGGGATCCGTTTTGGATTGACCGGTAATTTTTTACGAAATGACCAGTGATCTTGAGCCAATTGGCCAGTCGTGGCCCAATGCCGAAAACATTTTCACTCAGCGTATCGCCTGCCAAGTTTTAATGGTTTGCGAGGTGGGGGATTTCTTGTATACTTGAGGCAATCTTTCAGGCTTTCCCGAGAAAGGGGATAACATGCGGTCTTCACCCAAAACCCTGCTCATCATTGTATTTGCCTTGTCGCTTGCTGCCTGTGGACGATCCGTGCCGGTCTCACCAATGGATACCAACACATCCGTTCCAGTGACGGTCACGCCATCTCGGACGCCTTCACCCACCAACACGGTCACGCCGACGATGACTTCTACTCGTCCGACAAGGCAGACTCCAGCCTTCCCGTCTCCGATGGGCCATCTGCCCGATTTAGCCAAAACAACACCCCTCGCAACACCGGAAAATCTCGCAAAAAACTTCAAACTTAAGTCTTGGACCGAGCAAGATTCAGTCCATTTGGTGCATCTTGCGGACCAATTCGCTTATGAAAATGATGAGATCGAACCGTTAAATAGCCGGTTTGTTTTTCAGTTATTGCAAAGACCGGTAAATTTATCTATTGCCGAGGCGCTATATCGCTTCCCAAAAGCGCACGACGAGGATGCTTTGTTATGGCGACAGACGTTAGCCAATGCGATAATCGGTGATGGTGAGATGGAAGTTAACAAGTGGTTGTCGAGTTTTATCGAAAACTTATTGAACAACGAGAAGGTGTCGCTGAGTGAACTCAATCATTATTTGCAGCCCAATGGGTTTGTTGTCGCTGACGAAATTGAAGCCAGGAACTTGTTTGACGACGGCAACCTGGGCAGGGTTATCAAGATTCACGTGGGTGATTCTTTCTCCTTGGATGGTTGGATTTTGGCGGTCCATGCGCTTGACCAGGACAGATATCAAGTCACTCCCATTTCAGGCCAGTGGTCCTTTGATAACGGTTTTGTAAATCTTGTCAACGTTGGAGACGAAAATAAAAACGGTGTCCCCGAAGTTGTCATTGAGATCGGTACACAAAACGGCACTTTTTGTGATAAAGATGTCAACATCTACGAATGGGACGGTGTCCAATTCCAGGATCTGGTCCAGGGGCATATTTCCCTGAATGATTGTGGGGAACCTTGGGAATATGGGGAATTGGATCGGAATGGAATTCCGATAATCCTTGTTTCTACTTTGGCATCTCCCGGGCCGGGTTGGGAAATCAGCAAGTTTGAATGGGATGGGAGATATTATCAACTCACTGGTTATGTTGATCCCCCTTACCTGATCCCGTGGGATTTGGTTATAGATAGCACTTCGCATTCGACAGAAGAAGCCTCGATAAGAGAAGCCATTTTATCGGAAGAGACAAAGCAATGGGGAAATAGTTTCCTGGATTATTTGCGTTTCCGGCTTGGAGTGATTTTTGCCTTACAAGGAAGGTGGGAAGACTCCTTGCGAGAATTGCAGGCGTTGATTGATAATCCACGTGATGCTACCCGTGATTTTTTCCCGGCTTTGGCGAGAGAGTTTCTTGAATTGTACAAGGATCAGCCCAGTATTTATCGTGCTTGCTCGCCAATGCAAGATATGTACTATCGAATGCTTGAGCCATTTCGCGCTGAGGATGGGTTTCTGGATTATGAAAACTTTGTCAAAGCGCTGGGGTTTGTCAGTGATTCGCTCATAACTATTTGCGACTCCGATGAAGGGTTCAAGTCGCTGGTAGAAAGCATTTCACTCGAATCGAGCAATATCCCAGCTAAATTGCAGCTCAATGGAGTGAAGTTGGAGTATGCAGCCAAAAGGGACCTGGATTTGAAGGGGGAAGAAGAGTGGGTAGTCATTCTTGATGATGGTTACTATAAGGATCTGTGGGCGATCTTCAAGGATAAGGCTGGGTACAAAGCTGAACGATTGGTCAATTTGGATGGGGAAAGTTTGCTTTCATTGAAGGTCTTGCAACCTGAAGGCTCAAGTAACCCAATTCTGTTTATTCATACAACAAGTACCCTCTATGGTTTTGAGATCGGATCGGATTTCACGATATCAGAACTGGTTTACGATTTCTATGTAAAAAGCCTTTTGTTTGAGGTCGGTGATTATTCCACATTCCAAGTGTTCTATGAGGCTCCGATGGATGAAAATCAATGGTGGATTAAGTCTCCGTGGTTGGGGTATCGTTGGGCCTCAGAAGAGAACACTTTTACTTCCGACCTTGTTGAATATATGATCTTTGAAGAAAACGACCCGGAAGGCGTGATTGACCTGCTCAAGCCAATCCTCCCGTTATTCAATAATTGGGACGTTGACTGGAGCCATGACGGGGCAAAACTCTACTACCTTCACGGCCTGGCCTACGAGCTGACCGGCGACGAAGCCAATGCCGTTCAAACCTACTGGACTCTGTGGCGCAAGTACCCGGAGAGTCCTTACGCGGTGATGGCGAGGTACAAATTAGAGCCGATGCCTTGAACCCTTGCCCATCCTGGCCGCCCCCATTATCCCGAACTTCACGGGAAAATGAGGGAAGTGGAGTCAACTTTCAATTCCCTCACAGAATCGCCCGCTTGGGCGGTTTTGCTTTATACTTCCCGCCTGTACGGATGACCCAGGATGCGTAATCTCTTGCCTCGCCTTTTCAGTAAACCGGAATTTTCAGACCCCATCCAGCAGCAGCGGGCGACGGTGCTCAACTATATCCTGTGGATCTCGATCATCGCCTCGATCATCCTGGGGGTCAATTCCTTACTGTTCGAGTTCCGGTACGCCTTCCTGCCCACCTCGTCCTTTGCGCTCCTCAGTCTCATCCTGTTGTTTGCCCTGAAAAGGGGATACCTGCTCTGGCCCTGCCGGATCGTCCCGTTTGGGTTCCTGGTCGTTTTGACCTATAACATTTTCATGGGGAACGGCATCCACGACATTGCGGTGCTGTTCTATCCGCTGGTCATTTTATTCGCCGGGCTGTTGCTGGGGCCGAGGGGAGTCGTCATCTACGGCGTCGGGACGGTGGTTTCCTCGTCGTTCATCATTTTCTCCGAGTTGCAGGGCTGGATCGTGACCGGGTTCGGTTCGGCCACCGATCCCGGCGATTACATCACGACCGCCGCCGTGTTGGGGATTTCCGGGATCATGCTCTGGCTGGTGGTCCGCAACCTTGAGGGCAGCCTGCTCAGCGTCCGGGCCGGTGCGCTCGAACTGGAGCGGCGCAACCGGGAATTGCTCGCCCGCACCGGCCAGTTGGAACAGCGGGAGAGGGCTTTACATTCCTCCGAAGCCAGGTGGCGGGCCGTGGTCGAAAACGCCCCGGCCCTCATCCTTTACACCGACATCCGGGGCAACATCCTGCACGTCAACAATAACGAAGCCTTCAAGCCCGAAGCGGTCGTTGGCCGGAACATCATGGAATACGTCCGCTCCAAAACCATGCGGCGGGCGATCAAACTGGTGAGAGAGGTCGTCCGCACCCGCAGGCCCGCCCACTTCGAGATGGACGCTGTGACCGAAGACGGCCGCCGGGCGGTGTATTCCGTCAACGTCGGGCCAATCGAACTGGATGGCCGGGTTGACGGCCTGGTTTACGTCGTCCAGGACGCCAGCGACCGCAAACGCACCGAAGAGGTCCGCAGCGCCCTCTACCGGATCGTCCAGGCGGCCCAGACCTCCCGGAGCCTGGGCGAGTTGTTCGACCTGATCCACGGTATCGTCGGCGAGTTGATGCCTGCCGATAATTTTTACATCGCCATTTTCGACCCGCAGACCGGGAACTTCAGCTACCCCTGCTTTGTGGACGAGATGGAACCCACCCCCGGACCGCACAGACCGGACCAGGGGCTGACCAGTTATGTCTTCAGGGCGGGCGCGCCCCTGTTGGCGACCCCGGAAGTGTTCCAGCGCCTGCTGGATGCGGGGGAGGTCGAGGCCGTGGGGGCCGACGCGGTGGACTGGCTGGGCGTCCCGCTCAACACCCCGCGCGGGGTCATCGGCGTGATGGCCGTCCAGGTTTACAACCTCCGCTCCCGGCTCACCGAAGATGACCGGGACGTGCTGGCCCTGATCTCGACCCAGGTGGCGAGCGCCATCGAGCGCAAATCCAACGAAGACGCCCTGCGCGAGCAGGAAGCGCGCTGGCGGGTGCTGATGGAAAGCGCTCCGCAGTACATCCTGACCATTGACCGGCAGGCGAACATCCTGTTCCTCAACCGGGCCGCCTCGACCCTGGCGCGGGACGGGATGGTCGGCCGGAACCTGTTCGAGTTCATCCCGGAGGATCGGATTGCCAGCTATCGCCAGATCATCGAAAAGGTCTTTACCCAAAACGTCAGCGTTTTGGTGGATGTCTCGATCGGGGATTCGCCCGGCTCGCAGCGCTGGTACAGTGCCAACCTCGCCCCGTTGCTGCGGGATGGGCAGGAGTACGCCGCCATCCTGAACGCCACCGACATCACCGCACGTATCCGCACCGAGAACGAGATCCGCCGCCTGAACGAAGAGCTGGAGCGGCGCGTGGCCGAGCGCACCGCCCAGTTGGAAATGGCCAATACCGAGCTTGAAGCCTTCTCGTATTCCATATCCCACGACCTGCGCGCCCCCCTCCGCGCCGTGGACGGGTTCGCCCGCATCCTCCAGGACGGCTATTCGTCGGTCGTCCCGCCGGACGCCGCCCACTACCTCGACATCATCCGCGAAAACGCCCGTCACATGGGCGAGCTGGTGGACGGCTTGCTGCAATTCTCCCGCCTCAGCCGCCAGCCGGTCAATCACCGGCAAGTAGATATGGGGCAGATCGTGGCCCAGGTGCTGGAGTCGTTCCAGCCGGAGATCCAGGGGCGGGAGGTGCAGTTCGTCATCGGCCCGCTCCCCGATTGCCGGGGCGACCCGCTCCTGCTCCATCAGGTGTGGTTGAACCTCGTCAGCAACGCGGTCAAGTTCACCGGTCGCCGCGAGGCGGCCCTGATCCAGATCGGATCCACGCGCCAGGACGGGGAAACCGTCTATTTCATCCGCGATAACGGCATCGGATTTGATGTACAATATGCAGAAAAATTGTTCGGCGTCTTCCAGCGCCTGCACCACGCCGCTGATTTCGAAGGTGCCGGGGTCGGCCTGGCGATCATCCAACGCATCATTCATCGTCACGGGGGCCGCATCTGGGCTGACGCAAAGCCGGATGTGGGCGCCACTTTTTATTTTTCTCTCCAGTAGGCCATCATCATGACAGAAAAACCCGTTGATATCCTCCTCGTCGAAGACAACCCAAGCGATGTGGAACTGTCGCTGTATGCTTTGCGAAAGAACAGGATCGTCAACCAGATTCAGGTGGCGCGGGATGGGGTGGACGCCCTCGACTATTTGTTCTGTACCGGGCAATTTACCGACCGCCACATCGAAAATACCCCGCGGGTGATCTTCCTGGACCTGAAGCTGCCGCGCGTGGATGGGATGGAAGTCCTGCGCCGGGTCAAATCCGACGAACGCACCCGCAGCATCCCGGTCGTCGTGCTGACTTCCTCCCGCGAGGAACGCGACCTGAGCCGCTGCTACCGGCTGGGCGTCAACAGCTATATCGTCAAGCCGATAGATTTCGAAAAATTTACCGAGGTCGTCAATCGGCTTGGCGTTTACTGGTTGTCGCTGAACGAACTGCCGGTTGACATGGTTTCGAGTGGGGAAGAATAAGGCATGGGAAAGCTCGATCATCCGATGAAAATTTTGGCCCTTGAAGATAACCGTTTCGACCTTGAACTGATCCTGTTCGAACTTCGCCAGTCAGGTTATGTTTTCGATTGGGTCCAGGTCGAAAACGAATGCGATTATCGCGAACAAATTGAAAAATGTCCCGATATCATCCTGGCCGATTACACCCTGCCCCAGTTCGATGCCATGCGCGCCCTGCTCATTTTGCAGGAGCGCGACCTGGACATCCCCTTTATCGTCGTGACCGGCTCTATCAGCGAAGAGGTCGCGGTCGAGTGCATGAAACAGGGCGCTTCAGATTATCTCATCAAAGACCGCCTGGGCCGTCTGGGCCAAGCGGTGCAGCGTTCCCTGGAACAGAAATGCCTGCGCGACGAAAAACGCCGATCTGAACATGCCTTGCGCGCTTCGGAAGATAAATTCTCGAAGGCCTTCCACCTCCTGCCGGATGCAATGGCCATCCATGACGCCGGTACGGGCGTTTTCCTGGAAGTTAACCAGGGATTCTCGAATATTCTTGGTTATAGGATGGATGAAGTCATCGGCAGCCGGGCTGTTGACCTGGGCATCTGGGTAAACCTGGAGGACCAAAAGAGCATAACCTCATGCTTGCGGGAGCGCGGGGAAGTGCTGGATGTCGAGACCATCTTCCGCAGGAAAAATGGTTCGACGCTTTATGGTTCCCTTTCAGCCCGGCGGATCGAATTCGATGGGACCCCGGCCATCCTTTCGATCATGCGGGATATTACCGGGCGGAAACAAGCCGAAGAGGAATTGAAACACGCCCACGACGAGCTGGAGGAAGCCTACGACGCCACCATCGAGGGCTGGGCTTTGGCGATGGAATTGCGCGACAGCGAAATCGAAGGCCACTCCCGCCGGGTCACCGCCCTGACCGTCAAACTGGCGGAGATGTTTGGCCTCCCCGATGGCGAAATCACCAATATCCGGCGCGGCGTGCTTTTGCATGACATTGGCAAAATGGCGATTACCGACCGCATCCTGCAAAAGGATGGGCCGCTCACTGAAGAAGAATGGGCGGTCATGCGCAAGCATCCCACCCATGCCTACCGGATGTTATCCTCCATCGCCTACCTGCGGCCTTCGCTGGATATTCCTTACTGCCATCACGAACACTGGGACGGGAGCGGCTACCCGCGCGGCCTGAAAGGCGAGGAAATCCCGCTGGCGGCGCGGCTTTTTGCAGTGGTGGATGTCTGGGACGCGCTCCGCTCTGACCGGCCTTACCGGGCTGCGGTATCCAGGGAGGAAGCCCTGGATTACATCCGCTCCCAGTCCGGTTTATACTTCGATCCGCAAGTGGCGGACCTGTTCCTGCGCCTGGTTGAAGACGGCGATCAATACTGATACCCATGCACGAACTCCCCGTTACCCAAAGCATCCTCGAGATCGCTGTCCGCAACGGCAGCCAGGCCAACGCCCGGCGCGTGACCGACATTTACCTCGTCATCGGTGAGCTTTCCTCGCTAATTGATGAGTCGATCCAGTTTTACTGGGATATGATCGCCAAAGATACCATCGCCGAAGGCGCAACCCTGCATTTCCGCCGCATTGAGGCCGAATTGATGTGTAACGACTGCGGCGAGCGTTTTCCGCACAACCGGGAGGACGTGTCCTGTCCAGGATGCGGCGGGCGCAATGTCAAGGTGGCGGCAGGCGATGAGTTTTTCATGGAAGCCATCGAAGTGGATGGCGAACCGCAAGGATAACTGGACAGATACCCTTGCGCAGGCTGCCAAACCTTCGCAAGGGTGAACGCAAGGAGATTCGTATGGCCGAACGCATATCCGTTGTCGAAAACATCCTCGGGGCGAACGACCGTCTCGCCCAGGACAACCGCGCCCGCCTCGACGCTGCGGGCGTCTTTGCCGTCAACCTGATGGCCTCGCCCGGCGCGGGCAAGACCTCCCTGATCGAACAGACCCTGCCGCGCCTGGCGCAAAAGTTCCGGGTGGCGGTGGTGGACGGCGACATCGCCACCTCAATAGACGCCGACCGGGCCGCCGCAGCCGGGGCATCGGCCGCGGTCCAGATCAACACCGGCGGCGAATGCCACCTCGACGCGGTCATGCTCCAGCAGGCCCTCAACCGGCTCGACCTGTCCGCCGCCGACCTGCTCATCGTCGAAAACGTGGGCAACCTCGTCTGTCCGGCCGGTTTTGCCCTCGGCACGCACAAATCCGTCCTGGTCGCCTCCATCCCCGAAGGCGACGACAAACCCTACAAATATCCCGGCATGTACCGCGGCGTGGACGTGCTGGTCATCAACAAGATGGACTTGCTGCCCTACATCAACTTCCGCATGGACTACTTCCGGGCGGGCGTGGAGGCCCTCAACCCCGGCCTGGTCACATTCCCGCTCTCCTGCCGCACCGGCGAAGGCCTCGACGCCTGGATCAATTGGCTCACGCAACACGCAACACGCAACACGCAACACTTGATACCTGGAACCTGAAACTTGGAACTCAAAAGCATCAGGATTCATATCACCGGCATCGTCCAGGGGGTCGGGTTCCGCCCGTTCGTCTACGGGCTGGCGGCGCGCTACGCCCTGACCGGTTGGGTCCGTAACACCGCCGCCGGGGTGGACATCGAAGCCGACGGCCCGCGTGATACCCTCGAAAAATTCATCCATTCCCTGAAAAACGAACTCCCGCCCCTGGCCCGCGTGGACCATTTCGAGGCGGATTGGGGGCCGGCGCGCGGCTTCGAGCGCTTCGACATCGTTCACTCGGAGGGCCGCGAGGGGGATTTCATCCCGATCTCCCCGGACGTTTCGGTCTGCCCCGATTGCCTGGGCGAACTCTTCACCCCAACCGACCGCCGCTACCGCTACCCGTTCATCAACTGCACCAACTGCGGGCCGCGCTTCACCATTATCAAGGGCATCCCCTACGACCGGCCCAAGACGACGATGGCCGATTTCCCCATGTGTCCCGACTGCGCCGCAGAATACCGGAACCCGCTCGACCGCCGCTTCCACGCCCAGCCGGTGGCCTGTCCCGTCTGTGGGCCGAAAATATGGTTGGAAGTGCCGACCGAGGACCGAGGACCGTTGACCGACAATGATCTACCGTCTACCGTCTTCCGTCTTCGGTCTCAGGGTAACGATGAGACGCTACATCAGGCCCAAACCCTGCTCGCCGAAGGCCGCATCCTCGCCATTAAAGGCCTCGGCGGCTTCCACCTGGCCTGTGACGCGGCCAACGCCGAGGCCGTGGCCGAACTCCGCCGACGAAAACTGCGGGTTGACAAGCCCTTTGCCCTGATGATGTCAGATATCGAGACAGTGGAGAGACATTGCCTCGTCAGCGACGCCGAACGGGAATTGCTCGGCTCCCGCCAGCGGCCCATCGTCCTGCTCGAACGCAAACCCGACAGCGCCATCGCCCGCGAAGTCGCCCCCGGACAGAATACCCTGGGCGTCATGCTGCCCTACACCCCGCTTCATTATCTGCTCTTTGACCGTGGCCAGGATTCATCTCTTGCCACCTACCAATTACCACCCGCCGCTCTCGTCATGACCAGCGGCAACCTCTCCGAAGAACCCATCGCCTACACCAACGAAGAAGCCCTGGCCCGCCTTTCATCCCTCGCCGACGCCTTCCTGCTCCATAACCGCGACATCCACATGCGCTGTGACGATTCGGTGTTTCGAGTATTCGAAAATCGAATATTCGAATCTCGAGTATCGAATATCGCCCCTCGAACCCCGTCTCCCGTCGTCCGTCCTCCGTCCCCTTACCCCCTCCGACGTTCACGCGGCTACGCCCCCGACCCGATCCAACTACCGTTTGAGTTGCCTCCCATCCTCGCCGCCGGCCCGGAGTTGAAAAACACCTTCTGCCTGACCCGCGACCGATACGCATTCCTCAGCCACCACATCGGCGACATGGAGAACTACGAGACCTTGCAATCCTTCGAGCAGGGCATCGAACATTTCGAGCGCCTGTTCCGCATCCGGCCCGAAGCGATTGCGCACGATTTGCATCCCAATTACCTCGCAACACGCTACACGCTGCAACGGGCGGAGCGCGACGATCTTCCAGCAATAGCTGTCCAACATCACCACGCCCACATCGCGGCCTGCATGGCCGACAATGGCCTGGCGGGCGACTCCCCGGTCATCGGCGTCGCCTTCGACGGGACCGGCTACGGCGATGATGGGGCCATTTGGGGCGGGGAATTCCTGCTGGCGGATTACCGCGGCTACGAGCGGGTCGCCCACCTCGACTATTTCCCGCTCCCCGGCGGGGACGCGGCGGTCAAGCATCCCGCCCGGACGGCCCTGGCCCTGCTCTGGAGCCTCGGCCTGGACTGGGACGAACGGCTTTTACCCACCCTCGAATTTTGCGGCGACGACCGAACCCTGCTCCGCACCCAGTTGGAGCGCAGGATCAATGCGCCAATGACCTCCAGCATGGGCCGCCTGTTCGACGCGGCCGCGGCCCTGGCCGGGGTGCGGCAAAGGGTCAACTACGAGGCCCAGGCGGCCATCGAGTTCGAGGCCCTGGCGGATCCGCACGAGACGGGGGAATACCGGTTTGACGGGAGCGGGCCAGGAACTCGCCCTGAGCAAAGTCGAAGGGTCCAGGTAAGAACCGGGGTAGAGATGCTGATCGCCGACGCGCTGGCCGGGGTCCCGCTCCCGGTCATCTCGGCCCGGTTCCACAACGGAATCGCCAATCTTGTCCTGGAAAAATGCCGTCAGATACGTGTAGCCAATAGTTTAGGACGGGTGGTAAACCAGGTGGCGCTCTCCGGCGGAGTCTGGCAGAATATCACCCTATTACGACGAACTTTGTCACTTTTGGAAAGCGACGGCTTTGAGGTATATTTACATCATCAAGTGCCCGCCAATGACGGCGGGGTTGCCCTGGGGCAGGCCGTGATTGCGGCAAAATCGAAGGCGCAGTAGCGACTTAAGTCGCTAATTCCAACGGCTGAAGCCGTTACTACAGGAGGCCAAAATGTGTTTAGGTGTGCCGGGCAAGATCGTTGAAATTACCGAAGAAAACGGTTTGAAAATGGCCAAGGTGGATTTCGGCGGGATCATGCGCGAGACCTGCCTGGAATACATCCCCGACGCGGTGGTGGGGGACTACGTGGTGATCCACGTCGGGTTTGCGATCACCAAACTGAGCGAAGAAGAAGCCCGGGAGACGCTGGCCCTTTTGCAGGAGTTGGTCAACATCGAAGAGGAACTTGGCCCCGAGCCGGGTGCGGCATGAAGTACGTGAGCGAATACCGGGACGCGGCCCTGGTGCGCGGCGTCATTGACGAGATCCGCCGGACGGTGACGCGTCCGTGGACCATCATGGAAATCTGCGGCGGGCAGACCCACGCCATCGTCCGGCACGGGATTGACCAGTTGCTCCCGCCGGAGATCGAACTCGTCCACGGGCCGGGATGCCCGGTGTGCGTCACACCGCTGGAATTGATTGACAGGGCTTTGGCGATTGCCTCCCGCCCGGAGGTGATTTTCTGCTCCTACGGCGACATGCTGCGCGTCCCCGGCACCGACAAAGACTTGTTCTCGATCAAAGCCGCCGGCGGCGACGTGCGGGTGGTCTACACTCCCCTCGACGCGGTCAAGATCGCCCGTCAGAACCCGGACAAGCAGGTGGTCTTCTTCGCCATCGGCTTCGAGACGACCGCCCCGGCCAACGTGATGAGCGTGATCCAGGCCCAGTCGTTGGGGATCAAGAATTACAGCATCCTGGTCTCGCACGTGTGTGTGCCCCCGGCGGTCAGCACCATTTTGGGGTCGCCGGCCAACCGGGTGCAAGCCTTCCTGCTGGCGGGACACGTCTGCGCGGTGATGGGTTACCACGAATACCCGCCGCTGGTTGAGCAGTTCCGCACCCCAATGGTGGTGACCGGCTTCGAGCCGCTCGACATCGTCCAGGGGATTTTGGAGGCGGTGCGCCTGCTCGAAAAGGGGGAGATCAGGGTTGCCAACGCTTATCCCCGGGCCGTGACCTTCGACGGGAACAAACCAGCCCAGGCGATGATCGCCAGGGTCTTCATGCCCGCCGACCGCAAATGGCGCGGCATCGGCACGATCCCGATGAGCGGCTGGGCCTTGCGCCCCGAGTTCGTTGAGTTCGACGCCGAGAAACGCTTCGAGGTGGGTGAGATCCGCACCGAAGAGTCGCCGGTCTGCATCGCCGGGTTGATTTTGCAGGGACTGAAGAAACCCCACGATTGTCCCGCCTTCGGGACGGACTGCACCCCCGAACACCCGCTCGGGGCCACGATGGTCTCATCCGAAGGGGCCTGTGCGGCCTACTTCCGCTACCATAAATGAAAAGCAATCTCCCGCCCGAGGGTGCGTCGCACCTGACTCCCGGGCGCTTTCCCAACCAGGCGAAGCTGCTTCCGCCCGGAAAATTCCGCTTCGATAAGGTGCGACGCACTCCTTGAGCCATGAGAAAACTTGCCATCCCAATCGTTCTGTTGCTGGCCGCGCTCGCCTGCAATCTGCCTGCCCCCACCCCCACGCCGTCTGGCCTGGACCATATCTTTGAGTTTGCCACCCAAACCGCATTGGCCGGGGGAACGACTGCGCCGCCCGTTACCGAATTACCGCCAACCCTCACGCCCGCCCCGTCCTACGAGCCGACCGGCAAGATCGTCTTCACCTGCCAGGTTTTCAAAGTCCAATCCGGCGACCAGATCTGCATCATGAACGCCGACGGGTCCGGCTACCGCCGCCTGACCACCGAAGACACAATCCGCCACTTTTACCCGTCCATGGCTCCCGACGGGCAAAGCGTGGTCTATTCGGCTTACCGTGAAGAGAACGTTTTCGACATCTATGAGATCACACTCGACGGCCTCGCCACCCGCCTGACTGACCGGCTGGGGATGCTGACCGCGCCCGAGATCTCGCCCGACGGCAGCCTCATCACCTTCACCCACAAGACGCCCGACACCCCCTTCGCCGTCTGGGTCATGGACCGGGATGGGGGCAACCCGCGCATGGTCACGCCCAGCGGCTGGGACCCGACCTGGTCGCCGGACGGCTCGCAAATCCTGTTCGCTTCGGACAGGAACGGGACGACCCAGATTTACCGGGTCCACCTGGATGGCTCCGGGCTGATGGCTGTCACCGTTTCCATGCCGGGCCTGCGGGGCCGGACCGATTGGTCTGCTACCGGGGACTGGATCGGCACCTACGCTGGTGGTTCCTGGAACTGGGAAGTCTACCTGCTGCGGCCCGACGGGAGCGAGGTCCACCAGATTTCACCGGCGAGTTCGGTCAGCCTGGCCCCCAGCTTCTCCCCCGACGGGCAATGGGTGGCCTTCACGGGTTACATGGACCATCCTCGCCAAGACCACGGCTGCGAGATTTACATCATGCGCCTCGACGGCTCCGACATCCGCCGCCTGACGGACAACGACTATTGCGACTGGCAGCCGCGCTGGGGGCCGTAAAAGCGTAGTAGCGACTTAAGTCGCTACTACGAAATCACCACTTGCACTCGCCGCAGGTGCTGACCCCGGCGTGTTTCCCCACTTTCTTGTACATTGTCACATTCGTGAACGGCTCGCCCAGGATGCCGTCGTGGATGGCCCACGAGCGCAGGCGGATGCTGTCCTGCGCGCCCGGCTGCCGGAACGGAGACGACCCATCCAGCCGGGACAGCAATTCCCCGCCCTCCGAGAACCCCGCCTGGATGCGTTCCATCAGGCGGCGTCCCTGCTGGTAGGCCATGCCGTAACGCTCGAAGATGACCGCATTGTGGTAATACAGCGGCTCGACGAAATATTGTTCGTGCCCCAGGCTTTTGATGAACTCCTCGAAGGTCCGGTTGGCGGCCGCCAGCAGGTGGATGCCGCGCCGCACCTGTCCCGGAGTCAGGCCGGCCTGCATGGCGTCCAGTTCGGCGTCCAGGTTCCGCGTCAGGGTCCCGAAGCGGGTCGGGCGGCCGTCGGGCATTTTGTCCACGTCGAAGCGGGGAGAATCCGGGTCGTTCATAATGTATAGCAGCATGTGGAGCTGGCCGTTCATTGTATCCGTCATGTGGCCGTAAAGCACCGGGTCGGGGAAATCGGCTTTGTGATAGAGCGACATCTCCACGCTGGCGCTGCCGGGCGCGCAGCGCAGTTTGAGCAGGGAGCGGCCTTCCCTGTCCACCAGGAACGGGGACAGGCGGAAATGCTCCAGCAGCTCGGGGGGGATGACCCGCCGGTAGATTTCCCGTTTTTCCTGTTCGGGCAAAAGGTTGATGCTGCCGATGGTTGAAGGAGCCATATTTACTCCCGGTAACGTATCTGGCGTTTCAGGTCGCGTTCGACTTCGCGCTTGGCGATGGCGTCGCGTTTGTCGTGGAGCTTCTTGCCGCGGGCGATGGCGATCTCGACTTTGGCGCGTCCCTGTTTGAGATAAACCTTGGTCGGGACGATGGTCATGCCCTTTAAACGGACGGCATCCCACAGTTCCCGGATTTCGCGCTTGTTGAGCAGCAGGCGGCGCGGGCGACGCGGTTCGTGGTTGTAGCGGTTGGCCTGTTCGTAGGGGGCAATGTGGGCGTCCATCAGCCAGGCTTCCCTCCCGTCGGTCTTGACGTAGGATTCGGCCAGGCTCATCTGCCCGGCCCGGATGGACTTGATCTCGCTGCCCTGTAAGGAAATGCCCGCCTCGAAAGTTTCTTCGAGATAATATTCGAATCCCGCTTTGCGGTTGGTGGAGACGACTTTGATGTTGTTCACGGGATGATTTTAGCAGAGAACGATGGTTTATGCGAGAAGATACCCCCAACGCATGAAATTACCACAGAGAACACAGAATTCAGTTTTTTGGCTCTCTCGTAACAAACGGGAAAGAGCCTCAACACAAAGGGCACAAAGACACTCAAAGGGAAAAAGCGCCTTGCCATAGGGTCTTTTCCCTCGTTACCTTTGCCTGCACTGGGCCGCAGGCACACGTGTGCTCCTTCGTGTTTCATAAGGTTTTCCCGCCAAAAACGGGAGAGCCAGTTTTTTGAATTTCTTCGCGCTCTCTGCGGTGAAGAATTACGCTTCCAGCAATTCCTTGGCCTTCTTCTGCTGTTTGCCGCGGTCTTCGGTGTTCAAAATGCGCTTGCGGATGCGGTACGCGACCGGGGTGACTTCCAGCAGTTCGTCGTCGGCCAGGTACTCGATGGCCTCGTCCAGGCTCATTTCGCGCGGCGGCGTCAGGCGGACTTCCATTTCCCCTCGCGATGAACGCATATTGGTCAGGTGCTTTTTCTTGCAGACGTTGACGGCGATGTCGCCGGGGCGGGGGTTCTCGCCGATGACCATGCCCTCGTAAACATCCACGCCGGGGCCGTAGAACAGCACCCCCCGCTCCTCGGCGCTCTTGAGGGCGTAGGAGGTCGTCGTCCCGGCCTCCCAGGCGACCAGCGACCCGCTCGAACGGGTGGCCATCGGCCCGGCCATTTCGTCATAGCCGTGGAAGATGGTATTCATGACGCCCATGCCGCGCGTGGACGTGAGGAACTGGTAGCGGAACCCGAGCAGGCCCCGCGTCGGGACGATGTACACCAGCCGGGTCGTGCCCTGCTCCCTCGACTGGCTCGGGACAGCGCCTGCATCCTGCATGTCCATCATCTGGCCGCGTCTACTTCCAAGCATTTCCACCACCACGCCGACGGTTTCGCTGCTGGTCTCGATGTGGACTTCCTCGAACGGTTCGAGCAGGGAACCATCGTCGGCGGTGTGGAAGATGACCTCCGGCCGCGAGACCTGGAACTCGTAGCCTTCGCGGCGCATGGTTTCGATCAGGATGCCCAGGTGCAGCTCGCCCCGCCCGCTGACGAGGAAGTTCTCGGCAGAGTCGGTGTCTTCGACTTGCAAGGCCACGTTGGTGCGCAGTTCGTTGTACAGGCGCTCGCGCAGTTTGCGGGAGGTGCTCCATTTGCCCTCGCGCCCGGTAAAGGGCGAGGTATTGACCCCGAAGGTCATCCGCACGGTCGGCTCCTCGACTTTGATCGTCGGCAGGGCGACGGGATTCTCCGGGTCGGCCAGGGTCTCGCCGATGGCGATGCCCTCCAGCCCGGCCAGGGAGACGATGTCGCCGGCGCGGGCTTCGTCCACGTCCACCTTGTTCAGGCCCTGGAACTGGTACAGGTAGCGGGCTGATTCGGGCAGGTTCTGGCCGTCGCGGGTCATCCGGGCCAGGCGCTGGCCGGCCTTGATCGTCCCGGCGAAGATGCGCCCGACGGCGGTCACGCCGCGGTAGTCGTCGTAGCCCAGGGTGGTGACCAGCAGTTGCAGCGGGGCTTCCGCGTCGACGCGCGGCGCGGGGACCTGCCTGAGGATGGCGTCGAACAGGGGTTGCAGATCAGGCCCCAGGTCCGGGGTGAGACCCGCCTGGCCGCTGGTGGCTTTGGCGTAAATGACCGGGAAGTCGGCCTGTTCGTCGGTCGCGCCCAGTTCGATGAATAAATCGAAGGTTTCGTTGAGGACGCGTTCGGGTTCGGCATCCTTGCGGTCCACTTTGTTGATGACGACGACAGCTTTGTGGCCCATGGCCAGGGCTTTCTTGAGCACGAAACGGGTCTGGGGCATGGGGCCTTCGGCGGCGTCCACGAGCAGGAGCACGCCGTCCACCATGTTCATGATGCGCTCGACCTCGCCGCCAAAATCGGCGTGGCCGGGAGTGTCCACGATGTTGATCTTGACCATTTGCCCGGTCTGCGGATCGGGGATGGCGATGGCGGTGTTCTTGGCCAGGATGGTGATGCCGCGCTCGCGTTCGAGGTCGTTGGAATCCATGACGCGCTCGGCGACCTGCTGGTTGTCGCGAAAGGTGTGAGCCTGGCGGAGCATGAAGTCCACCAGGGTGGTCTTGCCGTGGTCTACGTGGGCGATGATGGCGATATTTCTAAGGTCGGTTCGGGTGGTTTTCATAAGTTGTTAGTCGGGTAGTCTGGTGGTCAGATGGTCTGGTAGTCGGGTGGAAGCGCACAAAAACCCCGGCGTTGAAACCGGGGCTTGCTAAAGTCGATCCGGTGTTGCTGAACGGGCTGTATCTTATCAGAGAGAGCGGGTTTTGGGAAGGGGAAGATTACCTCCACGGCAGCGGCAGAATCCCATTCTCCCGCGCATCCCAGATCTTGATCCAGCCGTAGCCGGTTTCCCCGGCGTCGAAGTGGGGCAGGGCCTCGTCGAACTCCTCCCCGGCGCGGGTCACGGCGGCGTCGAAGCTGGACTGCCCGATCATAGTGGTCTCGACGAAGTAGTAGTCGGCGTTGACCTGATCGGTGCGGATGCCGACGAAAGCGTGGCCGGGGACCAGGACGATGGCAGCTTCCAGGTCCATGGCTTCTGCGGCGGAAGCAAAAAGAAGCGCCAGTTCGATACAGTTGCCGGAGCGCTGCTCCAGCGCCTCGGCCGGCAGGCGGATGCGCTGCACGTCGCCGGGCGCAAACGAGACCCAGGTGTTGACATACGTCAGGTTGTAATCCTTTTCCGCCTGCCAGACCGCCTGCAGCCGGTCCCAGACCCCGCCGTCGGCGTCGTTTTCGTCGCCGTAGCCAGACCAGATGATCCCCGAATCGGTGTAGTCCGCAGCCAGGCGCAGCAACGCCTCCACCGACGGGTCGTTGGGCGTCACCATGGCCGCCAGCAGTTGGTAGACTTCCTCCGAGGTAAATCCCGAAATAGACCAGGGGAAATCCCGGCGGGCAAAGACGACCGTCTCGCCCGTTTCGTCGAGGAGCGGTTTCTCGACCCCCTCGACCAGCGCCGTGACCCGGATGCGGACCTGGGCCGGTTTCTCGACATTGAGTTCTTCGATCTTCTCCGGGATCAGGCGCGGGTTCTGGCGGACTTCGAGCGTTTCCCCGGCCTGGACCTCCACCGTGTCAACGGCCTCGGTGGTGTAACCGGCGATCTCGGAGCGTACCACGACCTTGGCCGGGGCCGCGTTATGGTTGGTGATCGTGACGATGACGAAATCGTCCAGCTTGTCGCCGTAGAGCGGGTAAATGACAGTGATCAACTCGGACGTGTAAACGTAGTCAACCGCGATATCGTCCACGCTGAACTGTTCGACCGGCGTGGCGGGCGGCGGTTCGGTGTTCGGGACCGTTCCGGTCAGCGAACATCCCAATGCCAGAAATGCAAGCAAAATCCCCAATTTGAAAACGGTTTTCGAAAACATGCTGCCCTCCTCTACATCATCCCTCACGAAACAATCCGACTTCCATCAAAAATTATATACCGGCGCGCAAAGAAAAACAAACCCCGAAAACCGGGGGCTTTCGGGGTTTGTCCATGCCACTCTGAGGGGGCGTTTTGTGCGACCGAAGAGTCTCCCCCTTTAATTTGGAGATGCTTCGGGCCAAAAAATGGCCCTCAGCATGACAGTTCTACCCCACCGGGATGACCACTCCCAGCACGGCCACGAAATGCGCCAGCGCAGCCACGATGACGAAAATGTGCCAGACCTCGTGGAAGCCGAATTTGCCGGGGACGAAGTTGAAGATTTTTGTGGCATACACGACCGCGCCGAGCGTATACACCACGCCGCCGACGATCAGCCAGGTCATGGCAAAGGGAGTCAGGGCGGTGGTCATCTCGCCGACAGCGGAGATGCACAACCATCCCATCAGCACGTAGACTCCCGCATTCAGCCAGCGCGGGGCGTTGACGTAGAAGACCTTGACCAGGATGCCGATTCCGGCGATGGACCAGATGATCGCCAGCAGTCCCCAGCGGAAGAAGCCGGTGAAAGCGTTCAGGCAGAAGGGCGTGTACGTCCCGGCGATGAGCAGGAAGATGGCCGAATGGTCCAGTTTGCGCAGGAGTTTCTGCGTGGCGGGCTTGACATTTGCCAGGTGGTAAGCGGCGCTGGCCGAGAACATGGCGATCAGGCTCAGGCCGTAGACCAGCACCGAGACCAGCCTGGCTGTCCCCTCCCAGGCGATGACGAGCAGGGCGATCTGTCCGATAAAGGCTGCGATGGCTCCGCCCAGGTGGGTGAGTCCGTTGACCGGTTCGCGTAATTTGCTGAGCATGGGGTTCTCCTCTGTTTTGTAAAGCTATCCCCATCATACCGGATTTGGCGGGACCCAACCTGAAACCTGGCTAATAATTTCCTATCAATGCGCGGGCAAGCGGCAGCCGTATTACCTGACTGCCGCTTGCCTGTCTGTCATTGCGAGGAGGGCGTTTTTCCCGACGAAGCAATCTCCTCGATAAACGGGGATTGCTTCGCGAAAAGCGCTCGCAATGACAGTCGCCTATTCGCAGATGTCGAACCGGCCCACCACCCGCAGGATGTCGAATCCCTCGGCGAAGTCCCGTTCGGCCAGCGCCCCGTGGCGGATCATGGTGGCCCGCAGCAGGGCCGGGTCGAAGTAATATTTGTCGTGGTAGGTCTTGTATTGCGAGAGGGCCTCGATCTTCTTGTCCACGTCCTCTTCGGTCACTTCGACCAGAAAGTGGGGGAAGAAATTGTAGCTGGAGCGGACCACGTCGAAGCCGAGCACGGTCAGGCCGCGGTAGGCGCGCAGGGCTTCTTGAGTGACCACGTTATGGTCCTGGTGGATGTCGTTGGGGCTGTGACAGAAGATGATCTCCGGTTTGAACTCCCGCCGCAGTTTGAGCAGGTATTCGAGCACTTCCTGGCGCAGGTCGGGGAATTTGCGGGTCTCGAAGGTCTCGATGATGTCGTTTTCCGGCGAGACCCCCAGGACGGCCATGCTGGCCCGGTGTTCCTCGACCACTTTCTGGAGCGACGGGTTTTTCTGGTTGTCCGAGAGCGTGACGCATAAAATTTCGCTCTTGCCGCGGATGTGGTGCATCAAGGCCCCCGCCCCCAGTTCGATGTCATCCGGGTGGGCGCCGATCAAGAGGACGCGATTGCCGTAGAAGATCATTCAACACCATTTCTTGTGTCATTGCGAGGAGCGTTTTTCCCTGGCACCGCCCGCCAGGGCAGGTGTGCGACGAAGCAATCTCCTATGAATGGGGGATTGCTTCGCTTTGCTCGCAATGACAATCATTTACTTGGTTGCCAGGATGCCCCCGACGACTTTTGTCATCACGAGTTTGCCGTCCCGCTCGAACCAGTGGTTGGCGACGGCTTCGATCCGGGCGATCAGGGCCTCGTATTCGTCCTTGCCGCTGAACAGGCTGGTCCACAGCTTGCGGTCTTCGGACAGGGAGGCGCGCACGTAGTCAATGAACGGCGGGACTTCGGGGAAGGTCAGCGGGTTTTCGAAGGTCAGCAACTCGGTTTTGGCGAAGAGGCGCTCGATGGTCTGGAATATGTCGCCCTTGAAGCGGCTGGAGCCGGGCATAGGCGGGATGGGCTGGCCGGAGGCTTCCTCGATGATCTCGTAGAACATCTGCTTGTTTTCCGGCAGCGGGCCGGTCACGAACAGCCGTCCGCCAGGATGAAGCACCCGGTGGGCCTCACCAAACGTAAAGTCCAGGTTCGAGGCGTAGTAGATGGCGAACGCAGACGAGACCAGGTCGAAGGTGTCGTCCCCAAACTCGAAGGGTTTGTTGAAGTCCAGAAATCGAAAAGAAACGTTGGTATCGCCGCGTTCGGCCAGCCGGGCGCGGGCCTTGTCGAGCAGTTCTTCAGAGAAATCGCCGCCGGTGATGCCGGCCTTGCGCCCGGTGTGGTCGCTGTACAGGAAGCACTGCTTACCCGCCCCGCAGCCCACGTCCAAAATCTTGAAGCTGGGCTGGGGCTGGAGCACCTCGATGTTCCACTCGTCAATGTCCCGCGAGCCGTATTTTTCGTGGATGTCTATCCGTTTCAGCAGGTCTTTGCTGGTCTCTTGATAATTGATTTCCATTTTTCCTCGCTTGGGTGGTGTTAGCGGCCCGAATATACCACAAGTTGTGTTAAAATGCCGGGACGAACCCAACCGGCGTAAGGCGACATTCATGTCGCTGACCAGCCAGGCGACATGAATGTCGCCCTACTCTGGAGCAACGATGGCAAAGAACCTCATCCCGCCCGTCAAGGGCACCCGTGACTTTTACCCCGAACAGATGGCTGTGCGCACCTGGTTGTACAACACCCTGCGCCAGGTGGCCGAGTCTTTTGGCTATCAGGAATGGGAAGCGCCCCTCCTCGAGATCCTCGACCTGTACGCCGCCAAATCGGGCGAGGAACTGGTCAAGGAGCAGTCCTACGTCTTCAAGGACCGGGCCGGGAACGAGATCACCCTGCGCCCCGAACTGACGCCCTCGCTGGCGCGCCTGATCGCCCAGAAGCAGCAGCAACTGACCTTCCCGCTGCGCTGGTGGTCGTTCGGCCCGTTCTGGCGCTACGAAAGCCCTCAGAAAGGCCGCACGCGCGAATTCTTCCAGTGGAATGTGGACCTTCTCGGCATCGATTCGCCGGAGGCCGACGCCGAAAACGTGGCCGTGTTGGCGACTTTCTTCCAGCGGGTCGGACTCACCCCGAACGAGGTCCTGATCCTGGTCAATGACCGGCGCCTGATCGAGGCCCAGTTCGACAAATTTGGCGTGGACAGGGCCATCCGCCCGGCGGTCTCCTCGTGGATTGACCGGCGCGGGAAGATGACTCCCGCCGACTGGGAAGCCTACGGCTGCGAGATCGGACTCTCCGAAAGCCAGCTTGCCAGCCTGAAGTCCATGCTCGACGATAAAGACCTGTGGAAACAATCGCCGGAGCAGGTGCGCTTCTACAAGGCCATCGAGGCGCTCGGACTGAACCAGTACGTCCGATTCGACCCGTCCATCATGCGCGGGCTGCTGTACTATACCGGAACAGTTTTCGAGGCCTGGGAGGTGGGCGGCGAGATCCGGCGCTCGATCCTGGGCGGCGGGCGCTACGATAACCTGCTGGCCGACGTGGGCGGCGACCCGCTCCCGGCGGTGGGCTTTGCGATGGGCGACGTGGTCATCACCCTCATCCTGGAGAAGTACGGGTTGCTGCGGGCGGATTTGCCGGTCTATCCCGCCCCGGTGCTGGTGACGGTCTTCGACGGGGACTCCACCCTGGCCTCCTTCCAACTGGCGACCGAGCTGCGCCGGGCCGGGCTGAAGGTGCTGACCTACCCCGCGCCGGATAAACTCGGCAAGCAGTTCAAGTACGCCGACCGGGTGGGAGCACGCGTCGCCCTGATCCTTGGCCCGGACGAGTTGTCCGGGGGCCAGGTGGCGGTCAAGGATTTGCGGACCGGTGAGCAGCGGGTCGTCGAGCGCGGCGAGACGGTGGCGGTCGTCAACCAAATCCTTGCCACATAACCTGCCTGTGGTATAATCGCCGACGCTACGGTGCCTGTAGCTCAATGGCAGAGCGCCACACTGTGGATGTGGATGTTGTGGGTTCGAAACCCATCAGGCACCCAAGACGCCCTTGCGAGAGGGCGTTTTTTGTGTGTTGTTGCCCGATCGAGGGATGGAAGCCCAGCCTGACGATAAAACCGTCGGGCTGCTCTTACGAAGCCGCCTGCGGCGTCAGGCTGATCACCTTTTCCCGTCCTTGCGCCTGACGCGTAAGATTGCGATCTTGGTCGGGTGGTTGAAGGGGGCTGGGTCGGTCGGGTAGGGTTGTGGGGTTAAGACTTCGGTAGTCTGGGAAAGACTTCCGAAGTCTTTCTCTATGAACCCCGCGCAATCTTCCGGGACGGGGATGAGCGTCTCGATGCTCATGTACCCGTCTTCGCACAGGGTTTCCAGGCTGGCGAGGTAGTCCTGTCCGCCCAGGAAGAGGGCGTTGTTGAGCGCCACCAGCCAGCCGTCGTGGGCGATCAACGGGCGGACTTTGTTGACCAGCCGGTGGTATTCCGTGAGCAGGTCAACCCGTCCGTGTTTGGATTCGGAGAAGAACGGGGGATCGAGGATGACGCAGTCGAACAGGGTCCCCGCGTGGCGGAAGCGGGCAGCGACGTTGAAGAAATCCCCGGCCACGAAATCGCCGTCCCGGACCCTCAGCCCGTTCGCCGTTATGGAGGCTTTGGCCAGGCCGAGGAAGCGCCGCGCCCGGTCGGTCTGGACGACACGGGCCGCGCCGCCGATCAGGGCCGCCACGCCCAGGCTGCCGGTGTAGGCAAAGGTATTGAGCACGCGCTTGCCGGGCATGGTCTCTTTCAGCCAGCCGCGCAGGTTGCGGGTGTCGAGATAGAAGGAGGTGTCCTGGTTGAGGGACAGGTCGAGGGCGTAGGTCACGCCGTTTTCGAGGATGCGGTCGTCCGGTTTGCCGCCGGAGACGATGCGCCCGCGTCGGGACTCAGGCTCGCGGGCGCGGCGGTCCTTGAGCAGGATGCAGCGGAGGAAGGGCAATTCGTCGCGGAGCCAGGCCGAGAGGTCCGGGACGAACGGGTGGAGGCCCTCCGGCGGGTCGGACTGGTTCAGCAGCACGGCGGTCCGCCCGTAGAGTTCGACGGTCAAGTCCGGCCAGCCCTCGGTGTATCCATTGAACAGGCGCAGGGCGGTATCGTAAGGCTCGGCCAGCAGGGGGCGGCGGGCGGCGAGGGCGGATTGGAGGATGGAGGTGTCCACGAGGGTATTTTACCTTGAGCAGGAACGTCCCGAAGGGTTGTTGTTGTGAACGATGGCGGTTCATGGAAACCTTCGGGACGGTTTCCGGGAGGAGATTCTTGGCTTTGCTCAGAATGACAATGTAAATGAAAAGGCGCACCTTGCGATGCGCCTTTTGAGGTGGTTTTGAAATTATGCGGCGGCTTCTTTGTTGCGGCCGAACCAGTTGCGCCATTCCTTCTTTTCCCAGACGACCAGGATCGGGGCGGCGATGAAGATGGACGAGTAAGTCCCGCTCATCAGGCCGACCAGCAGGACGATGGCGAACTCGCGCAGGGTCACGCCGCCGAACATGGCCAGGGCCAGGAGCATGAACTCGACCGTCATCAATTGGGTGTTGATCGAGCGTTGCAGGGTCTGGACGATGGAGTGGTTGACCAGGGTCTCGAAGTCGAGGCGGCGGTAGAGGTTGGCGTTCTCGCGGATGCGGTCGAAGACCACGATGGTGTCTTGCATCGAGAAGCCGATCACGGTCAGCAGGGCGGTCAGGAAGAGCGAGTCGATCTCCCAATCGAAGAGCAGGCTGCCGAAGCCGGTGATGGCGAAGATGATCGCCACGTCATGGATCATGGCCAGGATGGCGCACATGCCGTAGCGGAAGGCGTTCTGCACGCCGCGGAACGACCAGGCGATGAAGCCCACCACCAGCAGGGAGGAGATGATCACCGCCAGGGTTGCCCGGCTGGTGACCTGTTCGCCGATGCTGGGGCCAACGCTGTCGAAGCGCTGGACGGTGACTGCGCCAAGCTGGGTTTCGAGGGCCTTCAGGATCGTATCCCGGCTGTCGTCTTGCAGGAACTCGGAACGGATGATGAAGGTTCCGGTATCGGTGGTCTGCACCTGGGCGTCCTGGATACCGGCCTCGTCGTAAACGGCGAGGATGTCGGCGGGTTCGACCGTGGCCGAGTCAATGGAGACTTCGAGCAGGCTGCCGCCGGTGAAGTCAATCGAGAGCGGCAGGCCGCCTTTGATGAACAGGGCGATCAGGCCGGTGATGATGAGCACCAGGGAGCCGATGAAGAATGTGTAGCGTTTGCCTAAGATATTCATGTCCGCTGTCTCCTCTTAGATGCCAATCCAGCGGGAGAGATTGGTGGGTTTGAAAACTTGCAGCGCCAATGCCAGCAGGGCGCGGGTGATGTAGAGGGCCGAGAACACGCTGATGATGACGCCCAGGGCCAGGGTCAGGGCGAAGCCTTTGACGATGGTAGCCCCGAAGGTGCTGCCGAACCAGAACAGGATGCCGGAGGTGATCAGGGCGGCGATGTTCGAGTCACGGATGGAGGGCCAGGCCCGGATCCAGGCCTGGTCGAAGGCCTGCAACAGGGTACGCCCGCCGCGCAGTTCCTCTTTCAGGCGCTCGAAGACCAGGATGTTGGCGTCGAGGGCCGAACCGGTCGAGAGCAGGAAACCGGCGATGCCGGGCAGGGTCAGCGTGACCGGGATGTATTTGAACAGGGCAAAGGCGATGGCGGCATAGAACAGGATCGAAAGGTCGGCGGCGATACCGGGCAGGCGGTAGTAGATGCCCATGAACAGGATCACGATGATCGTGCCGACCAGGCCGGCGACCAGGCTCTTGCGCAGGGAGTCCTCGCCGAGTGTGGGGCCGATGATGCGGGTCTCGACGATCTTGAGCGGGATGGGCAGGGAGCCGTAGCGCAACTGGACGGCCAGGGCGTTGGCTTCGTCAATGGTGAATCCGCCCTGGATCACGCCGCTGCCGGTGGTGATGGCACTCTGGATGACCGGCGACGAGATGACCTGTTTATCCAGGACGATGGTGAGATATTTGTTGATATTGGCCGAAGTATGCGCCCCGAAAACTTTGGCGCCTTCAGCTGTGAGGGTGAAACTGATCTCCGGGCTGCCGAGCTGGCTCGTCGTCACCGAAACCGAGGCCAGGTCTTTGCCGGTCATGATCGTGTGGTAAATGACTGCGGGGGCGTTGGGGTCTTGCGCGACCGGAACCGAACCGGATTCGCTGAAATCGGTCTGGATGAACGCACCGGGCTGGAGCGACTGGTCGCCGGTATCCACGAATTCGAGCAGGCCGGTCTGGCGCAGGATGGCAATGATGCTCTCGGCGTCTTTCGCGCCGGGGAATTCGCCGACGATGCGGCGGTCGCCAGCAACCTGGATCACGTTCTCGCTGACGCCCAGGGCGTTGGTGCGGTTCTCGATGATGGTGCGGGCCACTTGCATGTCTTCGGCTTTAACGTCGAAGTCGGCAGACACGTCGGCTTCGAGCAGGACTTGCAGGCCGCCTTGCAGGTCGAGTCCCAGCTTGGGGGTGACGTCCCGCTGGAACAGGGGCGCGCCCGTCTGGCTGAATGGATTGGGGATCGTGAGGGTGTTGCTCAGGTCAATCCAGACCGCAACGGCGGCAATGAGCAGGATGATGAACAATCGGGTATATAGATTTCGGGTCATGCAGCGTTATCTCCGTTCACGAAAATGCCAGCCTGGGGCTGGCGTGAAGGGCATTATACCCCCATTGAAAGGTCGTGGCTAGGGAAATGTTCGATTGGAGATGAACTCCAGCACCCTGCCCAGCACTTCTTCGACCGAAAGCGGGTCCGTGTCGAGGTAAAGGTCGGCATGCTGGCGGGCGTGGGACAGGCGGCGCTGCTGCTCGGCCCATTCCCTTTCGAGCCAGTTCAGCTTGCGGCGCTGGATGGTTACAGGGTAAGACGCGTCCAGAAAAATGAGCACGTCGGGGTTGGTGATGCGCCGCCACATATCCGGGACGTGGGAATGCTCCTGGGCAATATGGCGGGCGCGGACCCCGTGCGCTTCCAGCCTCGCTGCCAGGGTGGACTTGCCTGAGGCGCAGGGTCCCACCAGCCCCACCAGCAGGGATTCAGCGGTTGTCATTCACCAGCAGGGTGATCTGTTTCGGGCTGCCCAAAACCGCCAGGGCATCGCCCGATTGCAGGGCCGTCTCGCCGGGCGGGTGCAGGTCCTTGTCCCCGGCCCGGTTGAGTAGTACGATGCTGACGTCGTAGTCCCGCTCCACGTCCGCGACCGCCAGCCGGGTCAGGGCGGAATTCGGGGCAACGCTCAGGCGGGCCAGGCTGAAGGACTCGCCCTCGATGGTGATCGGGCGGGTGATGTCGGCCCCGGCAGCCGCGGCCGCAAAAGCCGGAGCCGACATGCCGGTGGCGCTCAAGGCGGCGAAGCCGAACTGGCTGGTGAGGGCCTGGGCGAAGTCGTCGTCGAAGATGCGGGTCACAACCCGGATGTCCGGGTTGATGCTGCGGGCCTTGACGGCAATTTTCAGGTTCAGGGCGTCGTTCTGGGTGCAAAGCACGATCGTCCGGGCGCGGGAGACGCCCGCGGCTTCCAGGGCGGCTTCGCGGCTGCCGTCGTCATGGATCACCGGGACGCCCATCTTCTGGATCGTACTGACCAGGTCGGCGCTTGGGTTGGCCTCGATGACCACGACCGGCTGGCCCATCTGGTTCAAGTGGTCCACCACCCGGAAGCCGAGGTGCCCCAGGCCGATCAGGATGATGTGATTGTCGAAGGTCGAAGCGACGGCCATCTCCCACTCCTTGCTGCGAGACCGCCGGTTGAACAGGGCGATCCCGAACTCGGTCAGCCCCTGGGCCAGGATGCTGAGGCCGACCAGGGGCATGATGAAGAAAAAGACTTGTAATAAAAAGTGATGGGGAAATTCCCCGAACGCCTGGAGGAAGGTCAGGCTGAGGATCAGGAACAGGGCTTCGGGCAGGCTTCCAACCGGCTCCCCCAACTGCCCGGCCAGCCAGTCGTATAAAATACCGCAGCCCAGGATCGCCCCGCCAAACAGGAGCAGCGGTTTGCTGAATTCACTTAATAGCAGTTGGGTGTCGCGCCAACCTGCCCGCCGCCTGCGCCATCTGTCCATGAATACTCAATTTATCGGCAGGCGCACCGACATGCGGCGCACGTCGTCCCCCTGGCGCTGGATGACCTTCAACGCCACCACGCTCACGTCGTCTGCCGGGCGGCCTTCGTCCAGGTTCACGGCGTGCGCCAGCAGGGTGTCGGCAATGTGCTGGGGGGCGGGGTCCTGGTCTTCGAGCAGGGATTGTAAGACCAGGCCGATTTCCATTGGACGGCCGCGGCGCTTGCCGGCATGGGTCAACCCATCGGTGAAGAGCACGATCAGCAGCCCCGGTTCCACGCTGAGCTCGGTGATCACCGGGCGGGTGTTGCGGGCAAAACCGAGGGGGTCGCTGTCGGAATCCAGGCAGTCAATCGTATCGTTGCGGCAGATGTAGATCGGGGCCGGGTTGTTGCGGCTCAAGACGATCGTGCCGGTCAGCAGGTCGAGCGAGGCAATATTCAGGGTGCATGAGACGCGGCCTTTTTTGTCGGTGTAGAGCGAGTCCGAGGCAGCGCGGGCAGCCGCCCCGTCCCGCACGCCTTCGGCCAACAGGCCGATCACCTTGCGCACCACCAGCATCGAAACCGCTTTCGCGCCCGGCCCGGATGTCTGTCCGTCAGCCAGCACCACAGACAGGCCGCCGTTGGGCCGTTCGATCACTTCCAGCGTGTCGCCGCTTTCAGTGGATGCGTATTTATTCACCTTGGCAACAGCAATTTGGATTTCCATGCCTTGATTCTACTTCATTTCTTTAGGGCTGGCGATAAGCAGGATGACCGTGCTGGTGTGGACTTGAGCGGTTTCGACCCGCAGGGTAAAACCTGCTTCGATGAACCTGTTCTCCAATTCGAGCGGAATCTCTCCGGGTCTCCCGAACGTCAGGCCTGTTGCCCGGAATACCCAGGCTGTCACCCGCTCGAGGAGATTCCGGTTTCCCGGCCATGCGCCGAGGACGACCACCAGGCGGCCCCCTGGCCTGAGCACCCGTCCCACCTCCGACAGGGTCTCAGGCTCGACGATGTATTCGCTGGGAAATGTGGCAACGACCGTATCGAACGTCCCCCGTTTAAAGGGGTGGAACTGAGCATATCCACGAACCAGCGCGGGGTCCAGCCCATTCTGGCGCAAACGCTGTCTGGCCTTGCGTACCATAAAAGGGCTGGCGTCCAGTCCGGTGACGCGCCAGCCCTTTTGGGCGAGGGTTAATTGCAGGTGGCCGGGGCCGAAGCCGATTTCGAGGATGCGCCCACCTTGCAAGTAGGGCAGGGCGCTGTGGACCCAGTCCTGCCAGCGGCCGAGCGAGACGAGCGCCGCGACCGTGTCATACGTCCAGGCGAACTGGTTGTACAGCAGGTGAAAACCGGAAAACAACAGGCGGCGGAATGGTGAATTCATCGGGAAACGAAACAAGGGTTTGACTTGTGCGAGTCAAACCCTTGAGTCTGGGTGGGTGGGATCAGGCAGCTTCGGCTTCGACTTCGTCGCCGCCCTTTTTGCGGCCGACGGCCTTCTTGGCAGTTTCGACCACTTCCTGGCCTTTGGCTTTGGCCGCCGATACGGCCTCCTGGCCTTTGGTCTTGGCGGTGGTTACGACTTCTTCGCCGCGTTCTTTGAGTTCCCTGGCCAGTTCGTCGGCGCGGGCGCGGGCTTCGGCGGCAGCGGCTTCGGCGCGGGCCAGGGCCTCTTCGGCGCTGGCGGCGGCCTTGTCGCGGATCTCGATGCTCTTATCCTTGATAATGGCGCGGGTTTCTTCGCCAGATTGCGGGGCAAAGAGCAGGGCAACGACGGCCCCGGTCAGTCCGCCCACCAGAAAGCCGACCAGGAAGGCTCCAAATTCATCACGATCACTCATTTTGTTCTCTCCTTTCGAGATTAGGGTGTATTTTTAGCGCTTTTTCAAGCCGACAATTTCGAGCAGTTTCTGCAGACCTGCCAGATACGAGTTCAACTTGATCACCGGTTCGACCAAATTTTCGCTCAAAAACTCGGTCGTGCCCCGCAAGGTGTTGACCGTTTCATTCGTTGCGCTCAAGATGGGACGCACCTCGTTTTGCAACAAATTGATCAGGCTGGCAATCTGGATGATCAGGACGATCAGGGCCGCGCCGATGACGAGCGACTCGAGCGCAACAAAAATGATGAATATGTCGCGGATAATCTCGGTTTTTGTCGTCGGTTGGAGTAAAAACCATACTGCTGCAACAAGGAAGGCGATGAAGACAATCCCCGCAACAGAAATGGTTATGACAATCCGCCGCTGCTGGCGCAGGGCTTCGGCTTCAGTTGCTGCTGTGACAGGAGGGGTGGTCTCATTCGAATAGTCAGCCATGAAATGATTATAGCACAAGCGTAATGCGATTATGGCGTTGCTGTCACCCAAATTGGGGGCAGGGTGCGGGATTGCTGCCTGCTTAATATAAAACAGCGGCAAGACCTTGCCGCTGTTTTACGACAGTACGGATTCTCGACCGATCGTCAGCCTCAAACTGCCAGGACAACCCAGCCGCTGTCAGGATCATTACCCTTGGCGTCGAGTCCTGCCAGGATGCGGAGTTCGTGGGTCGCATTCAGGCCGCGATACGCAGGCGGGGAATCCTTGGGGAATTCGACTTGCGCTTCCCATTCGTACTCCTGGCTGGCGTTCAGGGTCTGCGCCCCGGCGATGTTGAACTCCTGCTCGAAAGTCGTATTGTTCTGGGTTACATCGTGGGTGTAATCACCGTCGCTCACGTTGCGGACGGTCACTGTCTCCTCGCCGCTTAACTTGACGTAGACGCGGCTGATCTCCATGGGCTGGTCCCCGACCACGGCTTTAACTTTTACCGTGAACGGGACTTCGCGAGAGGGCGAAGCGGCTATCACCGACACTTTGGCGCCCCCGCCGGTAAGCGCATTGACCGCATTCTTCAGTTTGTTGATGAAACTCATGTTGTTCTCCTTTTTGATGGTGTTTGCAGACTTGGGAAGATGCGATGTTCGAATTGTAAGACAATTTTGGATGGCGGCGGGTTACAAATTTGTAAATTGAAAAAATGAACCATCCCGGAGCTATTCTGTCGCTCCGGGATGGTTCATTTTACACCTTGCGCCGTTTAGCTTCCTCCCGCAGGGCCAATAACACGGCCTCGAGGTTGATCCCCTTACGGCAGGCATAACGGGATTCGGCCAATACCGCTTCGGACCACAAGGTTTTGCTGGTTAAGGCTTCCTCGTCATTGAACAGGATCATCTGCACCAAGCTGCCCAAGGGGACGTCTATCTCGTCTGCCGAGATGATGTCACAGTCCAGGCAGCTCTGGCAGAGGTTGACGTTTTCGCCGCTGGCATCTTTGATGATTTGACGCAGGCTGGGCATCAGGCGGGCACGGCCTCCGCAGCCTCGGGTTTGACGAAATCAGGCGGGAGCAGCCCGGCTTCGGTGATGATGCGCGGCACGATCTCCTCCCAGCCAACGGCCATCAGGTGAATGCCATTGACACCTTGCTTGCCGCGTACCTGTTCGATCAGTTCGAGGGCGATCTGCACGCCTTCTTCTTCGGCGTTGCCCTTGGCTTCGGCAGCTTCCATGCGCTTCATGAGTTTATCCGGGATGAAGACGCCGGGAACGGTATCGTTCATGTAGCGGGCGATCTTGTAATTCTTGATCGGGGTGATGCCGATAAGGATGAAGACTTTATCCAGGATATCGCGCTTGGCGATTTCGTTGAGCCAGATTTCCAGCCCGTCGGCGTCGTAGACCAGGTTGGTCTGGAAAAACTGCGCTCCGGCGTTGACCTTTTTGTGCTCGCGCAAAGCCTGGAATTTGGGTTCGGAAGCGAACGGGGAAGCGGCCGCGCCCAGGAAATATTGGGGCGGGAACTTGATCTTGCGCCCGTCCAGGTATTTGCCTTCGTCGCGCATTTTGCGCAGGATCCACAACATTTGGATCGAGTCGATGTCAATCACATCCATACGGCCTTTGGGATCGGGGGCCATCTTCATGCTGTCGCCGGAGAGGCACAGGATGTTGCGGACGCCCAGGGCGGCCGCGCCGATCACCTCGGCCTGAAGCCCGACCCGGGTCCGGTCGCGGGCGGCGATCTGCATCACCGGCTCCGCGCCTTCGCCAATCGCCATGGTCGAGCAGGCCCAGGAGGACATACGCGGCGTGGCGGAGGGACTGTCGGTGAAGTTGATGGCCGCCACGTAGGGCTTGATCAAGTTGATGTTTTCCTTGAGTTTCTTGGTGGCGACGGTTACCGGAGGGGCCACCTCGCTGGTGACAACGAATTCGCCGGCTTGCAGGCGGCGCTCCAATTCAGAGACGGGTTCTTCGCAGCAGGTCTTGTGATACTCGGAATCCCCTTTCCACCAGTCGGGCTGGCGGATAGGCCCAAAGATATCGTCCCAGGCTTCGTAGCGTTTTTTGGCGGGTTGGAAAGCCAGGCCTTTCGCGACTTTACCTACGCCAATCTCCTTGACCCGCCCGATGACATCGCCCCAGGTCTCGGTCCCGGTCTTTTCCCAGTCCAGCGGAGGCAGGACTTCGAGGAGGTGCTCTTCGCGGCCCATGGAGAAGGAGCGTTCGTAAATCTTGTACCAGATGCAGGGCCGGGTCGGGTCAACGTAGCAGTGTTCGGCTGTCGAGCCGCCGCAAGGACCGTTGCGCTCGCCCTTGGGACATTCCATCGGGCAGATGAAGGCGGTTTCCTGCAACATGCAGTTACCGCACATGCGGCAGCCGAACAGCGGGCCTTTGATGGATTTTTCGACTGCGGCCAATAACCGGCGGCCAAAGGGTTCTTTCTTGAAAGGTAAATAAGGGGGCTGCCAGCGGCGGCCAGGGGTAAAAACGGGCATGGTAAAGCACCTCCGATCAGGTTTGATGCGCTAAATCAGTTAAATTGTAGCAATTCCGGGTTGGGGGCTACAATTCCGAATGTCACAGGATGAACTGACAAATGCCATAAATCGCTGGGCCGGTTTTATGAGTGCGTACCCTTGCAGGATTTCGAACCCATCCGAAGGATACGCACTTTTCAGCCAGTTTGGGCTATTGGTTCAGGTAGCCGTCAGCGTAGATGACCTTGTTGAGCAAGATCTGGGTCGTCTTCCAGATATCGGCCTGGTCGGAGTCGCTCATATCGAAGTCTTCGAATTGCGGTTCTTCGCCGGCCGCGGTGCGCTCGGCGATCTTGTTGTAGAGCGCTGCCAGCGGGGTGGAGGTATCCTTGGCTTCGATCCAGCGGATGACATCATTTTGTTTGGCGTCCAGCGGGTCGGCGATCATCATTTGCAGGCCAACGCCCATCAGCATGGCGCAGTAGACCCGGTTGATCAGCGGACGGTTTTCCTTCGGCACGGCGTTCGAGACGTTCGACAGGCCGACGGAGATCATCGGGGCGGGGTCCCAGGAATATTGAAGCATGTTGACCGCGCCGATCAGTTCGGGGCAATACTGCTGGCAGCCGGAGACGGTCAGCACCAGCGGGTCAATGATCAGGTCTTCCATGTTGAAGCCGATCTCCATCAGGTGCGGGATGAGCGTCCCGACCGCGATCTCGACCCGGGCGTCCGCTTCGACCGGGATGCCGGAGGTGCCCATGGTCAAGGCGATGATCTTGGCCCCGTATTTCTTCGCCAGGGCGGGGACCTTTTCCAGCCGTTCCGGCTCCGCCGAAGTGGAGTTCAGGATCGGCTGGGTCTTTTTGATGGTCTGGAGCGCAGCTTCCATGCCCTCCACGTTTGTGGTGTCAATCGAAAGGGGTACGTCCACCACCGATTCGATGCTTTCGATGATCCAGGGCCAGACTTCGGCAAAATCCTTCTTGCGCGGCCCCAGGTTGACGTCAATGGCTTTGGCCCCGGCCTCCACCTGGCGGACGGCCAGGTCCATGAAAAATTCGCGGTCGCGGTTGGTCAGGGCTTCCTTGACCTTGTCTGACAGGATGTGAATGTTTTCGCCGATGATATACATGGTGTCCTTCCTCCATTTGGGATTTGGCTATGGTTTGTTGAGCGCCGCGGCCACCGACGGGAACTTGTCCATGTCGGTGTGCGGCAGGAACATGGCAGACATGAAAGCATCGTAAAAGGAATTGTCTGCCGAAAGCTCGATATAAGTCATTTTGCCGGCGATATCGTCAATCCGCTGGCGGGAATCCTTGTTGAGCAGGCCGAGATATGCGCCCCGCACCGAGGTGTTGCCCAGGAACTGGAACCGGTTCCATTCGATGTCGGGCAGCAGGCCGATCTGGACGGCCTTCTCGACGTTGATGTATTTGCCGAACGACCCGCCAACCAGCACCTGCTCCACCATTTCGAGCGGCATCCCGACGTTGTCGGCCAGCACGCTGAACCCGGCGTAGATGGCGGCTTTGGCCCGCAGCAGGTTGTCCACGTCCACGCGGGTGATGCTGATGTCCCGGCCGTCTTCGGTCTCGCTGCCCCAGGCCACCACGTATTCCGGGCCGTGTTCGCCCTGGCGGACGCGCGGCGTGGGCAGGGTCAGGTTGACGTTCCCGGCTTTGTCCAGCACCCCGGTCAGGAACATTTCAGCCAGGAGTGAGATCAGTCCGCTGCCGCACAGCCCGGAGGGTTTCCCGCCGCCGATGACGCGGCAGGTCGGCTCGAAGGTCTCGCCGTTGATCCAGACTTCTTCGATGGCCCCGCCGGTGGCCCTCATCCCGTGCAGCACGCCCGCACCCTCGAAGGCCGGGCCGGCTGAGCAGGCGCAAGTGACCAGGAACTCCCGGCTGCCGAGCACGATCTCGCCGTTGGTGCCCACATCAATGAACAGGGTGGTATTGTCGGCGTCGTCCAGGCCGCTGGAGAGCACCCCGGCGGTGATGTCCGCGCCGACGTAAGACGCCACGCCCGGCAGGCAGTCCACCACGCCTTCAGGGTTGATGACCAGCCCAACTTCGCGGGCGTTCATTGTGGGGATGGTGTTGATGGCGGTGATGAACGGCGTCAGGCGGATGCTGGCGGCCGGGATGCCCAGCAACAGGTGGATCATGGTGCTGTTCCCGCTGATGGCGGCCTTGACGATCTGCCCCGGTTCGGCTCCCTTGACCCGTTTGCAGGCCCGTTCGACCAGGCTGTTGATGGTATCAAGCACCCGGCTGCGCATCTCTGCCTCGCCGCCGTTCTTGCTGGCGTAGATGATCCGGCTGATGACGTCCTCACCGCGGGCGATCTGGCCGTTATATTCGGCCACCTGCGCCCGGACCTGGCCGGAGACCAGATCCACCAGCCAGACCGAGACGGTGGTCGTGCCGATGTCTATGGCGACACCCCAGAGCGGTTCGTCCGGGGACCGGTGGCCTGGTTCCAGCTCGACCAGCCGGTTGCCGGCTGAATCCACCACCGCGCTGACGGTCCAGTCGCCCTCCCGCAGCACCGCGCCGATCCGGCGCAGCAGAGGCAGGGATACGGTCAGGTTCTCGATCCCGGCCTGGAGGCGCAGGGCGGTTTGCAGGCGGGACCAATCGTCGGTCTGGTCGTCCATGTTTGGCTGGGACAGGCTCAAGGTCACGCGCCGCACGGTTTGATCCGCAGCATAATCGTACCCTGCCGGGACCTGGACCTCGGCCGCGGTCCGGTCGGTCGTCAACCGCCGTTCGATCTTTTCCTGTTCGGGGACGAGGATGTCCGCATCCCCTTCGACGACCGACTGGCAGGCGAGCGCCCAGCCCGCGTCCACGTCCTCGGCGGACAGGCGCAGGGTGCTCCGGCGGCGGACTTCCCCTTTGGCGACCTGCACGGCGCAGCGCCCGCAGCGTCCCTGCCCGCCGCAGGGCTGGTTGATCTCGACCCCGGCGCGTTGGGCCGCCTCGGCCAGCATCACGCCGGTCGGGACGGTGACGGATCGGGTACTGCCGTCGGCGGTAGTGAATGTAATTGAATGGTCCATCAGCGATCAGCGTGGAGAGTGTGGCATGTTCCGTTCGAGATCTACGGAACATGCCACACGGATCAGTTGAGCGCCTGTTTCATGAACGCCGGCAGGTCCACCGCTTCGCGGGGGCCGACGCGGATCTCCCAGTCGGGGAGTTCCTCTTCGAGTTCGCCGGAGAGCACGGCCACGTGGCCGGGCAGGACGACCCGCTTCTTGCTGACCTTGCTGGCGACATCGAAGCCCTTGACGGCTTTGGCGATCCGCTCGGCGTCGAACTTGCCGGCGGCCCAGGCAGTCAGCACCGACATGCCTTCAGCATCCGTTACCACCAGCCAGGCGGGCAGGCCGGAGCCTTCGACCTCGTTGGCGACCGCGAAGTAGGTGATGCTGAAGTTGGTGGTGATCAGCACCGGGTCTTCGGGCTTGGGACTGTTGATCTCGTAGATGCCCGGCTGCACCTGGATGGGTTTCTGCGGGTCGGTGTAGATGTTCTCGCGCAGCACCAGCAGCGGGTAAACATTTTCGGGGACGAACTTGTCGAGCACGACGAAACCGGCATATTTGGCGATGGCTTCGGCGGCGAAGATGCCCTCGTCTGCGGCGGCGTAGGCCGGGGCGAAGACGGGATAGCCCAGGGCGCGGAAGTTTTGTTTGATCGCCAGGCGGCGCACCTGGGTGCTCATCGCCAGCCATTTGCCCAATTGGGTGGTGTCGAAATCGAGCACCAGGTCTTCCACGCCTTTGGCCTTGATCTTTTCGATCAGGTCAACCAGCCCGTCGAGCGTGTCGGCTTTGACGGCCAGGGCGGCCTTGTATTTGGCGGCCAGGGCGGCCATGGCTTCCCAGTTGGAGGCGTCGGCGGCGTGGATCAGGACGGTTTCGCCGGAGCAGGCCTGAAGTCCGGGTTCGATGGCGGCCGCGTCGCCGATCAGGACCAGCGGGCGGTCCGTCGCCCCGCGCACGGCTTTGACGGCCGCGCCCAGGTCCCCATCCGCCTCGATTGCAAAGCCATCCACGACGAAATCCATCCCCACGTAATTGACCGAGTAGGCGTGGGCGGCCGCGGCTTTGGCGGCGATGCCGCTGTCGCTGGCCTTGAAGCGGACGAAGATGCCGGGCTTGTTGTAGAAGGTCTTCTCGTGGCGGAACAGGACCACCTCGTTACCGGCTTTGACCTCGGTCCCGGCCTTGAGCGCCACCAGGCGGATGGGCGGGGCGGACGACTCGGCCAGTTGGGTCTTGGATTCTTCGGTGACGTAAGGGCAGGTGGAGAGTTCGACCTGTTTGGCGGCCAGTTTCATGGCGAAGGCCAGGCAGGTGGGGAAGCCGCATTCTTTACAGTTGGTCTGCGGCAGGAGTTTGTAGATTTGGATACCTGAAAGTGCCATTGTGTGCTCCTTTACGGAACACGCTACACGTTCCTTTGCTCTTGCTCAAGGTGTGATGCGTGTTTCGTGTTTCGTGTTTAGGCAGCCATCAATTCACCGATTGCGGCTTTGACCCGTTTGACGGATTCGGGGTGACGCAGCACGACCACGTCTGCCCCCGATTCGACCAGGGCCATGGCGGTGAGGGTTTCCCAGTTGACGGCCCGGGCTTCCCAATCGCCCCAGGCTTCGGGCACACCTTCGCCAACCTTCGATTCTTTGGCCTTCCAGGCTTCGAAGCCTGGCGTGACCATCATCGGCAGTTGGGTCATGGCGTCGCCTTGCAGGGCGGCCAGGCGCAGGCGCTCCATCACCGAGTAGCCGTACTCGATCCCGTAGCCGAGGGCGCCGGTGGTCGGGTCCATCACGATCCGGTCCATGGGCAGGCCCATATCGCTGATGAGGATGTTCAGTTGTTTGGCGAGATTGACATCCATCGGCGTGCGGGCCTCGACCAGGTGGCCGTTGGCCATGGCGGTGGCGACGATGGTGCGGTAGTTCTTGTCTTCGCAGACACCCAGGACGACCTTCTCGCCTTTGGCGGCTTCAGCCACGGGGACGAGCAGTTCGTTATCTTTTTCGGCCTGGCCGGGACCCCAGACGACCAGCGGGAGGCCGCTGGCAGCCAGCACCGCCTTGACAGTTTTGACCGCGCTATCGGGGGTATCTTCCAGAGTCAAAGCCAGGACGAGCAGGTCTGCTCCCGCTGCTTCGGCCTTTTTCGCCCATTCGGCGGGATCCGCCATCGCCTCGCCCCAGGGTTTCTCCAGCAGCGGGGACCAGTCTTCCGGTTTGCGGGACTTGATCTCGATGGCGATGACCGGCGTGTTGGGGGTCGGTTTCTCGAATTGCAGGTAGGGCATGGTGTTCTGCCCGCCAATGGTGATGGATTTGGCGCGTGTGCCGCCCTCCGCGGCCGTCGCACCGATGGTCACGGCTTTAATGCTTCCGGGCCATTTGTCTTTTGGGATTTCAATGGGCATGGGTTCCTCCAATGGGTGTGTTGCGTATCGCGTGTTACGTAACGATGGAATATGCAATACGCGCTTAACTCGATCCTGCTTACCGGATTGCCTAGAACATCGGCTCCATCATCATGGCAGGATGCTCGTGGGCTTCCAGCCAGGCGAGCAGGTCTTCGACTGTGGTCGCGTTGCGTTCGTCGGCGATCTTGTCGAGCAGGTCGGGGTCGCCTTCGCGCTCACAGACGGCCTTGAACTCGTCGGCCATGCTCTCTTTGAGCACCGAAGACATCCAGACCACGCGCTTGAAGCCGCCGTCGGCTGAGATGAACTTGGGGCTGATCAGGTAGAACTTGCCCACGCCCATCACACCCGGAGTCTGGAGGCCGCCGCCGGCGATGCCGGCCAGGGTCGAGAAGGTCATCCCGGCGGGAGTCATAGCCGTGTCTTCGCGGGAGACGACCATCACGCCGTTGGCTTCGGGGATGAGCATGACAATGCACTCGAAGCAGCCGCAGGCCGTCATCGGATTCTCCATGATGGAATACATCGAGACTTCCTGGACCACGTCGTGCGAACCGATCTTGGCATAGTCGTTGGTGCCTTCCCAGTAACCCTTTTCGAAGTCAATCATCTTGCCCAGTTTGATGGGTTGGTTGGGGCCGGTCGGGTTGATATTGAATGAAGCCTTGCAGTCCAGCCAGTTGTACGCGCCGCACAGGCCCAGGCGTTCGGGCGAGACCACGCAGACGTGGTTGGGGGCGAAGGACTGGCATAAGGTACAGGAATAGAATTCGTCCACTTTGTCGTCGGTCAGGTCGGCCAGGCGCTTGTTGCGGAAGTCGTAGGCTTCACGCGCCTTTTCCAGCCATTCGGCGTGCAGGGCAGGATCGGTGACGATGGTCACCTGGACTTTGTCCACGATGGCGCCGAAGTCTTCGTGGAAGCGGGCATGCAGGATCGTGCCGAAGTGCTTGAGGTCGAAGCCTTTGTCGGCAGCGTTGTTCGAGATGCGGATCCAGGCGATATCCCGCTGACCGACGTGCTGGATGCCGGAAGCGCCGTTGACGAAATAATGGACCTGGCGTTCGAGCACCGGTTCGAAGTCGGTCTGCATGTTGCGCCCGGCCACTTTGATGATGATGCCCATGTCCATGTGGCCCTGGGCGTCAATGCCGGAAAAGTCCGGGCCGACGACTTCGATCTTGCCATCGGTTATTTCGTCCAGTTTGGTCATTTGCAGGTATTCGAAGCAGCGCGAGTATTTGCCGCCGAATTCGACCCGCAGGTCGGCTTTGCGGACAACTTCGCCTTCGAAGGCCGAGCCATAAGGAACAGGCACATCCACGTTCGAGACTTTGACCTTGACCCCGCGGATCTCGATACATTTCTGCACCAGACGCTCGGCTTTTTCCATGTCGTCCTTGCCGTCAATGGCGTCGAAGGGCATGGATACGACGTGCTCGTAAGTGGTCACGCCGGTGGGCAGGATTTCGGGGATAACGGTATCGGCGATGACCGGGAAACCGTAGTTGATCGCGCCGGCCGCAGCCGCATATTTCAGGTCGTCCACTTCGCCGAGGGCCAGCACGAAGGCAAAGACGCGTTCCTTGTTGTACATCAGGATTTCACGGGCCTGTCCGGCTTTGAGTCCGCCGAAGGTCAGGGCCGAGCGGGTGGCAAATCCCAGGGCGTAGATGGCGGACAGGGTATCGGTCCCGAACGGGACGGTATAGGTGTCGTATCCCAGTTCCACGCCTTCTTCCTGCAATTGGTGGATGATGCTGCGCCCGTTGACATTGCCGGACAGGAAGGTGAGGATGTTGCGGCGCTGGAGTTCGCGCACGATCTTGACGGCGGTCGCGTTGTTCTTGGCGCAGCCGACGATGGCCGCGAAACCGGGCATACGCCCGTCAACGAGCTGGATGCCCCAGGAGCGGAGCTGGATGTCGTCAATCGGGCCGTTCAGGTGGTTGTGGCCGTTCTGCCCACCGTAAGAGGTGCCGCCGGCGAGGGTGAAACCTTCCATCGGCTCGGGCTGGAGACCGTAAACGAAACGCACGGCTTCGATGATTTCGGCGGCTAAAAGGGTGGACATGCCGCTGTCGAGGGTTTCGCCCAGGTAGGGGGTCCAGCGTGATTCGGAGGGCGTGAGATGTAGCAATGAGCGGGCTTGCTCGACGATGGGTTTGAGTTGCCCAAGTGTTTCGACGGCCTGGCCGGTCATGCCGTAGATGGTAGGCAGGAAGTAAGCCGTGTTCGGGAAGGATACCGGGGTGTCCATTCCTTTTTCGACAATGGCTTTATTGAGCATCACCTCGGCTTCGGTGACCAGGGCATTTGCGCCGCGGATGGCGCGGGTGGCAATATATTTTGACATAGTTCACTTCCTAATCTGCGGCAACGCCGTAAATGGCTTCGCGCTTTTGCGCGAGCGGCAGCATTTCCAACTCGATCATTTTCGCATCGCCGCTGCGACCGAAGCGGGCCGGGTCATATTCCGGCAGGCCGAGGGCGGCGCGCTTCTTGTCAATGTGGGCCAAGGTGGCTTCGATCATTTTCTGCGGGTCATCAATGAATTCCAGTTTGCCGCCGTATTTTTCCTCCCACCCATGGCTGATGTAATTCAGTACCAGGTCGCTGTCAGATACCCGGTCGGGCATACCGCTGACGGGGGAAGCGCCGCCGAAGATGACGTACGCGCCGGAGGCCACGCAGTAAGTGGCGATGGCGAGCGCCTTTTCGGACATCCACTCGGGAGCCAGGCCAACAGCCGGGACCTGGTCAATGTCATCGCCCAGGCCGCCCTCTTCCACCATTTGGGTCAGCACGGTTAAGATGCGGGTGTTGTCCACGCAAGACCCCATGTGCAGGACTGGCGGGATGCCGACCGTTTCGCAAATCTCCCTCAAGCCCGGGCCGACCTGGTTGAGGCCCGCTTCACCCAGCATCAGGCCCAACTTCCCGGCGGCGATTGCGCCGCACCCGGTCTGGACCACGAGCACATCCTGTTTGAGCAGTTCCCTGGTCACAAGGTTGTGCAGATAATCCTGGCTGGAGCGGGGGTTATTGCAGCCGACGATGGCCGCCACGCCGCGGATGCGGCCAGACATAATGGCATCGTTCAACGGGCGGAAGGAGGCCCGGTATGAGCCGCCGAGCATGTAATTGATGTACTCGTGCGAGAACCCGGGGATCAGGTCTTCCTTGATCTGCGGGATACGCACGTTATCGCGGTCGCGGTTCTTGAAGTTGTCAATGGCGGTCTTCAGGATTTCTTTGGCAATCGTCAGGGCTTTATGCTCTTCGAATTCTATGTGGGTGGCGCCTTTGAGCTTGACCTTCGGGGAAGTGGTGATGATCTTGGTGTGGAAGTTCTCGGCCAGGCTGACCAGCGCCTGCATGATGCACTGCACATCCACCACCATGGCTTCGACCGCGCCGGTCATAATCGAGAGTTCCTGGTGCAGGAAGTTGCCCGCAGCCGGGATGCCCTGGCGCATCAGGATTTCGTTGGCGGTGCAACAAATCCCCGAAAGCTGGATGCCGTTGGCGCCGGCAGCTTTGGCGTACTCGATGATGTCGGGGGATTGGGATGCGGCTACGATCATTTCGCTCAAGGAGGGTTCGTGCCCATGCACCACCACATTGACCATATCCTCCTTGATCACGCCCAGGTTGGCCTGACCCAAAACGGGGGCCGGGGTGCCGAACAGGATGTCCGAGATATCGGTGGCGATCATCGAACCGGCCCAGCCGTCGGCCAGGGCGGTGCGGATAGCGTGCTCGAGGATGTGTTCCGGGTCCTGGTCATCGCCGATGTGGGTGCGGTGGAGAGCCTCGACGACCTCACGGTCCACGCCGCGCGGGATGGCGCCGCGTTCCCGCCACAGTTGCTGTCGTTTCTTGGGGGCGCGCCGGACGGGGACGACTTCGCCGCGCTGCTGGCCGAATTGTGAAATGTACAGGTCGGCCAGGTCGTTGGCGACTTCGTTGGGGGAGCGGCCGTCAACTTTGATATCGTAATAAGAAGCCACAATGCGCAGTTTTGCCACGTCACAGATCGTGTAACCTTCGGCTTCGCCGTTGGCGGTAGCCTTGAGCAGGAAGGCCATATCCCGCCCGTGGTCTGAGTGGGCCGCGCCGCCCGCGGCGATGGCGCGGGTCAAATTGCGGGCCTGGATCGTATCCAGCGTAGCGCCGCATACGCCCACATCCCCGTTCTTGGTCAAACGGCAGGGGCCCATGCCGCATTGCTTACAGCACATCCCTGCACCGCCAATATTGCAGGGAACCATATTATCGGCGCGGGTAAAAGCCGTGCCGATGCCGAGCTCCTCGGCGCGGATCAGCATCTGCTGCGCGGCCGGGTCGGTCGAATAATCCTGGATTTCGCGTTTCTTGGGCATTTGATACCTCTATTCTCCATTCATATTGATTACCGGCCCCATGCCTGGGCAGGGCCAGAGCGGGCGGCCTTCATAATTGATTTTCTGGGCAAAACTGACGGTGCTTTTGAGTGATTCGTAGACTGCGGTAAATCTGAATTGACCGTTGTCTGCGGACTTCCGTTCTGCGGCGATGCCGGTTTCGGCAACACCCGGCAATTCCCCCATGTAACCAGCGGCTTCGAGACATTCATGGATGGCTTCGGGCTTCACTTTATCCGCCTCGTATGTCACCTCGATGACCCTGAATGCGCTGCTGGCGTACACATCCTGCACACCCGGCAACTCAAGCAGGATGCGCCGCACTTCGCTTACGTGGTGATCTCCGTAAAGCGCAGGCGCTTCTAACGTCATGGTTTGCATAGCAGACACCTCCTCAAGATGGTAAATAGTATTATGGCGATTCTGTCTGAAACCTCTAAGCGATTTTCGTGAAAAATATTACTTTGATAATATTCTAGCATTGTGTTGGGGCAGTTAATCAAATAAGTGAGTAATGTCGCGCCAATCGGTGACGAATGTCCAAGAAATGCGACCGCAATTAGGCGATTTTCCGGCCGACAGTTGCGTTTCATCACTTCCAAAAAAGCGCAATTAGCGACCGCCCTGGGTATAATCGTCGCATGTTTAAAAAATTGGTTTCGATTGGACTAACCCTGACCGTTTTGCTGGGACTCTATTCGACTGCCTCCGCTTCGCCCCGGCGCCCTCCACTGAACCCTTCGCGGGACCTCGGGCCTGCCGCGCCGGTCGAAGCAGTGACCGACCCCTCGGCCATGCTCGCCGAAATCAACGCATTGCGGGCTGCCAGCGGGCTGCTGCCGTACGCGGCCAATCCCATCCTGATGGCGGTGGCCCAGGCCCACTCGGTGTACATGGCTACCAGCGGCAACGTGACCCATTACGGCGCAGACGGCTCGCGCCCCTTCCAGCGCGCCCTGGCAGCCGGATATCCGGTTTCGGGCGACCTCTCGTTGGGCGGCTTTTACTCTGAAAACATCATTGCCGGCCATGATATGTCCGTCTCGGCCGCGGTCAGTGCCTGGCAGGGAGACGCGCCGCACCTCAACACCATGCTCTCGGAAAATTTTACCGAGGCAGGCGTGGGCGTCTCGATTGTGGACGGTGTGGTCTACTACGTGCTGGATGCCAGCCGCCCGGCCGGGACATTCCCGTCTTACACCCCTCCGGCGGGCGGCCCCACCCCCGGGCCGATTGCCGTGCCGGTCATTCCCAATACGCCCAACGCCGACGGTTCGCTGGTCCACACCGTCAAAGCCGGCGAAGCCTTGTGGACGATTGCTGCGGTTTACGAGACGACCGTCGAAGAAGTCCTGGAAATGAACGGGCTGAAGAATTCGTACATTTACCCCGGCGACAAGCTGGTCATCCGCGCAGCTTTTACCCAAACCCCGGCCGCCCCCTCGCCGTTCCCGACCGGCACCGACAGGCCGACCTCCACCCCGCCAGCCACGGCGACGGCCACGATAACGGCGACCAGTTCCCCGGTCCCGCGCGCTGCGAGTGAGACCGGCGGGGGAGGTGTGACCGCCGTCGCCGGGATCGTCATCGCCGCGCTGCTGGCCGCAGGAGTCATCACCCTGGTAAGTTCCCGCCGAGAGACCTTTCGTACCAACGACTAAAGTCGTTGCTGCGAATCCCTGGTATAATGTCAGACAAATATTGTGAATATTTTCACAATAAAATCCATATCGGAGTCGCTTATGAGTGAAATTCGGATTGACGCTTTGCTCCCACAGGAGATGGCCACCCGGGCCGAATACGTCGGCGTGCGCAAGGCCGAAACCCCGGCGCTGACGACGTTCGCGTTGTCCATCCTGGCGGGGGCGTTCATTGGGCTGGGATCTGTTTTTGCCACAACTGTGGCGGCAGGATCGAGCGCGCTGCCGTTCGGCGTGGCAAAATTATTGACCGGGCTGGTCTTCTGCCTGGGGTTGATCCTGGTGGTGGTAGGCGGGGCGGAATTGTTCACCGGCAACAACCTGATCGTGATGGCCTGGGCCAGCGGCAAAGTGACCCTGCGCGCCCTGCTGCGCAACTGGGGAATCGTCTATGTGGGCAACTTCATCGGCTCGTTCGGCACGGCATTGATGGTTTTCTGGAGCCAGCAATATACCTTTGGCGGCGGCGCGGTGGGCGAGACGGCTTTGAAGATCGCCAGCAGCAAGGTCGGCCTGGGGTTTGGGCAGGCTTTGGCGCTTGGGGTCTTGTGCAACGCCCTGGTCTGTCTGGCGGTCTGGCTGACGTTCAGCGCCCGCAGTACGATTGACAAGATTGCGGCGATCATTTTCCCGGTGACGGCGTTTGTAGCCGCGGGATTCGAGCATAGTATTGCCAATATGTACTTCATCCCGTATGGCCTGCTGATCAAGGCCTTCGACCCGGCTTTCGCGCTCGAACACGGGCTGGACATATCGAATCTGACCTGGGGGGCGTTCCTGGCAGATAACCTGTTGCCGGTGACGATCGGCAACATTATCGGCGGCGCAGTGCTGGTGGCCGCGGTCTACTGGTCCATTTTCTTGCGCCGCAAGGCGGAATAACAGGAGAAATCAAATGAAAGCGTATGTTTTGGTCAATATCCGGGTTGGCGACACAAAAGAAGTGGTGCGCAACCTGCGCCGGGTGGAAGGCGTGGTGGAAGCCAACATGACGTTCGGCCCCTATGATGCAGTAGCGGTGGTCGAAGCCGCCGACCTCAATAAATTGGGAACCATCCTGGCGACCGAAATCCAGCCCATCCCCGGGGTCATGGAAACCCTGACCTGCCTGTCGGTGGATGTGTAGATTAGGGGGAAGGAATAGGAGTAAATGTGACAATTGCCTATTGACAACGCCTGCGGAACTCCGTAAACTGTAACCAGATTTTCTCCCGTTGGGGGAAAACATAGAAAATCTCACCTTTGGAGGGGTTCCCCATGAAAGCCATCCTGAATATCGTCATGCTGTTCGTGCTGGTGTTCAACCAGGCAGGCCAGTCCACTTGGTCACGCGTGCTCAACCAGGCTGAAACGCCTGCGGCCACGCCGACGCCCACCCTTGAAAGCGCACCTACCGAGACGCCTCAACCGGCGACTCCAACAGGAACGCCAACTGAAACGCCCATCGTGGACAGCCCGACACCGACCGAAACGCCGTCCGTAGAAAGCCCGACCGCTACGGAAACGGCCTTCCCCGACACGGCCACGCCCACGGGGACCCCCGAATTGCCCCCGACCGAGACCGATGTCCCGCTGCCCAGTGAGACGCCCACCTTCGTCCCGACTGAGACTCCGTTGCCGGATGGCACCCCGGACGGTACAGCGACCCTTGAGTTGGGTTTCACCCCGGCGGGACGTCGCCTCATCCTGCACTGGAAGACCACCGGTCTGACCTTCAGGAAGGATACCGTTACCCTGGAATTGACCCTGCCAACCGGAGTCATACCGGCGAATGATAATGAGGGAATCTTCGATCCCGCCACCGGGATCCTGGAAGTCAATCTCAAGAAACCCAACGGCAACGTGTTGCTGGAATCCGGCTCCCTGGAGAGCGGTGCGACGATTTCCGCCTCCCTGTTCAGGGACGGCGGGCTGGCGGCCAACGCTGTCCTGGAATTGCCTGCGGTGGAGAAACACGCCATGGACGAGCGAGGCGGCGAATTTACAGCCCTGAACGGGCGGGTGCGGGTTAAATTCCCCCAGAACCTGCTTGCGGGCAGCGCCACGATCACGGTCGGCCGGCCTGACAAACGCTCCGCCCCCGATTTCTCCCTCAGCGGGAACGAGTTCGAGATCGAGGCTTTTGCTGATGTCAATGACAGTGAGCTGCATACCTTCGGCGACAGGATCACGATTGAAATCGAGTACGATGAGAGCAGCATATCCGGGTATGAAGGGGATTTGAAATTGCATTGGTACAACCCGGAAAAGGACAAGTGGTTCGTCTTGCCTTCCCAGGTGGATACCGAAGCCAATATCCTGCGCGGTTACACCGACCATTTCTCCACCTTCGATTATGGGGTGGACAGTCTGCAAATCGCCCACCTGCCTACCCTGGACACTTTCCAGGTGGCCGAGTTCACCGGCGCGGCTTCTTACTCGCTGCCCATTAAAGTCCCGGCCGGTCCGGCAGGGTTGCAGCCTTCCCTGGCGCTGTCTTACAACAGCCAGGTGATAGACCAGGCCAGTTTCATGACCCAGGCCTCCTGGGTGGGGATGGGCTGGTCGCTGGATACGCCCTACATCGAGCGCAACAACCGCGGCACGGACTCAGAATTGGTTGACGACAGTTTTTCGCTCACCTTGAATGGGGTGGGAGGATTGTTGCTCAAAGGAACGGATGGCTATTACCACACCCGCGAAGAATCGTTCCTGCGGATCGAATACGATGAGACTGCCAATACCTGGACCGCGTACGATAAAACCGGGACGAAATACACCTTCAATCACAAATCCAAATTCGGCAAAGCGGAAATGACCTGGCGTTGGTCCCTGACCCAAATACAGGATATTCACGGCAATACGATCACTTATAGTTATGCTACCGAAACCAAGACCATAACTTACTACGTAGAGATTAGTGAGGGTGTTGATGATAAAAGACACTACACAGCTACGTTGGCTGTCTATCCGAATCAGATAACATACGCGAAAAACAAATATCGTATCCGGTTCGTTCGCGATCTGAACCGGGGTGATTACGATGCAACCTGGGACGGCATTTACGATGACACCATCCACATGCGTTCCCGCCTGACTGCCATTGTTGTCGAGCATGATGCCGACGGGGATGGCGTTTTTACCCAGATCCGGAAGTATACCTTTGGCTATGAAACCGATCCGGCCAAAGTCATCTTCCCTCAAAAGACCTGGGATGGCGGCGATGGCGGTGGCAAGAACCTCACCCTGACCAGTGTAAAAGAATATGGCGCTGCGGGGCCCGCCCTGCCTGCAACCACTTTCGAATACGACACCATGCACCTGATTCGGGCAAATAACGGTTACGGCGGGGCAGTAGAGTTCGTGTATGAAACCACCCCCTGGCATGCCGAAGATGCGCCAACCTATAGCACGGTTGACCAACGCTTTGGGGATAATTATTGCTACAGCGGCACACGCGATTTCTATCTCGATCCGTACTGGGTAGTTGCCAATAGCAATGATACCGGCTTATTTGAGTGTCCCAAAGGCCACCTTAACTTTGCCAGAGAGATAAAGAATGGCAGGTTGAAGAACAACCTCACCAATGACCCGACCTTGTTAAAACCGGGAAGTTTTTACCGTCTTTACGCAAAAGCCTCCAGCCTGCAAGTAGGAGGAGCCTGGTTGAAACTTGGATATTATGATGGCTATAACAAGACATACGATGCCCAAAATACTCTGAAGATAACAGAAAAAGATTTTGAGTATACGTTCTTCCTGCGGCCGGACGCAAAAACGCTGGTACCCTATCTCGACAGCGATGGCGCAAGGATGACCCAATTCACTTTCGAGGTGCTGCCCACTTTCTACCGGGTTACAGAAAAGCGTATTTACTCCGGGGCAGGTTCGGACCCCATTATTTACGAATACGCCTATGCTAATCCCGCAATGAACTCACCCAAATCCGGCGGGATAGGGATATCCGCGGATGCGGCAACATTCAATCCTTTTACCCAACCTTATTCGGAATTTCGCGGTCACGACTCGGTGACCGTGACCCACCCGGATGGACACATTGTCACCACCGAATACCATCAGGCCGATAGAATCCAAGGCCAGCCTTCCAAGGTCACGGTCAAGACCGCCAATGCTAATGGAAAATTCCTGACCCAAAGCCTGATGTACTACAGCGTTGAAAACATTCCCGACTTGACTGATACCAGCGCCCTGCCGCAGATCAAGCCTTACAAAGACCCTACCGGTGGTTTTATGACCGCGACCGGCCTGGCTATTTACACCCGTTACACCACAGAACAGATCAACAAGATGTACACTAAAACCGGGGCATGGAATGTCTGGAATGCAACCCGCACCACCTTTGACACTTACGATGCCTATGGAAATCTGCGTCTCTCATCGGAGTACTCGGGCGATTCAACCAGCACCCCGACCAACTGGCAGCTGTACCGCACGACCGAGACGCTCTACTTTCCCAATACGAATGGCGTCTACCTGGCGGGATTCCCGGCCAGCGTCAAGGTAAGCGACGATACGGGGGCCATCCTCTCCCGGGTCCTGTATGTCTACGACGGCCAGAACGCCTTTAGCGCGCCGCCACAGACCGGCCTCCTGACCTCGGTGCGCACCCTGGTCAAGTTCGCGGGCGGCGCAGGCCAATACAGTTTCGTGGATTACGGCTACGACGCCTACGGCAACCAGGACAGCGTCACCACTTATGACACACTCAGCACTTACAACGTGACCCCGACCGGCGGGGCGCGGACATCCACAACCGTGTTCGATCCCAACTTCCACGTCTATCCCATCAAGATGACCAACCCGATCGGGCATGAGACCCTGCTGGAGTACGATTTCACTTTGGGCGTGCCCACTCGCGAGATTCCCCCAAACAGTTCATACCGGGCGACTTCGCAGGACGGCTCGACGTTTCCCAATAACAACCAGCAAGACACAGAGGCCGAGTATGATGAATTTGGCCGGGTAACCAAGTTGATCCGCCCCGGTGACAATGCCGATTATCCAACTTTGGCGGTCATCTACCACGATACCAATCCTTTCTGGGTCGAGATCCGCCAGCGGGTGGAGGGAGATCAATATTACGCCTTACGTCGCTATTATGACGGCATGGGCCGCCAGACAAAGGTGCAAACAGGACACATTGGCCCCAACGGAAATTTCGTTCAATTCAACACAGTTAAGTACGAATACTTTTACGATGCGCAGAATGACGATCAATATACGACGGCCCAGAGTGTTCCATATTACGAAACCCAGGCCATTGATAATACTACATTGAACCAGACCTACACCGCCTTCGATGCCCTGGGCCGTCCCCTGACCGTCACCGCCCCGGATGGAACGGGAGCATCCTACGCCTACGATGGCCTGAAAACCACTGTCACCGACGCAAGCGGCAACGCAACCATATCGAGTACAGACGCCTGGGGCAACACCATCCACGTGGACCCGGCGGACGGCCCCTCGGTCGGCTACCAGTACGACACTTTGTCCCGCCTGACCCAGGCGGTGCGCGGCCCCGAAGCGGTAGTTTCGAGCTGCCTGGGTAATTCAACCCAATGCAGCAGTGAGGTCACCTCCACCACCCTGACCTACGACCTGGCCGGGCGCAAACTGAGCATGTCCGACCCCGACATGGGCAACTGGGCCTACGCCTACGATGCCCTCGGCAACCTGACCCTGCAAAAGGACGCCCGCGGCCAGCGGATTTGCCTGTATTACGACGATCTGAACCGGCTAGTGGGAAAACACTACCGCTCTGATAACAACTGCCCCGCCCAATCCCAATTTACCAACCACGAATTAGTTTACGATGTGTATTTTGAATATGATTCGGGCGATAACGGCCTCGGATTCCGCACCGGGATGAGCGACGCCTCCGGTTCGACCGGCTGGACCTACGATGAGCGCGGGCGGGTGGAAAGCGAGACCAAATCCCTGGAATATGCTAACGGTAGTATCGTGACATTGCAATCCTTCACCACTTCCTGGGCCTACAACTCCGCCGATCTGCCCATTAGCATGAAATATCCTGATGGCGAAGATGTGCGCTTCGACTATACCCTGCAAATGATGTTGGATCGTGTCTACAGATTTAATTCTTCGGTAATCTATGTCAATGACACAACCTACGACACCGCCGGGCGCATGACCCAGCGCGTATTGGGCAACGATGTCTTGACCCAGGATTACACCTACTACGCCTGGGATGAAAAGGCTGCGGTGGATACCGCAACCGTCGGCCAGGGCGGACGGCTGAAGAGCATGACCGTTGGTACGCTCCAAAACCTGGATTACTTGTACGATGCGGTGGGCAACATCAAGAAGATCACCAACAACACAGCCAGCGAAACCAATCTGTACGCTTACGATTCTCTCAATCGCCTGACCCAATGGACACTGAACGGCGTAAACGAAACTTACTCTTATGATCCAAATACCGGCAACCTCGACTTGAAAGCCGACGTTGATTTGAATTACAATGACGCCAGCCATGCCCATGCCGTGACGCATATCGGCAGTACCCAGAAATACTGGTACGACGCCAACGGCAATCAAACCAAACGGGTGATCGGCCCGGATACCTTCACTCTGGTTTACGACGCCGAAAACCGCCTGGTGGAAGTGAAGAAGAACAGCACGACTATCGCCGAGTTCACTTTCGACGGCGATGGAAAACGGGTAAAATCGGTCGTAGATGGCGAAACGATCCTCTTCGTTGGCGCCCATTACGAAGTGAAGAATCCCCAGTCCCTTGGCGAAGTGACCAAGTATTACTTTGCTGGTGCTTCAAGAATTGCGATGAGAAAATACACTATCCCCGTCTCGATGAGTGTTGAGTACATGATAGGAGATCATTTGGGTTCTACGAGCATGACTACGGACGCCACTGGCGTAAAAATCTCTGAAATGCGCTACAAAGCCTGGGGTGAAACGAGATATACCTGGACGGATGCCCCGGCGAACCCCTCCCCCGCCTACGCCATGACCAGGTACCAGTACACCGGCCAATTCAGCTACGAAGCCGAGTTCGGGCTGTATTTCTACAACGCAAGGTGGTACGACAGCCAATTGGGGAGATTTGCCCAGGCGGATAGTGATGTCCCTGGGGGAGTGCAAGGCTTGGACCGATATGTCTATGCAAATAACTCGCCAGCAATGTTTATAGACCTAACTGGACATGCCCCACGTGCTTGTGTCTACGGTTGGTGTTTTGAATCCTTAGAAAATGGTTTTATAGCAATTCTTACAATTAACTCAGCAAGCATATCAGCGAACTTGTATTCTGCTGATGGAAAAAGGATAAGTTCGCAATTTATTGGGGATGGAAGAACTGGTCTTTGTGGCTCCGTAACTTTTGCTGCAATATTTAGGACGCAAAATCCATCATATACTGGCAACCAAGTTATCAGTGGGTTGGATAATTCGGGGATTGGTACTAATTGGACAGGTGGAAATGATATCGTTAATATGGCAAAGCATTTTGGGTGGCAAGCAAAAAATACAAGGGCAGATGGCACTGCACTTGACCTTAGCGGAACATCGGATCAACGATTTGACGCGTTAACAGGCTTCATAAGCCAAGGATGGGTGCCCATCATTGGGATGCTTACTAATGGCGGGAAACTCGAACCAGGCAATACTCGGCATTGGGTCGGTGTGGTAGGTATAAGAGAAGTTAATGGTGATCGGTTTATAAGTATCTACAATCCATGGAATGACAGCGTTAAAGAGTATGGATGGGATTTCTTCTACGAGTTATTAAAACAAGAATATCTTGGAGTAGATGGAAGGTTTTATAACAATAACGGCTTAGTCTTAATTAAGCCACCTGACCCTTGGAGTGTAACAATTCCTGGACAAATAGTTCCTCAATAGGAAAAACATATGAAAACCAACCTTGATAATTCTACAAAGCATAAATGCCTTGGTACAGGATTTTCGCTAATGTTTTTATTGATTTTTGGGGCATTGGTAGGCTGCAAACCAGCCACTACACCTTTCATGGATACGCCCATATCGACAATGCCTACATTTACTCTTTCGGTATTGCCAAAATCAACTTTAACCCCATCACCAATTGCCAGTTCTACGATTGTTAAAACGGCTACCACTATTTTCGATGATTTTCGGAAAAATCTTATACCTGGAACTTACGTTGTTTACTGGAGTCAAAACACAAACACTTGGGAAGTAAAGGGATTGGGTGGAACGAGCAAGATAAAACTGATTCCCAACATAACCAGCGAGGTTTATACAGAAATAAAACCATCGTATGATGGAAACTTAGTCGCATTTTCAAATACCGCTGGTCAAGTTTCTGTTTACAACCTCCATACTGGAAAATTAGATGTTTATTCGAATCCAGGTATTCGATATATCTATAATTTTCAGTGGATGCCTGATAACCAGACACTTTTATATACAGGAACGCCCGAATACATTTGGTGGTATGATGCCTTAGTAGGTATATATGGCATAGTACCAAAGACAGGGAAATCATTTACTGTCTCCAGCTTGGCAAATGAGCAGTTTAAATATGGATTACATGGTTTGACCTTGTCAAAGGATGGACGATGGCTTGCCTTTTATGCACCCCGGTTGTCGGAGTTCATGTCACCAGATCCGGAATTTGCTGTTTACTTAATGGATACAGTTTGCCTTCAAAACGTTGATACCTGTGGCGAATCAATTCAATTTGTTGGCGATGGACATAACCCTGCCTGGTCGCCCGATGGGAAGTTGGGGTGGGTTTGTTCAGATGGAAATCAGTTGGCATTGTGCCAGGCAGATGTTGCTGCGTTAGCATATCCAAAAGTTATTCTAAAAATTAACGACTTGATAGCATTACCCGATGCAAAGTTTTATGATTTCTCCTGGTCGCCTGATGGAAAATACATCGCGATCAATCTGCAAAAATACCAACCAACTAAACGCGAAGATATTACCGACGAATTGTTCATTGTTCCAACTGGCGGAGGACAACCAGTCAAAGTTTCTTCTGCGACGGAAAAAAACGAACGGTGGTTGAGGTGGTCGCCCGATAGTAAATATTTAGCCTATTCGCGAACCCTTGGTTATACTGAACAAGGTTTTGACCATGTTGCGGCTTTCCCAATAACTGATCTCTATCTTTATGATATTCAAACGGGGGAGAAACTCGATCTAGTTGATAACCCTGGTGACCGGGAGGAGTTTGGCTTCTTTATAATTGTGAAATAAATGAAACCCTGCATTAGCAACCCTGAGGTGCAAACGTCACTCCCCTCCTGCCCCCTTATACAGTGACACTTGGGGGCATCACCTTTTCCTGTCCTGGCGCATCCTCGGCACGGCCTGGGTGAGAATCCGGAACGCCCTCGTTTTCGGCCCAAGCATCGGGGGCTTCAAAGGTTCAAAAGTTGATGGGCGCTTATCAGGAGTGACTGTCACCTTGTGGCGACGGAAAACGGGCAAAATCAGAAATGGAAGGTGAAATGATCCTCTTCGCCGGTGCGCATTACGAGATGAACATCACCAGCGGCGCAATCAGCAAGTATTATTTTGCTGGTGCCTCAAGAATTGCGATGAGAAAATACACTATCCCCGTCTCGATGGAAGTGGAATACTTGGTTGGCGACCATTTGGGTTCAACGTCCATCACGACGGATGCCAACGGCGCAAAGGTCTCGGAGAAGAGATACAAACCTTGGGGCGAAACCAGGTACACCTGGACAGACCCGTCCCTCGACACCACCCCCGCCTACACCATGACCAGGTACCAGTACACCGGCCAGTTCAGCTACGAAGCCGAGTTCGGACTGTATTTCTACAACGCAAGGTGGTACGACAGCCAATTGGGCAGGTTTGCCCAGGCGGATACGATGATTCCCGCTGGTACACAAGGGTGGGATAGATATGCGTATGTCAACAACAATCCAGTTCGTAATACTGATCCCAGCGGAAATGAAACTTGCATAGATGGAGATTGTAATTATGAACTTCCTCCTCCAATGAGCGAAGTTGATATAATGAAGATGAAAATTTATGATGCATTTGGGATTACCATGTCAGATGAAGGAAAGGCTTGGGACTTAAATAATCTTAAACTCATGTATGCAAGCTTGTGGAACATAAATGATGTTTTAGCTGGGAAATTAGGATTGCTGGCTAAAGGATGGAAGTTTACATTGAGGAAGCAAAATGAAGCAGACGGTCAATATCATGGGGTAACACACACGGATGGAAGCCAAACCATTGACTTCTTTACAGTGGGCAAAGCTGCAATTCGCCAAATGAACATTTACCATGAAGTTGGACATTTACTTGACAACATCTCCGGCATGAAAAATCGGTTCATGAGTTCTGTCAGCAAACTGGAAGATCCTGACTGGGTAGGAAGTGACAAAAGAGTCAGCAGTACCACGGCTCTTCGTCTTAGCCACCTTACTAACGACCCTAATTACCGATCAGTTGAAGCAGTCCAAGCATATAATAATGGTTCGGCTGAGATTTGGGCAGATGCTTTTGCTAATCATGTTGCGGGGAATATTGACCTGAATAAGTCTAGCGGAAGAGATATGCGAACATTCGTCACTAAAGAACTCTTTTTCGTGACCCATTCTCCTGAATCCCTGAGTGATTTAAGATAAGGCCAAAATGAAACAAAGATACTATGCTTTCTTTATTCTTGTGATATTGATTGTTGTTTCGGGTTGCACTTCCGTTGGATCTGAAATGCAAACTGCCCCAACCTTAAAATCATACCCCACGTCAACTAACAAACCGCCTACAATAACCCCTACATTATCTCCAATTCCTAGGCCATCTAGGACACCAGATTCTACCCTTACACCATTACCAACAATAGAACCTGAAAAGGTTGGTGAGACCCTTAAAGAACTACTTCAAGAACCAATAGGATGTGTTTCCCCGTGCTTTTTGGGGATTGTTCCGAGCCAAACCACATTTAGTGAAGCTGAAAACATCATCTCTTCCTTAGGGCTAAAATTGGAGCATTCAAACACAACGGGCGATAAAAAAATCTATGAAACTGTTTATGAATTTGATAGCGGTTTATCAATAAATCCACTCTTTACATCGAAGAATAGTATTATAGAAAATATCACAATTTACATTATTCCAGAGAAGCAAAAATCTGGAATTCCTAGGGAATGGTTGGCATATTCTCCAGAGATGATGATCAACCGATTTGGTATTCCTTCTTATGTTGGTTTTGCCTTAGATTGGGGACCTAGATCCTTTTTTGCAATGGCCATATATTTTGATGATGTAGATTTGATAGTTGAATACAGCGGCTATGATATTATTCCCAGGCAAAAGGGTCCGTCACGAATTTGTCCTTTAACTGACCAATTCGAAGATGTTAGGGTTTGGTTTGGTAAAAATCCCATTAATCCACCCGGTGGGTTTGTTTCGTTAGAGCAGGCAACTTCACTTACCATGGAAAATTTCTCTGATTTGATTATTGGAAATCCTGCAAATGCATGCCTTGTGGTAAATGGAGATGCTTTCCCATAGAGAATCAACTATAAGGCTTATACCAATATTCTGGGGTGTCACCTTTTCCTGTCCCGGCCCATCCCCGGAACGGCCTGGATGCAAATCGTGAACTTTGTCAGGCGTGAGCGGAAAGCGAGTAAAATTGGCCGCGGAGACGAAACCGCTCTTGACCCCACCCTCGACACCACCCCCGCCTACACCATGACCAGGTACCAGTACACCGGCCAATTCAGCTACGAATCCGAGTTCGGGCTGTATTTCTTCAAAGCAAGGTTTTATGATTCCTCGTTAGGCAGATTCACATCACCTGATATAACGATCCCCAACGCGAGTAACTCGAAAGCATGGGATAGATACTCCTATGTGTTTAATAATCCGCTAAAATTTACAGATCCATCTGGCTACCTGCCTCAAGAGGAATGGATTCGCCTTTATGGAGAGAATAAATGGAAGACTATAAAGGAGCAACTTTCTAAGGAGATTATCGATTTTTTGCTTAGTGATGCATTTGTTTATGGCAACATTGCTGTGCTTCAGTTTGGGGATGGTGGGCCAATTTTGAATTTTTTCATCGGAATAGGGTATCAAAATCAGGGAATAGCACTCTATAATTTAGAAAATAAAAAGGTTTATTCAGGAGATTTCGTATTTTGGCTGTTGCAAAAAGCAACTCGATGGGGTGCTATGCAACGCAAACAAGATCCCAATAAACCCGGCGATTATTTTGCAGGAGGATATGAAACTATTTCTTCAAATCTCTGTGGGACATGTGACGAAAGCATAGTTGATCCTGGGAAGATGCCTAAAGATTGGTGGAAGAATCCGACGGCATCAAATTTCGTTCCAGGGGAAAATGGCTATATTTATGTTAAATCTACGATCAACCCTCTCACATCTATAAGAGCAACTCTCGAATATTATATTGGGCTTGGAACCATAGGGGCGGGCTGTACTTCTCTGGGACCATGCATTGGTGCTCTGTGGGCGGGCGGAAATCTCTTAGCCGATTCTTGGGAGCATTTCGACGATTCTATTGTGGATCAGCGTCCGGTTATCGTAGATTTGACTCCAAGATAACACCCAATTCGTGAGGAAACGGCTATGACATCGAATAAAAGGCAAAATGTATACCTGTTGGTATTTGGCGTTATTTCTTTAGTAATATTAATGTTCAATGACTACAAAATTATTCTAGAGACTGCAAATTCCCTCCTTCTAGCAAGTGGGATGTTGGCAATACTCCTTCTTTTTAGCGCGATTGCCCATTTGCAGCGCAAAAGCTATGTTCTTGGAGATGTGCTAATATTGACCTTGTTCGGCTTAGTTCTTCTCTTATATTTTAGAGTGATTCCGATTACCGAATACTGTTTCCAGCTTATAAAGGTATTAACGAGATTGTCAGGGTCTCTATTGTTAATATTCTATGGGCTAGGCATATTGTCTATTCGTCGTAAGAGTCTATAACCTGATATCTCGCAATTAATTTCCAAAATACTCCAAAAGTCAGCATTTACAATACCTACACCCATGACGCCAACGGCAACCAGACCGTGCGCCACATTGGCAGCGACACCTTCACTCTGGTTTACGATGCCGAAAGCCGCCTGGTGGAAGTGAAGAAAAACGATACGCCTTACGCCAACTTCGCCTATGATGGCGATGGAAAACGGGTAAAATCGGTCGTAGATGGCGAAACGATCCTCTTCGTTGGCGCCCATTACGAAGTGAAGAATCCCCAGTCCCTTGGCGAAGTGACCAAGTATTACTTTGCTGGTGCTTCAAGAATTGCGATGAGAAAATACACTATCCCCGTCTCGATGAGTGTTGAGTACATGCTAGGAGATCATTTGGGTTCTACGAGTATGACTACGGATGCCACTGGCGTAAAAATCTCTGAAATGCGCTACAAAGCCTGGGGTGAAACGAGATATACCTGGACGGATGCCCCGGCGAACCCCTCCCCCGCCTACGCCATGACCAGGTACCAGTACACCGGCCAGTTCAGCTACGAAGCCGAGTTCGGACTGTATTTCTATAACGCTCGCTGGTATGACAGCCAATTGGGGAGATTTGCCCAGGCGGATACCATCGTCCCCTCACCGGGCAACTCCCAGGCCTGGGATCGATTCGCTTACACGCTCAACAATCCGCTTAAGTATACCGATCCCAGTGGACACGTGCCTTGCAGTGATATTTATGAATTTTGTGGAACAATGGTATTTGATGGGCAGATTACAACTTCTATACTGCGAAGAGCACTTCGAAGATACGATGTACATTTAACCACTGACGGGGAATCTCAGTGGAGATTTGCCAATGTTCATGCGGTTTATTTTGCAATCACCATAATTGCCAATAAATTTTCTGAAGAAACGGGCAATTCCCCAACCCAATCTTTCAAGGATGTGTTTGGTTCCATGGAGATAAGAATGTGCAAATCAGGTTGTGTTGATAGTGGGTTTGGATGGGCTAAGGGTGATCATCTAATCTTATTTGATGGATTTTATGGGAGTATGGAGAAAAATATAAGGTTAGTCACCCATGAATTCGGGCATATTTTTGACAGAGCCGTCTGTGGAAGCCGAGGATCCAGTGGTGCTTGCCCTAATATATTTGCTGGTTTAGGAGCTAGGGGAGATTTATCAAGAAGTTGGGGATTTTGTTCAGTATTTTCATCAGCATGTCTTGGACGAACAGGTTATGAAGATCAAGGTTTTGCTGGTGGATGGGAAGATTGGCAATTTGGGGCAAACTTGGCAGACGGGACTGGCTCTTCTGGTGAGGTATGGGCAGATATGTTTTTGGGTTGGACATTTGACTCTTGGGACTCTACCAATTTAGGTAATTACAGGTCAACTTATATGGCTTTTAATATGACTTATTATCTCACGTATCTGTTCAACAAGTGAGGACAAATATGCATACCCTGAGATTTATAGCAAAATCCTTGGTACCAATCATTTTATTTATTCTTGGAATTACAGGATGCTTATTAATAACCGATGCGACATCAACGCCATCGGTCACCCATACCGCAGTTCAGAATTTTGCCACTGCAACCATAGCTAAAACACCACCCGTCATAAGTACAATAACTAAAACACCATTACCCACACCAACTTGGACCCCACATCCTGCTTTAGGAAAAGAACAGTTAGCGGATGCTTTTCTGAAAATTTTTAGAGCTAATGATGAGTGTAAGTTACCCTGTGTATGGGGGATCGCACCGGGAAAAACTTCATGGCAGTCTGTCCATGAAAAACTCTCCCCATTGGGCCAAATTGGCGGACCATTTGGTCGTCCACCCATCGAGCGGTATGATGTGGAAATATTTCTACCGAGGGAGCTAAATCCTTATGATTTATCGGAGCAAGGGATCTCTTCAGCTATAGGACCTGATATATGGGTTGAGAACAATGTAGTTGTCGCTCTTGCAATGTTCAATAGTTATTGGATAAAAGAAGGGTTTGATTATTCCTTATCTGGTTTTTTAAATTTACTCGGAGAACCTCAAGAAATATGGTTAAATGTTGTGCTTGAAACAAGCAACGACCAACCCTACTATTATATGGATCTCTACTATCCAAATCGAGGTGTTTTAATAAGCTTTAATGGTTTAATTCAAATGACAAATAGTGAGTATCATATTTGCCCTCAAGATATTTTTAGCTGGTCAAATATCCCTCCAGCAACATACACATGGATTCCCAATATCAATGTATCCTATGATGATATTCGTTATGAAATTTTTAATAATATTGTTGATTGGAATAAAGAAGATTTTTTACCAATCGAACGATGGTCTCCTGAATTTAACAGCAAAAGATTTTTCGAAATCTATAAAGATAATAATGCTACCAATTGTATTAGGGTAGTGGATACTAATGGTAAATGAACTGGTCAACAGATCTCAGGAAATTGATGCTGATGTAGAGTCTCCCATCTTCCGGGAGGCTCTTTTTGTCTTTTGTCTCTACATCTTCAGCCCGGTAGCTATCACTTTGGGCGAGACGTATCTTTGCAAGGGTGCGCCGCACTCGCACCTCTCGCCCCCAAACACCATGACCTTCGGGAGCGTCACTTTTTCCTGTCCCGGCGCATCCCCGGAACAGGCTGAATGAAAATCCTGAATTGTTTCGACAAGTGGAAAGCGGGTAAAATCGGTAACGGCTGGCGAAACCATCCTGTTCGCCGGCGCGCACTATGAAGTTAATGTTACCAGCGGCGCAATCAGCAAGTATTATTTTGCAGGTGCTTCAAGAATTGCCATGAGAAAATATACCGTTCCCGTCTCGATGAAAGTGGAATACCTGATTGGCGACCACCTCGGCTCGACCAGCCTGACCACGGATTCGAACGGGAACAAGATCTCGGAACTACGCTACAAACCCTGGGGTGAGACCCGCTACACCTGGACCGACCCGTCCCTCGACACCACCCCTGCCTACGCCATGACCAGGTACCAGTACACCGGCCAATTCAGCTACGAATCCGAGTTCGGACTGTATTTCTACAACGCAAGGTGGTACGACAGTTATCTTAACCACTTTACCCAGCCTGATAGTATTGTACCAAATCCCGGAGATTCGCAAGCCTGGGACAGGTACGCCTACGCAAATAATAATCCCGTTAAATATATTGACCCATCTGGCCACTGTTCTTTTGCTGCCATGGAAAGGGGGGAATGCACTGCCGCTGATTTGAATGGCGGTCCTCCCGACATAAACGAGCTAGCAACCCAGGCGATGAATTATGCTTTAGCCTATGATGGAAATGCTCTTGAATCATGGGCCGCAACATCTGATTTTATAGCAGGGTACACAGGGGATGATGTAGAAATGTACATGGCTGTGATGGATAGGGTTTTTGGCCATCTCGGTGATGGGTTACAGCTGGAGGGTAATACATCCCGAGATTGTTTCCTATGCGGTGTGAAAAATCCTGATGGCAGTCTGAACAGGGGACTGAGGCCAACCGGTTATTACGATGAATATACAGTGAACAATGATCCTAAGTTTGAGAATTCTGATGGTTTTAATCCAGCTTTTGCCGACCCTGATGGCACAAACAATCAGGTTCAACATACATATTTTTGGGTGCAAGTTGGGTACCATCACGGGCTTACCACTGCCCTTGCAGGAAATTTAAGTCATGAGTTTTTGGAAGGGCGAGATGAAGGAAGTTGGCCGCGGCCAGGGCAATCAGTGGCCGATTATAACGCCGGTGAGAAAGGTGCCGTACTTGGCGCTGCGATCTATAATGGTTTGGTAAAGCCACAACAAGTAGGCACGTATATTCTGAATGCCTTCGGCAATCCATGATTCCAGGAGGATGATAATGAGATTGAAACTCGACAAAACGATCATTGTGGGCTTCTCACTTATTATAATCTGTGGATTGACAGGTGTTTTTACTTGGAATCGGCTCGGCGATTACTATATGTGTAATTTTGACATATATGTTCCTGGGAAATCCAACGACAGATTCATGGAAATCGTTTTAGAAGCTCGCAAAAATCAAGACAAAGAACTGCTTCAGAAATTGGCAACCAATGGTGCTATCTTCTCATTAGACCGACTCCCCAATTTACCGTCTCAACCTGTTGATGTTCTGCCTCTAGATTATTTGAAAGACACTGAGTATAACTATCGCGTCTTCTATGACGATACTCATTATTTTGATGTTTGGTTGGAATACAATGCCTGGCCGGAATGCCCGGATGATGAATTTACGGATGAAGAAGTCATGGCTCATTTTAGGCTGTTGCGAGTTGGAAATTACAACGAACCATGAGCAGAGCGGACTCTTCAGTAACTGCAACGGAACAATGTTCTTCGTTATGCAAAAAATCAATTATTAAGGTTCGAGTGATCAAAAAGCGTCCCTACATACCAACATTCGCCATCACCGGCGGCGGGTGCTGCGGGACGGGTATCCCCGGAAACAGCGCCTCCTTCAACCTTTCAACAACCTCCACCCGCTCGTCCTGACCCAGTTCGGGCAGGGCCAGCAGGTCTATCCAGCCCATTATCTGAGCAGTTTCCGGCACATTAACAACTGCATCTATTTCTTGTTTCGGGGGTGAGAAGTCCAGGCGTTCCTCGACCCGGCCCATGGCGGCGAAGTAATCATCGGCCACAGTCTGGTCGTGGGCTTTGGCGTAGATCATCGTGCTGCTCAACTTCTTGTGCCCCAGGAAGCGCTGGATGGAAGTCACCCGGCAGCCCGCATTCAAAAGCTGAGTCGCACAGGTTTGTCTCGGCGATGGGGATACAACTTCACACCTACCCGCTCCCCCGCCTACGCCATGACCAGGTACCAGTACACCGGCCAATTCAGCTACGAATCCGAGTTCGGGCTGTATTTCTACAACGCAAGGTGGTACGACAGCCAATTGGGGAGATTTGCCCAGGCGGATACGATCATCCCCTCGCCCGGCAACTCCCAGGCCTGGGACAGATTTGCTTATGCAAATAACAATCCGGTCAAATACACCGATCCCAGCGGGCATGCATGTACTCGATCACAAAACTCGAGTGGGCCTATCATCGACGATGATTGTGAACAGAAACCACCTCGTAAGCTACCGTTAATTCCATTATTTGATCACTTACCGGTTGACCCAAGCCAAATTGATGGTGTTCAATGGTTCGGTGGAACTTGGAATGCTTACATGTTGAGGAGTGGCAGTAATGGAATATATTATTATTGCCATGATTTTCATTGTGGATTAGATATTTTAGCTGCCTGGGACACCCCTGTTACGGCAGGAATTCAGGGTACAGTTACTTATGCGGGCTGTAGTAATGGAAACAATGAGGGGCCATGCAAGGTAACTATTGAAGTTGAGACCGCTAATGGCATTTACGCAATCACTTACGGGCATTTGAGTGGTACCCCTATGGTTAACCAAGGAGAAGAAGTTCTTCCAGATACAATAATTGGAGGTGTAGGGAATAATTCAAGGCCACTTGATCCAATCGCTGCATTTACGCATATTCACCTTGAAATCCGAGGACCTGGGGGGTGGTCTGGTGGTCCTAGTGTTAATCCTCTAACATTTATGAATGAGGCAGATAAAGCAACTTTGGTAGATATTGCAAGCCGCCAAACGATAGAACCAGAAATGAGAGTATTTTTTGATGGGAAAAACACACACTCTTATCCTCCTCCCGGATGGCTTATGCCAGATTGGATTCAACGAAGTCTTGATGGGCCATCATTCTTCAAGTAAAACAACGGTGAAGAAAATGAAAATCAAGAAGTATTCTTTACTCCTGTTAGTTCTATTAACATCTTGTAATTCAAATGTATCCCTAACTCTTGTGCCTGAATTTAAAATAACTGATACTCCGGTAGCGGTCGGTACTCCTACTGGCCAAAACAACTCACCGAACTATATTGAATTAACATATCCCCCCCTCCCCATCGATGTTCTCAAGGGGCCGAGTATGTCCATATACTCTAGTAACCCATCAGATAAATGGGGCATTTCTATAATTTTTGATGGCCAGTCTTTCATGCTCTGGTTCGAGAGATTGATTTATCGCGACCAAAATGGGGAACCACATTGGCAAGTAAACGACACACTATTTCTGCCATCACCAGTAGAAAATCAAGTTGTAATTGTAGATCAGTGTTTCATTAATGGAGTTTTAGATAACGAGATTGTTGTCTTGGGCGGCATTGATGAGGAAGTTTTTTCAACTAGACATCTTCCTAGCTCGAATGTTGTCTTATCTTGGAGGGCGAATCGAGCAACTGGCAAGCTTGATGAAATAGAACGAACTAACGTAGAATGTACTGTCGAAACAGTTCTGGAATATCCTTGGAAAATGCCGTAAATGCCACAAGAGTTTCACTAAGACTTCAAGATTACCTAATGAAGAGCCTCCCATCTTCCGGGAGGTTTTATAGATCTCTCTACACTTTCAGTCCTGCCATATTGACTTCCGGCGGGATGCTGTCATTCCGTCATTGAAATGTTGGAAAGTCCCATTCCTCTCACCGGACCGGGAATATTGCATCAGTATCACTTGTCCTGTTTTTGAGCGATCTTGGTATGGGTATCCCTCTATGCGATGGGGCGGTTGAAGACCGGTTTGCCGGTGTGCGTCCAGCAGCAGGTGCGCTCAATTCGAATTTGCCGCTGAAATTCACGACCGCGATACCATTTCGGACGCAAGCGGAAAACGGGTAAAATCAATCATGAACGGTGAAACGATCCTCTTCGCTGGCGCGCACTACGAAGTCAATCTCACCAGCGGCGCAATTACCAAGTACTACTTTGCCGGAGCGTCAAGAATTGCGATGAGAAAATACACCATCCCCGTCTCGATGGAAGTGGAATACCTGGTTTCGACAAGCTCAACCCAGCGGCTGGGCGACCACCTCGGCTCGACCAGCCTGACCACCGATTCGAATGGGAACAAGATCTCAGAAATACGCTACAAACCCTGGGGCGAAACCCGTTATACCTGGACCGACCCCGCCCTCGACACCACCCCCGTCTACGCCATGACCAGGTATCAGTACACCGGTCAATTCAGCTACGAAGCCGAGTTCGGACTGTATTTCTACAACGCAAGGTGGTACGACAGCCAATTGGGCAGGTTCGCTCAGGCGGATACGATTGTGCCGGGGGTTTGGAATAGTCAATCATGGGATAGATATGCTTATACACTCAATAATCCTCTCCGATACACTGATCCCACAGGTCATTGGTCCGAGTCTGAAATAAAAAAATACCTCAGGAAAACCTATGGCAAAAATTGGGAAGCATATTATGCTGCATGGCAGCAAGACACTATATTTTGGGATATGTTGCTTCAAGCGAAAGATGGCGACATTTTAGTTGCATCAACGGAAGGGACGCTAGGTCCAGGTCGGTTCATGGCAACTGAAGACGGTTCATTCACTTTTGTAGGCCTGAACGGAGAAGGTTTAGAACAATATCAAGGCAATGGGCCATATATGTTAATAAATACAGATAGAACTTACACTACTCATCATAACGTCCCTCCTGGTACGCCACAATCGTGGCACCAAGGCATGATTTATAAGCAACCACAGTTTGATTATAGTAGTGGAGTACCTGTGTTTACGGGACGATACCGCGTGGTTAGGATTTCACCAAATGGGGAATGGGATCCCCAATGGACTGGTGGAAGTGGATTACCTTGGGCCGGTACGGGTGGTGTTGGTTTGTTAATAACGGCCGGTAAGGCTTTGGGGTGGAAGTTTGTGCAAGGTATTTCTGGCCCTTGGGGATGGGCTATGGCGGTGTTGGGTGGTGCTGGTTGGTTTTCAAATTCAGTGCTCCAATATCAAGTGACTGTAACTGTAAGTTATCAGCCAGGATTGTTAGGATCGCCCTCACCATTTCCGATGCCTCTCCCGCCGAGAAATCCATTCAACCTTCCATTCGTACATGAGAGATGAAGGTAGTCAGAAAATGAACCATAGAGAAATCGGTGATGAGATTGGAAGACTGCAATTGAAGTTTGCAGTTTTACATTTTCTTTTTTTCATCTCTCTTATCTTGGCTCCTATTGGTGTCTATGTCAATATTTATTTTCTACGAGCGGCAACACTCCCTGTGAACATATCTATTATCGAGTACTTAGTCCTTACGCTGGCAATGATAGGAGTAATTCCTTTTTACATTTCGAGGAAACGTACATTAGCAAAATACAAGAGACTGAAGTCAGATTTGTCCTCTGACAACTAGCAGCAGGTCAAATCGGTCATGGGCAATGAACGCTCCTCTTCGCCGGTGCGCATTACGAGATGAACATCACCAGCGGCGCAATCAGCAAGTATTATTTTGCAGGTGCTTCAAGAATTGCGATGAGAAAATACACTATCCCTGTCTCGATGAAAGTGGAATACCTGGTTGGCGACCATTTGGGCTCAACGTCCATCACGACGGATGCCAACGGCGCAAAGGTCTCGGAGATGAGATACAAACCCTGGGGCGAGACCCGCTATTCCTGGGCCGACCCTGCCCTCGACACCTCCCCCGCCTATGCCATGACCAGGTACCAGTACACAGGCCAATTCAGCTACGAATCCGAGTTCGGACTGTATTTCTACAACGCAAGGTGGTACGACAGCCAATTGAGCAGGTTTGCCCAGGCGGATACGATCGTCCCTGGCGCGGAAAGCAGTCAAGCATGGGACAGATACGCTTATGGCTTGAATTGCCCGAATAGAATGACTGACCCGACTGGACATAGTAGCTGTAGTAATCTCGCTACCTTTGAAGAAGAAGAAGGGGCAAGCTGGCTATCTGGGGAACAAGATACCATTTGCAATCAGCTCAATGACATTGCCAATTCTTATGCCGATACGATAAATTCCTACTACGAACTCTTGGTAGCCGCTGGTGACTTAGGAAGCTATCATCCGATTTCAGCAACAACAGCTTTCAATAAAGTATTTAAAGGACCATTAACCTTTATCAGGTCAACCGACAAAGGAGGAGGGCAATGGAAAAACAACAAGGTTTATATTTACAATCTCAAGGGGAAAGATATACCGGAGGGATATAGCTATCTGGTAAATCATCCTGGGTTAGTAAATCACGAGGTCGGTCACGCGCTGTTAACACATATGGGCATAATAGACGCTGCCAGTCTTCCAATTTATTATTCTAATCTTAACAGACCACATACGCCAGCCAGCAAAAGCGGTGTACTTATAACCAACCAAAGCAGTGAAAAGGTAATGAATATTATGGTTATGCAGGTGGATTTGAAAAATGGCAATATGGGAAGTGGGTTGAATCCGAGAATGGTATTTGGAAAGAAGAAATTGCTGATATGCACCTCGGATGGAATTACGGAACACTAGGACAACAGCGGTCAATGTACATGTCAAGCCTAATGCTTTACTTTCTTATCTCTGCTCCTTGAGGTTGACATGAGAAAAAACACCTACTTAAAGAAGCGAAATTTTCTTCTTGCCATGGCATCAAGTTTGCTCCTATGGAGTTGCAGCTACTCGCATTTACCCACATCACCAGATGCAACTCAAACGATTACTTTAACTGCAACAAAAACCGGAGAATTATTAACGGAACCATCAGCCACAATTGCGCCATTGTCAACAAGAATTCCCCTGTCAACCTTGAATTCTACTGATGCGCGCAATAAGGTTCAAGATTTGATAGAAAATAATGGCGGCTGCAATTTTCCCTGTTTTTGGGGAATAATTCCCGGACAAACGTTATGGGATGATGCTCAATACCTGTTTGAACCATTCGCGATCGAGATTAATCCTTCAAACGATATTAACCACAGATATTCTTATTATGTCAGAGTTCCGACACCCAACAACTCAATCATCATAGGTTTTCACGTTGACAATGGAGGCGTTGTTGACCTGATTGCAACTGCTGGCTTTTGGTCACTGGCCGACATTTTAAATACTTATGGAGAACCCGAGGAGATTTGGTTTGAGTCAAATGGAGTTGGTTTAGACGGTTCAACCTTTTCGCTAGCACTTTATTACTCAAAGGGGTTCGTTATGATTTATGATGGAGTTGGAAATTTAGAAAAAGAAAATGACGAATCGTCCGTTGTGATATGCAAAAACCATCTTGACGCGTTACAACCTTTGGCATACTTTTGGTCTCCAAAATCTTATCAGGCGTTTGAAGAAATTAAATCTTTTGTGTTTCCCGATCCCACAGTTATGAAGTATCGAGAACTTAGTGGCGTGACAAATATTGATGTAGCTACCTTTACAAAGATTTTTTCCGCTCCCGAAAGTAAAGGCTGTTTTAAATCATCGGTCCTGAATTGGGTAATAATACCTACAATTGAATCAACTCCATAGACCTATAAATCGGATCAGAAGACCTTCCATTTCACCTACAACGGCAAGATGCTGCTCGAAACCCTGACCGGCGACGACGATTACGTCAGGGGGACGACCTACGACCGCGCCGGGCGGCTGCTGGGTACCCGCACCCTGGGCAACGGCCTGGTCCAGGATTACACCTACTACGGCTGGGATGAAAAAGCCACGGTGGATACCGCCCACGTCGGCCAGGGTGGGCGGCTGAAAAACATGACGGTTGGTACGCTCCAAAACCTGACCTATGTCTACGATGCAGCTGGCAATATCCGCACTATTACCGATGCGTTCGCAGGCGACGATCAATCCTTCCAGTACGACTCGCTCCACCGACTGACCAGTGCCAGCGCGGCCGGTATCCAGGTTGGCGTCCACAGAGTCGGCGCTTACAGCGAAACCTACACCTACGATCCGGTCACGGGCAACCTCCTGTCGAAGGGAGCAACCACGGTTGTGAACAATTTGATGATGGGTGATTTGAGTCACCAGTATGATCCCAATCACCCCCATGCTGTGAAGAAACTGGTTCAATCTTCGGATAACGATCTTCCCGTTAGCAGCTACATCTATGACGACAACAGCAACCAGACCACTCGCATTGTCGGCGGCGAGACCTACAACCTGGCCTACGATGCCGAAAACCGCCTGGTGGAAGTGAAGAAGAACAACGTCACTATCGCCGAGTTCACTTTCGACGGCGACGGAAAACGGGTAAAATCGGTCATGGATGGCGAAACCATCCTGTTCGCCGGCGCGAATTACGAAATGAACCTCACCAGCGGCGCAATCACCAAGTACTATTTCGCTGGTGCTTCAAGAATAGCCATGCGTAAATACACCATCCCCGTCTCGATGAAAGTGGAATACCTGCTCGGCGACCACCTCGGCTCGACCAGCCTGACCACTGATTCGAATGGGAATAAAATCTCTGAAATACGCTACAAGCCCTGGGGCGAGACCCGCTATACCTGGACCGACCCCGCCCTCGACCCCTCCCCCGCCTACGCCATGACCAGGTACCAGTACACCGGCCAATTCAGCTACGAAGCCGAGTTCGGACTGTACTTCTACAACGCTCGCTGGTACGACAGCCAGTTGGGCAGGTTTGCCCAGGCGGACAGCATCGTCCCTGGCGGGGTGCAGGGGTGGGATAGATATGCTTACGGATTGAACAACCCACTCAAGCACACTGACCCTAGTGGGCATGATGTCTGCATTGATGGTAATTGTGGGCTTCGCCCGAAAATGGATCCAACAACCTATTTAAAGAATTCAATATATCATCAATATGGTGTTACGATGGCAGAAGATGGAGGAAAAACGTGGGATTTGTCAAATCTTAGACTCGTATATGCCAGTTTAGGTAACATAAATCGCGCTCTGAAAGGTCGGCTTAAATCAATGGTTGGAGGGGCTACCTTTAAGCTCGCCGAATATAAGCTAAGTAAAAAGTCTAGCCACCGGACAGTTTCACCA
>DIDQ01000083.1:0-12513 GCA_002418215.1 Anaerolineales bacterium UBA5796
GGCCATAAGCCAAGCCGCCTTTCATCCTTTGTGTTCGTAGTGTCCTTCGCGTTTAGCCTCTTTCCCGTTCGTTACGGGAGGGCCTCCTTAATTTTTATGGAAAAACCCCGATCTTTCCGCGCTGAAGCCATTGTCCTGCGCCACAGCGACTGGGGCGAAGCCGACCGGCTGCTGGTGCTTTTCACGCGGCAGCAGGGCAAGGTGAAGGCCCTGGCCAAGGGCGCCCGCAAGATCCGCTCGCGCAAGGCCGGCCACCTCGAACCGTTCACCCGCGTCACCTTGCAGCTTGCCGCCGGGCGCGACCTGCTGATCGTTACCCAGGCTGAGACCATCGAAGCCTACCAGCCTCTGCGCGAAGACCTGGTGCTGACCGGGTACGCGGCCTACCTCGTCGAACTGCTCGACCGCTTCACCTACGACGAGGAATCCTTCCACCCCTCGATCTTCAACCTGCTGGCCGAAACTCTGGCGCGCCTGTGCAGCGAACCCGAACCGCTCCTGGCCGTGCGCTATTATGAAGTCCGCCTGCTCGATTACCTGGGATTCCGCCCCCAGCTTTTCAAGTGCGCCAACTGCGGGCGCGAGATCAAGGCTGAAGGCCAGTTCTTCTCCGGCGCGGCGGGAGGGGTGCTCTGTCCCCGCTGCGGGACCGGGCTGCCGGGCGTGAAACCCATCTCTGTGGATGCGCTGCGCTACCTGCGCCATTTCCAACGCAGCAGCTACGAGGATGCCCGGCGCGCCAAGCCCGTCCCAGGGGTCCAGGCCGAACTCGAATCCCTGATGCACTACTACCTGACCTACATCCTCGAACGCGGCCTGAATAGCCCGGAATTCATCAAAAAAGTCCGCCAGAAGAACGGACTTGCTGCCGGGAATTCCATGGAACCGAAAAACAGCAGAGCGCCCTGAAACGGGCGCTCTGCTTTCACAGGGGGAGCACAATTCTCGGGTTGGCAGGGAATTGGTTTTAGCTGTCCAGGAAATCTTCGAGGATCTGGAAGGTGGACCTCAGGGCCTCGCGGCGGGTGGCATACAATTTCTCGTTGCCTTTCACGGTCAGGTTGACCAAACCGGCCAGGCGCAACTCGTTCAGGTGATGGGTGACCGTAGGGGCGCGCAGGCGCAGGCGGCGGGCAAGTTCTGAGGGGGTCAGTTCTTCTTTGGCCAGGTAGCTGAAAATCTTCAAACGGGTGGGGTCGGCAATGGCCTTCAAGGCGCGCACCAGCCCGTCCGGTACTTTTTCGCCGGGGATGGCCGGCATGTTGGCGGGGCGCGCCCCAAACATGAACATCATCCGTTTATCATCAATCCGGTCGAAGATCACCAGCGGGGTCGTCCAATAGGCGGGGATCAGGATGACTTCGTCCACCGGTTTCGATTCGTCAAGGCGCACGCCCTGCGAAAGTTCGATCACCAATTCGTCGAAAGGCAGGGTCTCGGCCAGCTTTTGGGCGCGGTCCACTGCATCCTTCAAGACCGGCTGGATGCGCTTTTCTTCCTCTTCGAAAAAGGCCTGATGGTAGGCTTGCAAAGCCGACAAGAAAGCCTCGCCGAACTCTTTGGGTTTGGCCAGCCAATCTAAAAACTTCTTCAGGCTTTCTTTGTTTTGCTGCCCTTTCCCGGCATGCTCCAGTTTGGGTTCGAGGACCTTGAAATCTTCCTCGTCCCAGGCCTGTTTTTCGATGATGCCGAGCAGGGTCTTGGCAATCGGATCGTCTTCATTATCCAGGCTCAACAGTTTGGGGATGCGCTGTTCAGCGGGGAGCTGCTTGAGCGCCCACATCACGCTGATGGCGTCCTTGGGAGAGGGCAGGTTCAGGCTGCGGATGCCGCACAGCGGGATCCAGATGAACGGCAGGACCTCCTCGAGCAGTTTACGCTCCGGGGCCGGGATGCGCGAGCGGATCCCGGCGGCCCAGGAGGCGCGCACCCCGTAATGGTCCGGGTCATGGAGCACTTGCAGGCTGACGAAAAGTTCGAAGGCGGTGCCGTATTCCCAGGCCAGGGCGGGTGTCGGGGTGGTCTCTGCCATCGGCTGGTTCCTCGGTTACAGGTTGGTCTGGGCGGGGGAGTGCAGTTTCCTGCCCAGGGAGATCAGGCTGTCCCCGATGCGGGCATCCACCTGTGATTTGACATCCGGGTGGCTGGTAATGATCCAGCCCAGGCCGATCAACAACTGGCTGGTAGAGTCGGCGATGAGGCCGCGTTGCGATGACGACATGGGGTGTTCGCCCATTTCGTCCAGCCAGGGCGCACGCTCTTCAGAAACGACCTCTACACAAATACAACACATGGCGGCCTCCTTCATAAAATAAAGACACTTGTGAGCGCCGTCCCGAAGATTTTCTTTGAGCAGTTTGAGGCGCTGGCGGCAACCCTTCGGCAGGCTCCTTCGGGACGTTTTTTGCAATTACCAATAAGGTCTAACAAAGACGCTTGTCGAACTTAGGCACTTCTCTTTCTTAGCTTATTGTCTAATTAGATTATAGTCTAAGTTGGGCGTTTGTCAAGAGGCAATTCCCTACTTCAACCGTTTTCCCCAGTTCAGCACCAGAACCCATGAGGCGGCGATAACGACCGGTTTCAAGATCCGCCAGAGCAGGATTTGGAACCAGCGCCAGTGGAAATGGTAGACGACTTGAGTGATCACCCAGCGGGCCAGCAGGGTCTGTCCCAGCGAACTCAACCGGACCCGTCGCCGGTATCCGCTAAACGAGAATTCCCCATGCTCGAAGGCTGCGCCGATTTCCCGCGCCGCCAGTTTGCCGTACCCCAGGGCCATGCTGATCCCCTCCCCGAAAAGCGGATCGGCCCCGGCCGCGTCGCCCACCAGCAGCACCCGGGGGACAGAGAGCGGGCCGGCCGGGTCGTACCAGCGGATGGGATGGCCTTTGATCTTGTAGCCGTCAAGCTCGAAACCGTTGCGGGCCATCTCCCTGGCCAGGGGCTGCTTCAAGGCCGGGCGCTGCATCTCACCGGCCAGCAGGTTGGTATCGTAGATGCCCCAGCAGCGCATCGGCTGGCCTTTGATTTGCGTCGGGAAATCCCAGGTGTAACCGGCGATGCCCTCGGAGACGCAGAGGAAGTCGAAGACGGCTTGTTTGTCATTACGAAGCCGCTGGTCGAGTAGCCCGTGTTCTTCGGGCGTATCGAGACCAGGCGGCTGTCGCAATCTCCCGTTTCCGAGCAGATTGCTTCGCTCACCCTGTTCGCTCGCAATGACAGGGGTGATCACCTCCAGCACCCGCGCCGTGGATACCGGCGCGTTTGGCAGCACGCAGCGACGCGTCACCCCGTTTGAGCCGTCCGCGCCGACGACGACTTTGGCGCGATACGCTCCTGTTTCTGTGATGACAGTCACCCCATCTGGATCAGGGATTACATTTTTTACAGTCACCTGTTCTCTAATCTCTATTCCCCGTTCTCTGGCTTTTCCTGCCAGCCAGACGTCGAACTCGTCCCGGCGGATGATGCGCAGGGTGTGGCGGCGCGGCAATTTGACGGTCAGTCCTTTACCGGCAAAGTCGAACCGGGCGGCAGAGGCGTCCACGTGGGGGACTTCGGACGGGTCGAGGCCGAGTTTTTGCAGGATGACTTCCGCGTCGGCGACCAGGCCCCCGGCGCAAAGTTTCAGGCGGGGATAACGCGCCTTTTCGAGGATCAGGATACGGGTCGCGAGGTGCGGGTGGAGCTGCTGGAGGTGGAGCGCGGTCGAAAGTCCCGAAGGTCCGCCGCCGAGGATGAGAATGTCTCGATTTTCCAATAAATTGTCCATGCGTTCATTCTACTGATTTTGCAGCGCCGTTTCAACGTATAATTCCCAAACCAGCCGGTGCGTCGCACCTGGTTTGATGGGAGAGTCGTGAGCGAGAATTTGTCCGCTAAAGGGAATGTACCGGCCCGCAAGGTGCGACGCACCCTCCTCGATGGCGAAAGGATGACCATGACGCGAAAAATTCTATCCGGGGTGTGGATCGGGTTGTGCGGGGTGTTGCTGCTGGCGAGCCTGGCGGGGATCGGGCTGGTTTGGGGTTACAAGACTCCGCTGGAAGAGGCCGCCCTGGCGCAACTGGCGGAGATCGAGACCGAACTGGGCCGGGCGGAGAGCGCATTGGGCGACGCCCAGGCTGAGATCGAGCGCACCCTGCGCCTGGTCGATTCGGCGGAACAAGTGCTGGCTGATTTGAAGGATGAATTGGGCCTGGCGAAGGACCTGTTCGACGAGTTCGACCAAACCCTCGACACGCAGTTGATCCCCGGCATGGAAAATTCACGGGCGCTGGTGGGCCAGGCCAGGAGCGCGCTCGAAGACCTGCGGGAGGCGCTGGCGCGGCTCAATGAGATCCCGTTCGTGGAGTTGAATATCCCCGGCGACAAAATGCTGGCCGACCTGATCGCCGCCGCGGGTACGATTGACGGGGAGATCCTGCGCCTGGAAGACCTGGCGAAAAAAGCCGCCACCTTTGCGGATGACCTGTCGTACCTGATGGGCGGCGATTTCAGCGAGACGCGCCGGAACCTGAACGACCTGCTGGCGGTGGTGATGGATTACCGCGCCAAAATAACCGGCTGGCAGGAGCAGGCAGCAGCGCTGATCGAGCGCCTGCCCGGATGGACCGACTGGACCGCGGTCATCCTGACGGTCGTCCTGGCCTGGTCTGCAGTCTCGCAGTTCGGCCTGATCCTGCACGGGCTGACGGCCTGGCGGGGCGGGAATCCGCTGGAGGGATTGAGGCGGAAATCCACTGCGGCGGCCCCTGAACCTGATGAGGGTTAATCAACCCGGCCAATGCGATAGGCAGCCTCGGTTTCTGCTGCGCCAGGGATGTGAGGCCATAAAATGTCAAAATCTGGCGTTACATCAAATCTAACCCCTCCCACTGGGACGAGGATGCCGAAAACCCGGCCAGCAAAACCTGACATCTGTCAGTAGCGGACAGGCCTGCCCTGTTATATAATTTTCATAACCCACTGCGGGGAAAAACTATGCATCCCACCGAAAAACGCCCTCTTCAAAGTCTTTCCTTCGACAAGCCCAGGACAACGCCTCTGCCATATCATACCCGTAGGGTACGCCTCGGACGATAAAGCCCAGGTCAGGGCGCTCTATGCCCGCCTGATTGCGGACGGGGTGGACGCAAGTTGAAGAATGTAATTTTTGGGCGTTATAATTGGGTTGGAAATTATTATGACTAAAGTCTATCTCGATACATGTTGTCTCAATCGTCCATTTGACGACCAGACCCAGGAGCGAATTCGCCTTGAATCCGAATCCGTATTGGCGATCGTCTCCCGAATTGAAAAAGGCGAATGGGACTGGATTGGTAGTGAAGTTTTGATGGATGAGATCGAGCAGACGCCTGATACGCAAAAACTGAGTCGCGCAAGGTTGTTATCAGGATTTATCAAGCAACTAGTTGATGTAGGTGAGAAGGAAGTCAAACGGGCAATGGAACTGCAAAAGGAAGGTTTTCAAGTATTCGATGCATTGCACCTTGCCTGTGCCGAATCTGCACAAGTGGACGTTTTCCTATCCACCGATGACCGCTTATTAAAACTGGCAAGACGAGCGGCAAAACGATTGAAAATTCGAGTCATGAACCCTCTTGTTTGGGTAGATGAGGTGATTTGATGAATGCACACACCATGTCTCTAGAACAAATCCGCATGGCTGGCATGGAAGCGCTGGCGCGTGAACTGGGAATTGTTGGTATGATCCGCTTCATGCAGCAATTTGAAACTGGACACGGCGATTATTCCAAAGACCGCCACGAATGGCTGGACAACCAGGATTTGGATACTATTGTCAAGCGGATTCGCGAGAGACGGGAAGCCAACAAGTAACCCAAATCAACGAACGGCGCGTCCGACAGTGGATGCGCCGTTTGATTTTCGCTGTATAATTTCAGTGTCGGGAAAAATATTATTCGTGATACTTCGTGTTCTTCGTGGAAAAAATGCCCACCAACAAACATCCTCTCAAAGTCTTCCTCTGCCACGCCTCGGACGATAAAGCCGATGTCAAAGCCCTCTACGACCGCCTGATTGCGGACGGCGTGGATGCCTGGCTGGACAAGGAAAAGCTGCTCCCTGGCCAGGATTGGCGCTATGAGATACAAAAAGCTGTCCGCGAATCCGACGTGGTGATTGTCTGCCATTCCAAAAGTTTCAACCAGGAAGGTTTCCGCCAAAGGGAAGTCCGCTGGGCGCTGGACATCGCCATGGAAAAGCCCGAAGGCGAGATTTTCATCATCCCGGCCCGCTTGGAAGAATGCGATGTGCTCGACAGCCTGAAAGAACGCCATTGGGTGGATTTGTTTGAAGAAAATGGCTATGAAAAATTGATGATGGCTTTACAGGTACGCGCCAGCAGTATTGACGCGACCCTACGCATCAAAAAGAGAAAACCCCAGACGAAATCTTCCCCAACGCCGAAGGTTGAAAAGTCTGAGCAAGAGAAACCAAAAGAAGCCCAATCAAGCAGTGTAGATGTTGGCGGCAATGTTTCGGACAGCGTGGTTGTGGTGGGGAATGGAAATGTTATCAATATGGGAGGTAAGTCCGATAGCGAAAATAAACAGGAAAATAAACCTGCTCAAATTGTTTGCGAACTGACAGATGAGTTGCAAGATGGGATACCGTACATAAGTATAAATTTGGCCAGCCACGAAAACCGCCTCATTAAATGCTATAGCTATATTAAATCTCTGGAAATTAACGGAGATGTTCGAGACGATATAAAACGCGAAATTGCTAAACATACGAATCGTGTTTCATGGTCGGGTGGTTCAGATGAAGGAATAGGCATTAAATACATTGATCCAAAGGGGTTTGGAAAAATTAATCTGGTTTCATTGAATGCTAAGGACTTTATCAGAAATTACATGCAATTTGAGACTGCAAAGGGTGCCCAGTTCAAAGATAAAGATGGCAAATTATTACCTTTTGGAAACTATAAAGTTGAACTTGGCCTGTCCTGCGCAGTTGATGGAGTTGACTTTCTAGAAATTCCCATAACAGTAGAATTTGAGTATTTTGAAGAGCATGATCCATTCGATGATGGTGTTATTAGAGGAAAATCTGTCCGCAAAAAATTACAACTCTTAGGAAAAGCACCAGCAGAAATTACCCAAAACTCAAAAACTCTAAAGCCCGATGAACAAAAAGCTCCATCAGGTTCTTCTGATTTGGAACCATCACAAAAGATAAAACCTAAATTTGATGCAAAGCCCACCGCACAAAAAGCGCGGCCAAAGCTCAAAACCGAATACATCGTTGCCCTCATCGGCGCAGCCGCGACTATTCTTGCCGGAATTCTTGGATCACCTTTTATTGAAAAACTGTTTATTCCTCCGCCCTTTGCAGTCTCAACAGAAACACTTATGGACCCTTCGGCAACATTGAGCACTAATATACCCGGCTCAACGGTATTATCGGAAGCGTCTGCCGTTCCTAAACAGACTCAGTCTCCGATCTTCATTCAAAAAAGCGTAGTACCGTCAACCGGGACTCTTGATGTGTCTCTGAGTTTGGTAAAAATATCGAGAACGTTACCATTAACCTTGAATGGGGTAGATAATTTATCAAATAACGCAATTTTTGTAAGGAGTCCAAATTATGAAATGGTTATCATTGCTCCTGAAGATACGATAATTGCGATTGGTAAACATGATGACGCAGTTTTAGTCAAAACACCAGATCAATATTTAGGATGGGTAAATAGGGAGTATATTGTAGGTCAATTGCCAGATGGACTACCTGACGTTGTTACCTGTGTTTCGTTTGGATCATTTTATGGTTATGCTGAGTTACCAATTCCTGGTAATCCTCCAAATCCTGACCTGGTTGGTTACCCCCGTGTGCCTTATATAGTACTTGCTGTTAACGATGAACTTCCTATGTTTGTTTGGATACGCCTAGATGAGAATACTGAAGTTTGGGTATCAAAAGCAGCACTAAATGGATATTGCGTTGGCGATTTGACATCACTTCCAACGAAAAGTCAGTAAATTAAATTCTTAGCCAAGGTCGTTTATGCTAAAGCATTTTCAGATTTATTAAAGAGGATTGTTGGCTAAAAATTTTTGAAGTTTGATCAAACAATAGCATATTGATGCAATTTTTGGGGTGTTTAGATGGCTTTGATGAATTATGTGGTTTGACTCGAGATTCGCCTTTTCTACCTACTGGCTATTTTAGCAAAGGCCCAAAGTCCCGCCCTAAACGGGACTTTTTCATGCGCGCGCGAATGCGTCGCACCACCCAGACAGGATTTAAGCGTTTAAACGGGTAAATCTCATCGAAAAGATTTATACCGCTGAGTCAGGTGCGACGCATCCTCCCGTGTACGGTATAATCCCCCCGCAGGTCTCGATACGGGCGAGAAAAGCATTCGCCCTACTCGACCAGCTTCAATCGAAAATCCAAAATCTGAAATCGTAAATCCAAAATCGTAAATCCAAAATGTCCAAAGCCACCTTCCAAGAAATCATCCTCAACCTCCAGCAATACTGGGCCGAGCGCGGCTGCGTGCTCTGGCAGCCCTACTACACCCAGGTCGGCGCGGGGACGATGAACCCGGCCACCTTCCTGCGCGTCCTCGGCCCCGAGCCGTGGAACGTCGCCTACGTGGAACCCTCCGTCCGTCCCGATGACGGGCGCTATGGCGAGAACCCCAACCGCTTCCAGCAGCACACCCAGTTCCAGGTCATCCTCAAGCCCGATCCCGGCAATCCGCAGGAACTCTACCTCGACTCGCTCAAAGCCATCGGCATTGACCCGCGCCGGCACGACATCCGCTTCGTGGAAGACAACTGGGAGCAGCCGGCCATCTCGGCCTGGGGCCTGGGCTGGGAAGTCTGGCTCGACGGGCAGGAGATCACCCAGTTCACCTACTTCCAGCAGGTCGGCGGCACGCCCCTCGACCCGGTGGCGGTCGAGATCACCTACGGCCTCGAACGCATCCTGATCGCCCTCAACAACGCCAAAGCCATCTGGGACGAAGAATGGGCCCCCGGCGTGACCTACGGCGAAGTCCGCCGCCAGGAGGAGTTCGAGCACAGCAAGTACTACTTCGAGATCGCCGACGTGACCCGCATGAGAGAACTCTTTGAGCGCTTCGAAGCCGAAGCCGAAGCCTGCCTCGAAAACGGCCTGATCGTCCCGGCCCACGACTACGTGCTCAAATGCTCCCACACCTTCAACATCCTCGACACCCGCGGCGCCATCGGCGTGGCAGAGCGCCAGGGCTACTTCCGCCGGATGCGCGAACTCGCCCGCCGGGTGGCCGTGGCATATTTGGAGCAGCGCAAAAGGCTGGAATACCCGCTTTTGAAAGATGAAAGCGGAAAGCCTGCCCTGAGTGAAGCCGAAGGGATGAAAGCTGAAATAAAACCGGCTGCCCATTCATCTTTCATCTCTCATCCTTCATCTTTTGTCTTCGAAATTGGCGTCGAAGAACTCCCCTCTTCTGATGTGGACGACGCGCTGGCCCAACTCCGCCAGCGGGTCCCGTTATGGCTGGCGGACCTGCGCCTGGAGCATGGTCCCGTGCGGATCGCCGCGACCCCGCGCCGGCTCGCCGTTTCGGTGGCAGACCTTGGCCCCGGCCAACCCGACCGCGAAGACCTGGTCAAGGGGCCGCCCGCCGACAAAGCCATCGTAGGTCGGATTGACAATCCGACCTACACCCCCGCGGCGCAAGGCTTCGCCAAAAAGAACGGCGTGGCCGTCGAAGACCTGGTGGTGCGCGAAGAAAGCGGCGGCAAATACGTCTTTGCCGTGGTCAAGTCCAAAGGCCGCCCGGCCCCCGAAGTGCTGGCCGAATCCCTGCCGGGGCTGGTGGCTTCGATCACGTTTACGAAATCAATGAAATGGAACGACAGCGGCGCGGCCTTCTCGCGTCCCGTCCGCTGGCTGGTGGCGATGCTCGGCGGGACGGTCATCCCGTTCGAGTATGCGGGTGTCGCGTCCGGTAACATCACCCGCGGCCTGCGCCCGTATGACTCGCCGGAGATCGAAGTCCCCTCTGCGGACAGCTATTTCGACGTGATCCGCGAGGCGGGGATCGTGATTGATGTGGAAGAACGCAAACGGTTGATCGCCGGACAGGTTGCCGCGGCCGCGGCCTCGGTTGGGGGTGAAGCCCTCATCGCCGATGACCTGCTGGCCGAAGTCGCCAACCTGGTCGAAAAACCGACTCCTGTGCTGGGCAGTTTCCCCGAAGAATACCTATCCCTGCCGCGGGATGTGCTCATCTCGGTGATGAAGAAACATCAGCGGTATTTTCCTGTTGAAAGTCGAACATCGAATAACGAATATTCGAATACTCGATATTCGAGTCTTTTGCCCAACTTTATTGCAATTAGAAACGGCGACGACCAGCACCTCGACATCGTCCGCCAGGGCAACGAACACGTGCTCAACGCCCGCTTTGCCGACGCCAACTTCTTCGTCCGCGAAGACCTCAAGCACCCGCTCGAATTCTACCGTCCCGGCCTGGACAAACTCACCTTCCAGACCAAACTCGGCTCGATGCTCGACAAATCCGACCGCATGGTGAAACTGGTAAATGTCGTTGCCCCAATGCTGGGAATTACCAGTCACCGATTACCAATTACCGAACGCGCCACCTTCCTCGCCAAAGCCGACCTCGCCACCCAGATGGTGACCGAAATGACTTCGTTGCAAGGCATCATCGGCGGCGAGTACGCCTTGCGCTCCGGCGAGACGGAAGAAGTTGCTGCCGCCATCGGCGAGCAGTACCAGCCCGTGCCGAAAACGAAACCCGGCGTCGCCCTGGCCCTGACCGACCGGATCGATTCGCTGGTCGGCCTGTTCGCCGCGGGGCTGGCCCCCACCGGCGCCAAGGACCCGTTTGCCCTGCGCCGGGCAGCCATCGGGACGGTCCAGCCGTTGATAGAGCATGGTATTGACTTCAATTTGCGTGAAGCTGTGGCGAAAGCTGCCAGACTCCAGCCTATCGAAGTCAGCGAAGAAGCTCAAACCCAGGTGCTGGATTTCATCGCCGGACGCCTGTCGGTGCTGCTCAAGGAGAGCTACCGCTACGATGTGGTGGATGCCGTCCTGGCGGCGCAATCGGATAACCCGTCGGGCGCGGCAAAGGACGTGGCGCAGTTGCAGGCCTGGGTCAGGCGCGCCGATTGGGACTCCATTTTGCCGGGATACGCCCGCTGCGTCCGCATCATTCGGGCTGCCGCGGCCGAAGACCGTGGACCGAAGACTGTGGACGAGCGCACTCTCGTTGAAGCGGCTGAACGTGGTTTATTTGATGCCATTCAGTCGTCCGTCGTCGGTCGCCCGTCGTCAGTGGATGAATTCTTGAAGGTTGTGGTGAGCCTCATCCCCGCCATCAATGAGTTCTTCGATAAAGTGCTGGTCATGGCCGAGGACGAGGCCGTGCGGCGCAACCGGCTGGCGCTGGTCGGGCAAGTTGCCAATCTGTCCAGCGGGATTGCAGATTTGAGCAAACTGGAAGGGTTTTAGTTCATGCAGATTGATTTCATTGCCTGCCCTGAAAACATCGAAGAAAAACTTGTCACGAAACATCATGTCACCGTGCGTGAGGTGCGGCAGGCTTTGTTGAATAGCCCGCGTATCCGCTTTGCTGAAAAAGGGTATGCTGAAAATGAAGATGTTTATGTTGCCTTCGGCCAGACATTTGGCGGACGATATCTCTCGGTTTTCTTCATTTTCAAACCCGGGAATAATACTGCGGTTATAATTAGCGCACGCGACATGAGTCAGAAAGAGCGTAAATCTTATGGCCGTAAATAAAAGTTCGATTTCGAAAACCGATTCTCTTGAAGAAATAGGTGAATTCTGGGATAAACACGATTTCACCGAATTCGACGATCCGAGCGCGCCCGATGCCGATTTCCGTGTTTCTGTTGCTGTCCCTGTTGAGCCGGATTTGCTAACCGACATAGAAGAATTGGCCCACCGGCGCGGTATCAGCCTGGAGACTTTGGTGAATCTTTGGTTGAAAGAGAAAGTGGTCGAAACAAAGACGGGATAAACATGACGACAGGCGACATTGCCGAGTGAAACACCGCCCTCCTCGGCCAACTCATGGAATACTTGGTAGATCACCCGAAAGTGTTCGACGTTTTGCCAGATGACTTCGAATTGGTGATTTTGCCCGAAGATGAACCGGAGATTATTTTATATAATCTTGACTTGTTGAAAACGTATGGGCGACAGGGGAAACCAGTTGTTTTGGCGCGGGTGAAATCCAGCGCCGACAGGATAACTTCGAGACCGAACATTTTTGTGCCGGTAGCCGTGTAAAAGCGGAGCGCTGGTCGGGCAGGTTGCCAATCTGTCCAGCGGCATTGCAGATTTGAGCAAACTGGAAGGGTTCTAAAATCAGGACCGAGGACGGAAGACCGTTGACCGATGTCGGCGGTCTTCTTTTTTATAAGGAACTGATGTTACGCACTCACTCCACGTCCGCACGGTGACAAGCCCGCGTGCTATTCATCCGAAGCCTGC
>DIDQ01000083.1:12558-59778 GCA_002418215.1 Anaerolineales bacterium UBA5796
GCCGCCACAGGCGGCTTCGTAAGAGCAGCCCGACGGTTTTATCGTCGGGCTTTTTGGGTTTGGCTTTTCGCAAATCGCTTGTGGGTGGCAAAAACAAGATCAGCGAAACGCAAGCGGACTACTTCATTGGCTGATTCGGTCCTCCGTCATCGGTCCTCGGTCTCAGTGTTTCTCGAACTCATCCATATACACCTTGATCGCCGGCAGCCCGGTCAACTTTTCGAAGAAGAAATTGTTGACCAGGTTGATGACCTCGGCCCGGGCGGCCTCGACTTCGGCGTGCATCTCCTGGCCGGATTCCTGCTTGTCGAGCGAGCGGCGCAGTTTCAACAGGTGGCGCACCACCGCAGTCTCCTCGTCGCCTTCGAGGGCCTCGATCACCGACATCAGCAGGTTGTCGGCCTGGGTGGTGACGTCCGTGATCGGGATGGCCGAGCCGGGGGTGCAGCATTCCTCCATCGTGCGGAACAGCGACCAGACCTGGTAGAGCATCGAAGTCGGCTCGTCGAACAGCTCCCGGATGAAGGCCGCTTCCTCGTAACGCCCGGTCAGGCGGAAGACGTTGTACATCCGCTTGGCCGCCTTGCCGTAGTTGATGTCTTTGGTCAGGTACTTGTTGACCTCCTTCTCCAACTGCCCCACGTATTCGTCCAGCGCGTCGGCTGAGACGTGCTGGGCCAGCTTCGAGAAGATCGGCACCGAGTCGGCCTCGAGGTAGATTTCCTGGAAGTACGGGTCGAGATACCCGTCCAGGGGCGTGATCGTGCCGTCGGGGGCTTCCCAGGTCACGTCGAGCATGTTGCTGGCATTGACCAGTTGGCCGCGCACCCCGTCCGAGACGACCCAATCGAGTTTGCACCAGCCGGGGTCGAGCATCACGTCCTCCCAGCGGATGGTGACGGTCTGCCCGTCGGGGAGCATCACGTCGAACTGGCCGTCTTCGATCTCATCCGGCCCCCAGGCGATCGGACTCCCTTTGGGCTTGGGTTTGCCGTCCCGGACCACGTCCATCGGGAAGTTGCCGAACTTGACCTCGATCAACAGGTGGGTCGGCCCTTTGACGGTTTCCAGCGCCTTCCGGCGCATCTGTTCGGCCAGGATTTGGCAGGCGGCTTCGCGGGATTCAGCCAGGATGTTGATCCGCTCGAAGTAATCCGCGTCGCCGGGATAGCTCTGGATCTTGGACTGGGCCGCCGAACCCGACAGGGCCAGCGCCGTTTCGACTTTTCCCGGCACGTCGGCGAACTCGACCAACCGCCCGAGCTTGCGGAAATGCTCCAGGTCGGCGTCGCTGAAATCCAGCATGGACACTTTGTGGCCGAACACGCCGGTGCGCGCATCCTGGACGATGGCGCTTTCGCCCTGCTCGGCGGCCATGGCCGTCAGCCATTGCAGGGCCTCGCCTTCGTCCAGCTCCACGCCCAGGCGTTGGGCGGATTCGATGATGCGCTGTAAATCTTGTTTGGGGGCTGGCTGGGTCATTTTATCTCTCCTTTTTTAGTGTAGAGGGTGCGTCGCACCTTTCTAAACGGGGATTTTTCTAGCAAGGAGCGAACTTGCTTAACGAGATTATGCCAAAGGTCAGGTGCGACGCACTCGCGCCTTACCTCTCCAACATCTTCCTGAACAGTACCGCCTGGTCGAGGGCGTCTTGCAGGGCGTTGTGGGTCAGCGGGTGGTGGGTCTTGAGGCGATTCGACACCTGGGCGAACCCGGTCTCGGCCCAGGCGACGCCGGTCTGGCCCATGAAGTAGGCTTTCATGTCCAGGGCGCTGTGGCCGAAGGGATTGCGTCCCAAATAGCGGTGGAAGTACTCGGCGACGAACATCCAGTCGAAGGGAGCGTTGAAGGCCACGAACACAGGCTTCCGGTCCGGGGGCGTGACGGAGGCGAGCCAGGCCTCGAAGCGGAGCAAAGCCTGTTCGGGCAGGAGTCCGCGCCGGGTCAGGTCGTCCAAATCCAATTGGCTGACAGCCAGGGCTTCGGGCGTAAAGCCGGATTTATCCGGCTTGAGTTCAACGTAGAAAGTCTGGGACGGGTCGAGGGCCACGCAGGCCCCGATGGACAGCAGCGCGTACTGCGACGGGTTCGGCCCGGCGGTCTCGACATCCACGGAGATGTAGGTTTCGGTGTGGGGCATGGGGGTATTTTACATGCTTTTCGGCCCGGCGGGGGCAGACCCTAAAGGTTTTCCCGGCAAATCGGGCAGTTGGTTTGCGACGAATTCTCCCCTGAAAATCTGCCTGATGGCAATGGAAACCTTCAGGGTCTCTCATGTAAGCAGGACCAACCTTAAACATTCCGCCTTCTCCCCCAATCCTTTCCCCGGATTTGCCAAATCACCCCAAACAAGTCTATAATTCAGGCACATCTGTCACTGCGAGGCGGCGCTGTTCCGCCGAAGCCGTCTCCTCGCTAACGGGAGATTGCTTCAGGCGGAAGGTCATCGCCCTCGCAATGACAAGCCTGATAACCGATCACTGGATACTGGTCACTGATTACCGGTCACTGAATACTGGATACTGAAAACTGAAATGACTGCCATAGACGAAGTCAAGGCCCGCATAGATATCGTTGACCTGGTCTCCGAGGCCGGGGTCAAATTGCGCCGCGCCGGGCGCAACTATACCGGCTTTTGCCCCTTCCACAGCAACACCAAAACCCCGGCCTTCGTCGTCTGGCCCGAGACCGGCACCTGGCGCTGCTTCGGCCAGTGCAACGAGGGCGGCGACGTCTTCAAGTTCGTGATGAAGAAGGAAGGCTGGGATTTCGGCGAGACCCTCCGTCACCTGGCGGAGCGGGCCGGGGTGCAACTGGAACCGCTCACCCCCCAAAAGCAGGAGCAGATCGAGGAGTACGACCGCCTGCGGACCCTGCTCGAAGAGGCGGTCATCTTCTACCGCGGCCACCTGCTGAATAACCCGGATGTGCTGACTTATCTCCACGACAAGCGCGGCCTGACCGACGCCACGATCGAGACGTTTGGCCTGGGCTACGCTCCGAGCGGCTGGGACGCGGCCCTCAGGCATTTTACCGGGCGCGGCTACACCGAACAGGAACTGATAGACGCTGGTCTCCTCACTGTCCGCGAAGACGATCCCTCACGCACCACGCACCACGCAACACGAGTCTACGACAGATTCCGCCACCGGATCATGATCCCCATCCGCGACGAGCGCGGGCGCATGGCCGGGTTCGGGGCACGGGTGGTGGACCCCGACGACATCCCCAAGTTCCTCAACTCCCCGCAGACACCGATCTTCGACAAGGGCCGCCTGCTCTACGGCCTCGACCGCGCCCGCAAGCCGATCCGCGCCGCCGACCAGGCCGTGATCGTCGAGGGCTACTTCGACGCCATCGCCCTGCACCAGGCCGGGTACGAGAACGCCGTCTCGCCGATGGGCACGGCCCTCACCGAAGACCAGTTGCGCCTGCTCAAACGCTTCACCCGCCGGATCGTCCTGGCCCTCGACCCGGACGCGGCCGGGCAGAAAGCCGTGTTGCGCGGCCTCGAAGCCGCCCGCTCCGCGATGGATAAGGAGGGCGTTTGGGGCTTCGACGCACGCGGCTTGCTCAGGCACGAGTCCCGTTTGCAAGCGGATTTGAGAGTGGCCGCCATCCCCGATGAACTCGACCCGGACGAGATCGTCGCCCGCGACCCAGCGGAGTGGGCGAGAATCCTCGAAAAGGCCAAGCCCATCGTCACCCATGTGATGGAGACGCTGGTCGCCGAGCAGGACATCACCGAGCCGAAGGTCAAGTCGCAGATCGCGGCCCAGGTCGTGCCGTTGATCGAAGACCTGCCCAACCCGGTCGAACGCGACACCTACCGCCAGCAACTGGCGCGCCTGCTCAGGGTGGACGAACGCTCGTTGATGGCCGCGCCGGCCCAAAGTCCACGCGTGGGGCGGGGGCGCGGCCGCCAGGCCCGGGTCCAGGAGCAGCCGGTGGAGTCCGCTCCGGCCGCGGTTGCGGTCAATCCATCCCAAAAACTCGAATCGGCCTGTCTGGGCATCCTGCTCAACAAGCCCGAACTGCTCTGCCGCCTCGACCGGGTTTTGCAGGAGGGCGGTTTGAGCGCCCTGTCCTTCGATGATTTCGGGTATACTGACCACCAGATGCTGCTGGGGCTGATCCGCCAGTCGGCGGAGCAGGATGTGGCCGACCCGCATCGGTTTGTGATTGACAACCTGACAGATGATTTACAGGTACTTTATAACGACCTGACCAAAGACGCTGCCGGACTCGGCACGCGAGACGACCGGTTGCTCGAAGAGTTGTTCAGGATGGTCAAGACGTTGCGGAAGATGGCCTCGAATGAAAGCCTGAACCAGTTGCGTTTTTTGCAGGAAAACGCCCAGCAGCAGGACGATATCAATACCTTGCGCGACTACCAGCAATTGGCAGCGCAGCACATGCGCCTGCTGCGAGACCTCGACAAGGCCAGCAAGTCTCTGGCCGCAAGACGAATTGAGTGATTCAATGCCGCGTAAAGCCAAACCAGTGGCCGAACTCTCCGAAAATCCCATGCCAGGCCCGGATGACGAGCCTGAATCCGATATGGAGGATATCCTGCCGGATGCGGATGACGAGGTCGAAGTCGAGCCGGACCTGGACGCCAACATTGACGTTGACCCCGAAGAACTGACCGACGACGCCGCGGAAGACGTGGACGACCCGTTGGAGCTGGTCTCGAACCCGCACCTGGTGATGGAACTCTCCGAAGACCCGGTGCGGCTGTACCTGCGCGAGATCGGCCAGGTCAAGCTGCTGGACGCCGACAGCGAGTTCCGGCTGGCGACCCTGATCGAGGGCCTGCGCATGTTGAAATCCTTCCAGCGCCGGCCCGGGCGGGCAGACGAATCCCCGCTGCTGGTGGGCTACCGGGCTGTGGTCAACGAGATGCTGACCGCCTGGGAGCGGCTGGTCGAGGATTCCAAGTGGCTCAAAGCAGGCCTGCCCGACCTGGGATTGGTATTGTCTGAGGCCCAGGCCCTGCGCACAATGCCGGAAACGGATGCGCCGTCTTACCTGCGCTCCTACCTCGACAACGACCTGTGGGGCCGGGACCAGTTGTGGGACGGCCTGGTGCGCCAGGCGTACAGCGTTTACCTGTGCATGTACCTGCTGCCGCCTTCTTACGCCGAATGGTTGCTCGGGTTTACCCGCCAGCATGGTAAATTGCCGGTGATGCGCACGCTTTACCTGAAGATCCCGGATGAAAACGTTCTGAACGAGGCCGCCACAGCGACGGCCGCCGAGGCCGAACAAGCCAGCCATGCCTTGATCCGGGCCAATTTGCGGCTGGTGGTCAGCGTGGCGAAACGCTACCTGGGACGCGGCATCTCGTTCCTCGACCTGATCCAGGAGGGGAACCTGGGCCTGCTGCGGGCGGTCAACAAGTTCGACCCGCGGCGCGGGTTCAAGTTTAGCACTTACGCCACCTGGTGGATCCGCCAGTCCATTAACCGCTCGATTGCGGAGCAGGCCCGCACCATCCGTATCCCGGTCCACCTGTTCGAGACGATCACCCGTCTGCTGCGCGTCCAGCGCACCCTGACCCAGGAGCTGGGCCGCGATCCGACGATCGAGGAGCTGGCCCTCGAATCCGGCTACCTGGAGCCGAAGGATGTCAAGGCCATCCTGCGCTCCCAGTCGGAAGGGACGCCGCTTTCGCCGATCATCCAGCGCCAGTGGGAGGTGGCGGCCTCCAAAGTGGAGCGTGTCCTGCGTTCTGCCGAGGAGCCGGTCTCGCTCGAAGGCCCGGTCGGCGACGAGGATTCCAGCCAGTTGGGCGATTTCATCCAGGATGACGACGCCCTCGAACCGATGGACGCCGCGGCCCGCGAGATGCTGCGCGAACAGGTCCAGAACGCGCTGGCGGCCCTTTCGGAGCGCGAACGCCAGGTGCTGGAACTGCGCTTCGGCCTGATAGACGGCAAGGACCATACCCTGGAGGAAGTCAGCCGCTACTTCAACGTGACCCGCGAGCGCATCCGCCAGATCGAGGCCAAGGCGCTGAGGAAGCTGCGCCACCCAACCCGCAGCCGCCAGTTAAGGGATTATTTGACCTGATCGCATACTCCTCTATGTCATGCTGAATAACGTGAAGCATCTCTCGCAACTATGAGGAGACCCTTCGCAGAGTTTATCCTGAACTTGTCGAAGGACTCAAGGTGACAATCCTGCGAAACTTCCAGGCCCGGTGACATTCATCGGGCTTTTTTTGTCCATAAATCACCCCTTATTGTGAAAAACGATACTTAGGTTTTTCCAAAAAATCAACTATGATATACTTGTGCTTCGATACACAAGTCCTATGATTTGGTTCTTTAGGAATTGAGGTGGAGGGTACCGGATTTTTGGATGAGGCGGGCGCATTGCGCCTACTTCACCCAAAAATCCGGGCTTTCTCACTATAATCCCGGAGACTCAATAAGTTAAAGAGGCTGATTATGCTTTTTGAGTACATTGCTATCGCTACCTTGATAGTTTTAGCGGTCATAGTTGCCTTGATCGCCATCGGACTGGGGGAACTCTTTGGCCCGAAGAAAAAGATGGAAGAAAAATCAATGCCCTACGAATCGGGCATGACGCCCTACGGGCCGGGCACGCGGCGGATGCCGGTGCGTTTTTACCTGATCGCGGTATTGTTCATCCTGTTCGACATCGAAGTGGTGTTCTTCCTGCCCTGGGCAATCGTCTTCAGGCAGCTCGGCCTGTTCGGGCTGATCGAGATGGCTGTCTTTATCGCAATCTTATTGGTCGGTTACATTTATGCCTGGAAGAAAGGAGCCTTGGAATGGGAGTAGAACAAAAACTCGGTGATATGGGGATCGTGACCACCACCCTTGAAACGGTGGTCAACTGGGCGAGGACGCGCGCCATGTGGCCCATGCTCTTCGGCCTGGCCTGCTGCGCCATCGAGATGATGGCCGCCCAGGCCGCTGATTACGACATGAGCCGCTTCGGTATGGAATTGATGCGCGCCAGCCCGCGCCAATCGGACCTGATGATCGTGGCCGGACGCGTCTCGAGGAAAATGGGGCCTGTCCTGCGGCGTCTGTACGACCAGATGCCCGAACCCAAGTGGGTGATCGCCATGGGCGATTGCGCTTCTTGCGGCGGTGTGTTCAATAACTATGCCATTCACCAGGGGGTGGATGAACTTGTGCCGGTGGATGTCTACGTGGCCGGCTGCCCGCCGCGCCCCGAATCGCTCATCCACGCGGTGGTGACCCTGTACGAAAAAGTGCAGGCTGAAAAGATCAAGGATGCGGCGTAAGCCCGGGTAACAACTTATGGAAAACACGCTTCGATCCATCGTCCAGACTCTGCAAGAAAAATTCGAGGTCAACAAAGTGGAAGAGTTCCGCGGCGAGGTGCATGTGTTCATCGCGCCCGCGCAGATCGTGGATGCGCTGACCCACTTGCGGGATAATGAGTCGTTCGAACTGATGTCGGCCATGACGGCTGTGGATTATTGGCCGGAGGGGGAAGACCCGCGCTTCAACGTGATCTGCCAGTTGACCTCGGTCTCGCGGGATCTGTCGCTGCAGATCCGCGTCCCGGTCGCGGGAGCCAGCCCCAGCGTCCCGACCGTGAGCGGTGTGTATGGCAGCGCCAACTGGCGTGAACGCGAAATCTTCGATATGTTCGGCATCACGTTCGAAGGCCATCCTGACCTGCGCCGGATCCTGATGCCTTTCGATTGGGAAGGCCACCCCCTCCGCAAGGATTACCCCCTGGGTTACGAAGAACCGCAGTTCAGTTTCAATTTCGAAGAAATCAGCCTGCAAAAGCCCGGTCCGAAGGAATAACCTTTCAATGCAGCCCACCATCGCAGATTTGTTCGAGTTGTCTACGGCGCTGGAAAGGCAAATCCAGGCGTTGTATGCCGATTGGCACACGCTGTTCGCAGCCTCTTCAAAAGCGGCCTCCTTTTGGCTCGGGTATTCCCGTGAAGAAGATTTCCACGCCAACTTGCTGCTCAACCTGTCTAAACAATTGACCGCCGACCAGCTTGCTGCGCCGGCTGATCCATCCATCTACGAGAGCGCCATGCTCACCCAACAGTTGGTGAACGGCCTGAACCGGGAAGTCAAGACTCTTGACGAGGCGCTCGAACTGGCGACCCAAATAGAACATTCTGAAGTCAATTCCATTTTGGAATTCCTGGTAACGCATTTCTCGTCCAAAGAATCGACCAAGGCTATGGTCCAATCGCAATTGCGCGAGCACGTGGGAAAATTGAACGTGCTCTCCCCGGCGCTCATCTTTGGCGAGGATTACAAAACGATAAAGGCAGTAAACTGATATGACCCAACTCCAAGAAGTTACTGTTGACGAATTGAAGCATCTCGTCTCGGAGCGAGCCGTCGAAGGCGAGACCATGCTGCTCAACATGGGTCCGCAGCACCCGGCAACCCATGGCGTGCTGCGCCTGCTGTTGGAACTCGACGGCGAGATCGTGATCAACTGCATCCCAGACATCGGCTACCTGCACACCGGCATCGAGAAAAACATGGAGGCCAAGACCTACCAGAAGGCCGAAGTGATGACCGACCGCCTGGATTACATGAACACAGTCGGCAACAACCTGGCTTACTGCATGGCGGTCGAAAAACTGGTTGACCTGGACGTGCCGGTCCGCGCCCAGGGGATCCGGGTCATCCTGACCGAGTTGCAGCGTATCGCCTCGCACCTGGTCTGGATCGGCACTCATGCCCTCGACCTGGCGGCCATGTCCATGTTCATGTATGCCTTCCGCGAACGCGAGATCATCCTCGACATCCTCGAACTGGTCTCCGGCCAGCGCATGATGACCACCTACTTCCGCCCCGGCGGCGTCTGGCGGGACGTGCCGGTCGAATTCGAGGACGCGGTTCGCAATTTCATCAAGATCTTCCCAAAGCGGATAGATGAATACGAAGCCCTGCTGACGAAGAACCCGCTCCTGCTGGACCGGTTGCTGGGTATCGGCGTGCTGACGAAGGAAACTGCTCTCAGCTACAGCGTAACCGGCCCCATCCTGCGCGCCAGCGGCGTGGACTGGGACTTACGCAAAGCCCGTCCCTACATGGGCTACGAGCAATACGATTTCATCGTCCCGGTGCGCACCGAGGGCGACAACTATGCCCGTTACCTGGTGCGCGTCCAGGAAATGCGCGAATCGCTCAAGATCGTCGAACAGGCCCTGGACAAGCTGCCGATGGGTCCCGTCCGCAGCGACAACCGCAAGTTCGTCCCGCCGCCCCGCTCCGAGATCGGCGTCAGCATGGAAGCGCTCATCCACCACTTCAAATTGTGGACCGAGGGTTTCGACGCGCCCAAAGCCTCGATCTACTCGGCAGTCGAGGGGCCGCGCGGCGAATTGGGCGTTTTCCTGGAAGGCGACGGCGGCCCGAAGCCTTACCGGGTCCACATGCGCACGCCGTCCTTCGACAACCTGGGCGTGCTGCCCGTCATTTCGAAGGGCCACCTGGTTGCCGACCTGATCGCGATTATCGGTTCCATTGATTTCGTCCTGGGAGATATTGACCGATGAGCCTGGCTGAAAAATATCCACAAGAGATCCAGAAAATTTTTGCCAAATACCCGCCGGAACAGAAACGCTCGGCGGTCATGCCGTTGCTCTACCTGGCCCAGCGTGAGGAAGGCTTCATCACCAAAGGCGCCATGGAAGAGATCGCCGGGATGCTGGGCATCAAAGTCACCGAGGTGGCCGAGATCGTCGGCTTCTACACCCTCTACCACGACGAAAAAGCCGGCAAATACCGGATGCAGGTCTGCACCGACCTGCCCTGTGCGTTGCGCGGCGCCGACAAATTTATTGAAGAATTGTGCGGCAACCTGGGCGTCAAGGTCGGTGAGACGACCGAAGATGGTCTGGTCACGGTCGAAGCGGTGATGTGCCTGGCGGCCTGCGACAAGGCCCCCATGCTCCAGACCCAGGGATCGGATGGCATCAACTATCACGAGAATATGACTGTGGATAAGACCCTGGAACTGATCGAGGCGCTCAAGAAGAGTGTTGCGTAGCGCCTGCAATGTGCAGGCAAGCGAATCTTTGCGATGGCAGATTTAGATATCGAAAAACAAGTAGCGCACTGGCGCAAAGGTGCAGATGAAGCCTGGGAAGCGGCGCAAGATTTGATTCAACGTGACCACCGCATATTGTTTGGCCTGTTTTTTGTGCATTTGACGTTGGAAAAGATTATCAAAGCACATATATGGCTTGAGAAGAAAGTATCGCCGCCTCACATCCATAATCTACCTCGACTGGCAGAGTTGACTGAACTGCCTTTAAGCAAAGAGCACAAACAAGTTTTAGCAGAAATCAATGAGTTCAACATCGAAGGTCGTTATTCAGATATGCTTATGGCTCCACCAACCCTCACAGAGGCAAAAAATTATTTGCAACGGGCGAAAGGAACGTTTGAATGGTTGAAAAGTCTGTTGTAAAAGTGGTCAAGAAATACTTGCTTGCATTAGCTGAACAGGGCGTTCCTGTAAAAGCTGGAGTTTTGTTTGGTTCGTATGCAACCGGCAAACCACACGAGTGGAGTGACATTGATCTGTTGGTGATTTCCCCACGCTTTGATTTGAAAAAGAAACGCAAGGATATTGATTTGCTCTGGCATGTCGCTGCAGATGTTGATACTCGCATCGAACCAATAGCTGTCGGCGAACGGCAGTTCAAAGAAGATAACACCAGTTTCATCATTGATATTGCTCGCCGAGAAGGACAAATTATTCCCCTGGCAGAATAGAGACTTATGGCACATATCATCCTCCGTCACCGGGACATTCCCGAACTGAATACCCTGCCGGTCTACCAGCGCAACGGCGGGTTCGCGGCCTTCAAGAAGGCCGTGACCGGCATGAAACCCGAAGAAGTGACCGCTGTGGTCAAGAACTCCGGGCTGCGCGGGCGCGGCGGGGCAGGCTTCCCCACCGGCATGAAGTGGGGCTTCATGGACAACAACAACTGGCCGCACTACGTGGTCGCCAATGCCGACGAGTCGGAGCCGGGGACCTTCAAGGACCGCGAGATCATGGAGGGCAACCCCTTCCAGTTTTTGGAAGGCGTGGCCATCGCCTCCTACGCGGTCGGCGCGAATGCCGCTTACGTCTACCTGCGCGGCGAGTTCTGGCAGGTGGCGGCATTCCTCGACCAGAAGATCGAAGAGATGGAGCAAGCCGGTTTCCTGGGTGACAAACTCTTCGGCACAGATTACTCCCTGCGTATCTACACCCACCTGGGCGCGGGGGCTTACATCTGCGGCGAAGAGACCGCCCTGCTCGAATCCATCGAAGGCAAGCGCGGCCAGCCCCGCCTGCGCCCGCCGTTCCCGCCTTCGTTCGGACTGTACGGCAAGCCGACCGTGGTCAACAATGTCGAAACCCTGACCAATGTGCCGCTCATCCTCGAAAACGACGCAGACTGGTACAAGTCCCTCGGCACGGCGGACAGCGCCGGGGTCAAGGTTTTCAGCCTGTCCGGGCGGGTCAAGAAGCCCGGCAACTACGAATTGCCCTTCGGAACCACGTTCCGCGAACTCATCTACACCCACGGCGGCGGGATCATTGATGACCGCCCCGTCAAAGGGATCATGGCTGCGGGCGCGTCCTCCTCCATTATCGTTGCGGACGAGAAAGCCCTCGATACCCCGATGGATTACGCCAGCGTCCGAACCCTGGGCGGGGACCTGGGGTCTGCTTCCGTTATCGTACTGGATGACACCATCGGCATTGACTGGGTGGTCAACAAGACCATTCACTTCTTCAAGCATGAATCTTGCGGCAAATGTACCCCCTGCCGCGAAGGCAACTACTGGATGCAGCACCTGACCGAGCGCATCCATTCCGGTCAGGGTGACGCCTCGGATGTCGAATTATTGAACAGCGTGGCCCGCCAGATGCAGGGCAAGTGCCTGTGCGCCCTGGGCGAGTTTGCGACCATGGCAGTTGTGACAGGCATCGAACGGTTCCCGGAAGATTTTAGTGTGAAAACGAGAGTCTAAGCCGTTTTCGTTTTGGAGGTTGCTATGACTGTGAGTTATCGTGTCTTTTTCAGGAAGGAATCTGAAGGCGGTTATACTGCCATCGTTCCTACACTGCCTGGCTGCGTCTCCTTTGGAGAAACGCTCGAAGAAGCGATGGAAATGGTCAAGGAGGCCATTGAATTGTATTTGGAAAGTCTCAAAGCGCACGGCGAGGCGGTTCCCAACGAAGACAACATTTTCGAATACACCCTCACGCTGAACGCTTATGTCTAAAGTTCCTGCACTGACCCCGCAAAAAGTGATCAAAATTTTGGAAAAACGAGGTTTTGTGCTGGACAGGACGAAAGGCAGCCATCGAATTTACTTCCACCCTGAAACCAGAGCCAGGGTTGTTGTGCCTTTCCACCGAAAGGACCTGCCGCAGGGTACGTTACTGGAAATCCTGAAACAGGCCGGCATCCATCGTGATGAAATAAACGATTGAATAAACTCTCGCCTGGAGAGAATTGATGAGAAAACAAGTCAGACTAACCATTGATGACAGACAAATTACTGCGCCGGCTGGGACGCTGATCGTCAATGCCGCCAAACAAATCGGGATTGACATCCCGGTCTTTTGCTACCATCCCAAGATGGAGCCGGTCGGCATGTGCCGCATGTGCCTGGTCGAGGTCGGGCGTCCGATCATTGACCGGAACACAGGCCAGCCCGTCCTGGAAGACGGCCAACCCAAGATCCAGTTCGGGCCGAAGCTCGAAACCGCCTGTACCACGCCCGTATCCGAAGGGATGGTCGTCAGGGGAATGTCCGAGAAGGCCAAAGCGGGGCAGAACGAGATCGTCGAGTTCCTGCTGACCTCCCACCCGCTGGACTGCCCGATCTGCGATAAAGGCGGCGAGTGCCCGCTGCAAAACCTGACCATGGAGCACGGTCCCGGCAAGAGCCGTTTCCTGTACGACGAGAAATTCCACCTCGAGAAGCGCGTCCCGCTCGGCGACCTGATCTTCCTGGACCGGGAGCGCTGTATCCAGTGCGCCCGCTGCATCCGCTTCCAGGACGAGATCGCCGGTGAGCCGGTGATCGGGTTCTACAACCGCGGCCGGGCCACCGACATCGTGACCTACACCGACCCCGGCTTCGACTCGGTCTTCTCCGGCAACACAACCGACATCTGCCCGGTCGGGGCGCTGACCACGTCTGATTTCCGCTTTGGGGCGCGGACCTGGGAACTCAAATCCACAGCTTCGGTTTGCGGGCAATGCCCGGTGGGTTGCAATATCGTCTTCAACACCCGCCGCGAGGCCAAAGCTGACGGGCGGATCGTGATCAAACGGGTCATGCCGCGCCAGAACGAACAGGTCAACGAAATCTGGCTCTGCGATAAAGGCCGCTTTGCCTATCACTACACTGAAAACGGGGCTCGATTGTCCAGGCCGTTGGTGAAGAAGAACGGCAAACTGGAAGCCTCCTCATGGGACGAGGCGGCGGCCATCGCGGGAGGCAAACTCCGAAGCGCGGACGGCGAAGTGGTCGTGCTGGCCTCGGGCCGCTTGAGCAATGAAGATCTATTCAACTTGAAATCCCTGGCCGACGGGCTGGGCGGCAAGGCCCTGCTTTACACCCAAATGGGCGGCGGCGACCTGACCGCCCGCTTCGGCGTCGGCGCGGGGACGAATTTCGGCGAAATGGGCGCGGGCACCACGATCCTGGTGGCCGCCTCGGACCTGTACAACGAAGCCCCCGTCTGGCACCTGCGGGTGAAGGGCGCGGCCAAACGCGGCGCGACCGTGATCGTAGCTAACGGGCGCGAGACCAAACTGGACGCGTTCGCGAAGTACGTCGTCCGCTATGCGTATGGCGACGAGGTCGAGACGATAAACGGATTACAGCAGAAAGAAAAGATTGGCGAGGCGATCACTTCGGCGGAGAACCTGGTGGTGCTGTTCGGCTCGGACGGGCTGGGACTAAACGGTACGTCCAACCTGGCGGCGGCTTGCGCAGAACTGGTGCAGGGACGGGCCGGGAAGCCCAACAACGGCCTGATCGGCGTCTGGCCGAAAGCCAACGACCAGGGTGCCTGGGAGATCGGTTTCCGCCCAACTGATGACCTTTCTTCGGAACTCAAAGGCAAGACCGTTTATGTCGTGGCAGCCGACCCGGCGGGCGACGACCCGCAACTGGCTGCGGCTTTGAAGGAAGCCAAATTCGTCATCGCCCAGGAACTGTTCCAGACTGCGACTGCTGATTTGGCGGATGTGGTGCTCCCGGCCCAGGCTTACACCGAACGGGACGGTTCGTTCACGTCGGGCGAGCGGCGGGCGCAGCGGTTCTATGCGGCGGTCCCGGCTTTCGGCGAGAGCCAGGCCGACTACGCCATCACCGCCCTGGTCGCGGACGCGGCGGGCGTGGAACTCGCCGACTCGGCCGGGCAGGTCTTCGAGAACCTGGTCGTAACGGTCGAGGCCTTCGCGGGGCTGACTTACGAAATATTGGCCGAGACCGCCGAGCAGTGGCCGGTCGTGGGCCGCGGTGATATGTATTACGGCGGCACAACTTATGAGAACACCCGGGGACTGGGCGCGCACCTCGTCGGCTGGGGGGAGCGCGGCGAAACGGCCAGCCGGCCCAGGGTCCAGGAAGAGACGGAGCTGCGCCCGAAGGAGGGCCAGTGGCTGGCCGTCCCGGTGACGAAACTGTACGACCAGGGCCTCACCGTCCGATCCTCGAAATTATTGGAAAGTCACATCGGCGCAGCGACCGTGACCCTGCATCCCGAAGCGGCCAAACGGCTGGGGGCGGGCGCGGGCGAGCTGGTCGAAATCAGCCTGAACGGGACGACGGCGCAGGTGTCGGTGCTCCTGGACGAGACGGTTTCGGCTTCGGTGGCGCTCCTGCCGCGGGGCATGGGCCTGCCGATCTCCGGGCCGGTCGTGGCCGGGCTGAAAAAAGTGTAGAGAGGCATTTATGATCTGGGAATGGTTAATCAAAGCCCTGGTATTGATCTTCACCTTGCTGATCGGCTTCGGCTACCTGACGTATTACGAACGCCGGGCGCTGGCGTTCATCCAGTCGCGTCTGGGGCCGAACCGGGCCGGGCCGCAAGGGTTGATGCAGTGGATGGCCGATGCGGTCAAGTTGATCTTCAAGGAAGAATTGACCCCGGACAATGCCTACAAACTGGTCTTTTTCCTGTCCCCGGTCGTGACGATGGTGCCTTCGATTGTGATCGCGGCAGTCATCCCCTGGGGGCCGCCGGTGACCCTGTTCGGGCAGACGTTCAATCAATATGTGGCCGACATCAACGTCGGCATCCTGTACCTGATGTCCATCGCCTCGATTGCGGTTTACGGCATCGTGCTGGCGGGTTGGTCGTCGAACAACAAGTACGCCATGATGGGCGGGCTGCGCTCCTCGGCCCAGATGATCTCGTATGAATTGACTCTCGGCCTGTCTTTCGTGGTCGTGATCCTGATGGCCGGTTCGATGAGCCTGGTGGAGATCGTCGAGGCGCAGCGCGAGGTGACGTGGTTCGCCGTGATCCAGCCGGTGGGTGCGATCCTGTTCTTCATCGCCACCCTGGCTGAAGTCAACCGTCATCCGTTCGACATGCCCGAAGCCGAGCAGGAGATCGTGGCCGGGTATCATACCGAATATTCCGGGATGAAGTTCGCCCTGTTCTTCATGGCCGAGTACCAGAAGATGATCGTCATCAGCGCCATCATGACCACCCTGTTCTTCGGCGGTTATCTCGGCCCGGGCGTGGACCGATTTCCCTGGCTTGGTCCGCTGTACATGGCAATCAAGATCATCATTTTGCTCTTTTTCATGATCTGGGTGCGGGCGTCGTGGCCGCGCATCCGCTACAACCGGCTGATGGCTTTCGGATGGAAGGTGATGCTCCCGCTGGCCCTGGCCCTGGTCTTCATCACCGCGACCGGTATCCTGCTGGCCGATACGATGGGCAATCCCTGGCTGATGGCGATCATCCCGGTGCTGTCTTTGATTGCGGGCTGGATTGCAACTTTAATGGTGGACCGCTCGCTGAGGAGGAAGTCTTATGCTTAAAGAATTGGGACGCGGCCTGCTGACCACGTTCAAGATGCTCCTGGAAGGGCCGGTAACGACCTCCTACCCGGAAGAAAAGCGGGAGGTCCGGCCGCGCTTCCGCGGGCGGCACGTGCTCAAACGCTACGACAACGGCCTGGAGAAGTGCATCGGCTGTTCCCTGTGCGCCGCGGCCTGCCCGGCGGACGCGATCTTCGTCGAGGCCTCCGAGAATACCGACGAGGAGCGCTACTCCCCCGGCGAACGCTACGCCAGCACCTACGAGATCAACATGCTGCGCTGTATCTATTGCGGCTTCTGCGAGGACGCCTGCCCGACCGAGGCCGTCGTGCTGGGCGACAACTACGAACTGTCCTTCACCGACCGCCACGACGCCATTTACACCAAGGACCTGTTGCTGGAACCCGCTTCCGAAGGCCGGCCGACCACCCCGCAGACGGTCGAACCGGGCGTTTATACCCGCTCGGTGCCGCAGATGGAGAATCCGAAAGACTAGAGGATTAGAGAGTAGATATTAGAGGGCAGTAACTATTCTCCGCGCTCTGTTCTCTACTCTCTTCGATAAAGGTGCTTATGACTGTTGACCTGATCCTTTTCCTGATACTCGCCCTGGTAGCCGTCGCCACCGCGGCCGGGATGTTGTTCAGCCGCAACGCGGTCTATTCGGCCCTGTTCCTGGTGCTGAACTTCGCCTCGATCGCGGTCTTTTACCTGCTGCTGGGCGCGCCGTTCATCGCCATGGCCCAGATCACGGTCTACGCCGGGGCCATTATGGTGTTGTTCCTGTTCGTCATCATGCTGCTCGGCGCGGAACAACTGGCCCCGATCAAAGTCCTGCCCTGGCAGCGTCCGCTGGCAATTGGGTTGGCTGCTGTCCTGGTGGCTGAAACCGCTTATTTGCTCATTCTGCGCGCCAAACCCGCCGCGGACATCATCCCGCCCGCCGAAACGGTCAACACCCTGGGCGAACTGCAAAGGCTGGGCATGGCCCTGTTCAACCAGTACCTGCTGCCGTTCGAGGTGACTTCCATCCTGCTGCTGGTGGCGATGGTGGGCGCGATCGTATTGACCAAAAGAGAGAAAGGAGAGCGGGAGTAAAGCGTAGTACGTAAGACGTGAAGCGTAAAACGTAAAATTCCTGAGATCACTATGGTTCCTGAAATTTACTACCTCGTTCTTTCTGCGATCTTGTTCACCATGGGCGCGCTGGGCGTGCTTGCGCGCCGCAACGCGCTCATCATTTTTATGTCGGTCGAGTTGATGCTGAACGCGGCCAACCTGGCCTTCGTCTCTTTTGCCAACACCTACCAGCAACTGAATGGACAGATCATCGTCTTCTTCGTCATCGCGGTCGCGGCGGCGGAAGTGGCGGTCGGCCTGGCGCTGATCGTGGCCATCTTCAAGTCCAAGCACAGCATTGACGTGGACCAGATGAGCAGCCTGAAAGGATAGTGTTGCGTGGTGCTTGCTCCGTGTTGTCATAACGGGATACGGAACACGCTACACATACGGAGAAATTATGCTCCTGAGTGAATCAATTTCAACGAACTTTTTTTCCCTGGCCCCCTGGCTCGTCTTTGCCCCGGTGCTCGGACTGCTGGTCAACGTCATCTTCGGCGGCTGGTTCCTGAAACGCGCCTGGGGCGAGACCGCCGTCGGGACGGTGGCCAGCCTGGCGTCCGGGGCCGCTTTCGTCGTCTCGGCGTTGCTGGCCTGGTCTGTCTACGCCAGCGGCGGTCACGGGGAGTCCGTCTTCCTGGCCCAGTGGATGCACATCGGCGACCCTTCGACAGGTTCAGGGCAAGCCTTGATTCTCGATTGGACCTTCCGAGTGGATTCGCTCTCGACCACGATGATGCTGGTCGTCTCCGGCGTCGGGACGCTGATCCACATCTACGCCATCGGGTACATGCACGAGGACGTGCGTTTCAAGAAGGACGAGAAACGTTACCAGCGCTTTTTCGTCTTCCTGAACCTGTTCATCGCCGCCATGATGATCCTGGTCAGCGGCGACTCGTACCTGATGCTGTTCGTTGGCTGGGAGGGCGTGGGCCTGTGCTCGTTCCTGCTGATCGGCTTCTGGTATGACATGGACACCCTCGGCCGCTCGTCGTGGGCCAACTCCAACGCGGCCAAGAAAGCCTTCATCACCAACCGCATCGGCGACCTCGGTTTCCTGATCGCCGGGTTCCTGATGTTCTGGGCTTTCAAATCTTTCGATTTCGATACGGTCTTCACAGCCGCCGAATCTGCCTCGCCTGAACTTATCGTGCTCATCACGCTCTTCATGCTGGTCGGCGTGGCCGGGAAATCGGCCCAGATCCCGCTCTACGTCTGGCTGCCGGACGCGATGGCCGGCCCGACCCCGGTCTCGGCCCTGATCCATGCCGCCACGATGGTCACGGCGGGCGTGTACCTGATCTCCCGCTCGGCCCCGCTCTACACCCTGGTCCCCGAAGCGCAGTACGTGGTCGCCATGACCGGCGCGGCGACGGCCCTCTTCGCCGCGACGATTGCCGTCGGGCAGTATGACATCAAGAAGGTCCTGGCCTACTCGACCATCTCCCAACTCGGGTTCATGGTCGCGGCGGTCGGGATGGGGGCGTTCGTGGCCGGGATGTTCCACCTCGTGACCCATGCCTTCTTCAAGGCCCTGCTCTTCCTCTCGGCCGGCTCGGTCATCCTCGGACTTGAGCGTGGTCATCACCATTTAGCCCATCATGGGCATGGGACTCCAAAGTCTCCAGACTTTGGACACGCAGGGGCGAAATCGGATGCCCGAAGTCAGGAGACTTTGGACTCCGGTCATCCCGAAGAAGTCTTCGATCCTGGCGACATGCGCAACATGGGCGGCCTGCGCAAGACCATGCCCGTGACTTTCTGGCTCTACCTGATCGGCACGCTGGCCCTGGCGGGCATCTTCCCCTTCGCCGGGTTCTGGTCGAAGGACGAGATCCTGGCCGACGCGTTCAGGGAAGGCTATACCGGGGTTTACTGGCTGTTGACCATCGCCGCCTTTTTCACCGCCTTTTACATGGGCCGCCAGATCTGGATGGTCTTCTTCGGCGAACCCCGCCACGAAGCCGCGGCCCATGCCGAGGAGAGCAAGCCGGTCATCACGGTCCCGCTCATGGTGCTGGCGTTCCTGTCCATTGTCGGCGGCGCGTTGAACCTGCCCGGCCTGCACACCTTCACCGAATGGCTGGAGCACACCATCGAAGTCCACGCGGGCGAGTTCGTGATGAGCGTGGCGCTCATTTCTACGGCCCTGGCGCTGGCAGCCATCGTGATCTCCTGGCTCATCTACGGGCGCAACCCGCTCAAGGCCGGACAGCCCGATCCGCTCAAGAAACCGCTCGGCCTGCTCTTCACCGGCATGGAAAACAAGTGGTTCGTGGACGAAGGCTACAAGGCGGTTTTCCTGGATAACTACGTCCGCATCTCCAAATTCCTGGCCGATGTGATTGACTGGCGCTTCTGGCACGACTGGTTCCACGAGAAGGTCATTGCGGGCGCGTATAACTGGCTCAGCAACGTTGCTCTCAATGAATATGCTGACCAGAAGGGCATTGACGCCTTCGCCAACGGTCTCGGCGAATGGACGAAGGAAGTCTCGGCCAGCTTGCGCCGTATTCAAAATGGTTTCGTCCGCAGTTACGCTTTGTCTGTACTGCTGGGAGTCGTTCTCATTCTAGGTTACTTGCTGTTGAAATAATGTTGAACGTTGAACGTTCAACGAATTCCAACGAGGATAAACTATGGACTTTTTTCTCGAACCCCTGACGCTCGTTACCTTCTTCCCGCTGGTGGGTGTGCTCGTCCTCCTGCTCCTGCCGTCCGGGAACAAGAACCTGCTGCGTTGGACGGCGCTGATCACCTCCCTGGCGACTTTCGGCATCTCGCTCTGGGTGCTGTCGCTGTTCAACGCCTCCAACCCGGACCTGCAACTGGCTGCCCGTTACCCGTGGATCGCCGTCGCCGGCTGGAACATCGAATACCACCTGGCGGTGGACGGCCTGAGCATCCTGCTCGTCCTGCTGACCACCTTCCTGACCCCGATCTCGATCCTGTCCACCTGGACCGCGGTCGAGGAGCGGGTCAAGGACTTCATGCTCTTCTTCACCCTGCTGGAAGTCGGCATGTTGGGCGTGTTCATGGCCCAGGACCTGTTCCTGTTCTACATCTTCTGGGAATTCACCCTGGTCCCGATGTATTTCCTGATCGGCATCTGGGGCGGACCGCGCCGCATCTACGCCGCGATCAAGTTCTTCCTCTATACCATGGCCGGTTCGATCCTGATGCTGCTTGCCATCCTGTGGCTCGGCATCCAGCAAGGGTCCTTCTCGGTGCCTGAATTGATCGCGTTGGGCGGCATCCCGGCGGACATCCAGTTGTGGCTCTTCATTGCTTTCGCCGCCGCCTTTGCCATCAAAGTCCCGATGTGGCCGCTCCACTCCTGGCTCCCGGACGCCCACGTCGAAGCCCCGACCGCCGGGTCGGTGATCCTGGCCGGTGTCCTGCTGAAGATGGGCACGTATGGTTTCATCCGCTTCAACCTGCCGCTCTTCCCCGAGGCTGCCATCCAGGCTGCCCCGTGGATGGCTCTCCTGGCCGTGATCGGCATCATCTACGGCGCGGCAGTCTCCTATGCCCAGGGCGATGCCAAGAAACTGGTTGCCTATTCCTCGGTCAGCCACCTGGGTTTCGTCATGCTCGGCCTGTTCGCCATGAACCCGCAGGGCATCCAGGGCGGCATCCTGCAAATGATCAACCACGGCCTGAGCACCGGCGCTTTATTCCTCCTGGTCGGCATGATCTACGAACAGACCCACACCCGTGACCTGAAAGTCTACGGCGGCCTGTGGAAGATCACCCCGGTCTTCGGCACGCTGATGCTGATCGTGGCCCTCTCCTCGATGGGCCTGCCCGGCCTGAACGGCTTCGTCGGCGAGTTCACCATCCTGCTCGGGGCCTGGGGCGCGGGTAGCGGCGTGCTGGGATCGGTCCTGTTCGCCGGGTTTGCTGCGGCAGGCGTCATCATGGCTGCCGTCTACATCCTTTATATGTTCCAGAAGATGTTCCTCGGCCCCGAAGGCTCGATCGTGGAAGAAGTCAAAAAGCACGGACACGCCCTGCGCGACCTGAATGCCCGCGAGATCATCACCCTGGTCCCGCTGCTGGTCTTCATCTTCTGGATCGGCCTCTATCCCCAGCCGTTCTTCAACTTGATAGCCCCGTCGGTTGATAAACTGGTCGCCATTCTCCAGGCGGCGATGCATTAAAGCGGTCAGCCGTCAGCGTTCAGCTTTTGCTGACAGCTAACCGCTGAAAGCTGATAGCTACCTGAAAGGGTGCTTATGACACTATCCGATTTCAATACCCTGCTCCCGTTGATCGTGCTGACGGTTTGGGCCTGCGCCTTGCTCATCGTGGACCTGTTCATCCCGAAGGGACGCAAAGGCTGGACGGCCTTGCTCGCCGTCTTCGGCCTGGCCCTGACCCTCGACCTGACCCTGGCGCAATTGGGCGATTCCGGCGCCGGGTTCAGCGGCATGATCACCCTGGACGGGTTTTCGACCTTTGTCAATGCGCTTTTATTGGTTAGCGCCATGCTCGCTATTGGCCTGGCCTATGGCTACGTCAAGCGCATGGGACTGGAGCGCGGCGAGTTCTACAGCCTGATCCTGTTCAGCGTGACCGGCATGATGCTCATGGCCCAGGCCGCCGACCTGGTGATCGTCTTCCTGGCGCTGGAACTGCTCTCCATCCCGCTTTACGTGCTGGCAGCTTTCGCCCGTCCCAAAGTGGATTCGGAAGAAGCCGGGTTGAAATACTTCCTGCTTGGCGCGTTCGCGGCCGGGTTCGTCGTCTACGGCATCGCCCTGGTCTACGGCGCGACCGGAGCAACCGCCTTGAGCGCCATCGTCAGCGCAGTGGCGGCCCGCACCGCCAACCTGACCCTGCTCATCGTCGGCGCGGCGCTCATCCTGGTCGGCTTTGGCTTCAAGGTCGCCGCGGTCCCCTTCCACATGTGGACGCCGGATGTCTACCAGGGCGCGCCGACCGCCGTGACGGCCTTCATGGCCGCCGGGGCCAAGATCGCCGGATTCGCCGCCCTGCTGCGGGTCTTCTCGCTGGCCTTCCCCAGCCTCGCCGCTGACCTGACCCCCATCCTGTGGGCGCTCTCCGCCCTGACGATGGTCGTCGGCAACCTGCTGGCCATCTCGCAGACCAACATCAAGCGCCTGCTGGCCTACTCGTCCATTGCCCATGCCGGGTACATCCTGATGGCTTTCGTGCCTTTCGGCAGCCAGGAAGTCCAATCGGTTTCGGTCGCGGCGGGACTGTTCTACCTCGTCGCCTACGCCCTGACCAACTTTGGCTCGTGGGGCGTGGTCATCGCCCTCGAACAAAAGGAAGGCCGCGGCCTGGAGATCAGCGATTACGCCGGGCTGGGCCGCAAGTACCCGGCCCTGGCTGCCGCCATGACCATCTTCATGCTTTCCCTCACCGGCATCCCGCCCACGCTCGGGCTGGTCGGCAAGTTCTACCTGTTCCGGGCCGTCATGGCCGGCGGGTTCACCGGCCTGGCAATCATCGGCGTGCTCACCTCGCTCGTTTCCGCATATTACTACCTGCGGGTGGTCGTCACCATGTACATGCGCGAAGGCGAACCCGAAGCCCTGCGCGAACCCTGGCTCAACTTCACCTGGGGCCTGACCGCCATCGCCACTGTCGTCTTCAGTTTCGTCCCCTCCGGCCTGTTCGACTGGGCCTCGCAGGCAGTGTTGAAACTGTTCTAAAGTCATTAGAGATCAGAGAGCAGTATCTCTCTTCGGGGAGATACTGCTTTTCCTTTGACTATTCCCTTCTCTCTTCTCTCTACTCTCTTGCCAGATGCTCAAAGCCCTCATCTTCGATTTCGACGGCCTGATCCTCGACACCGAAACGCCTGAGTTCGAGACCTGGCAGGCCATCTACCGCGAGCGCGACGCCGAACTCTCGATCCACGATTGGGGGCAGTTCGTCGGCGGCAACGGGGCCAGCGATTTCGACCCGGTGCGCCACCTGGAACACCTCACCGGGGCAAGCCTCGACGGCCCGGCCCTCCGGCAACTGGCCCACACCCGCTCGATGGAACTCATCCGGTCCCAGCCGGTTTTGCCGGGGGTGGTGGATTGGCTGGACTCAGCCCGCTCGGAGCGCATCCTGCTGGCGGTGGCCTCGTCCTCGCCCCACAGTTGGGTGGACCCGCATCTTTCCCGGCTCGGGCTGGCCGGCCGTTTCGACGAGATCCTCTGCGCCGACGACGTGTCCCGCACCAAACCGGCCCCGGACCTGTTCCTCGAAAGCCTCCGCCGGCTCCGGGTCCGGCACGACGAGGCCGCCGTTTTGGAGGATTCGCCCAACGGAGTCAAAGCTGCCAAAGCGGCGGGGATCTTCGTCGTCGCCGTCCCCAATCCAATTACCCGGCAATTGGGCCTCGCCGGCGCAAACCTGACCCTGGCCTCCCTGTCCGATCTTTCCCTGAAGGATTTGATCCAAATGTTGTAAAATTAAAGCGGATTTCAGGAGAAGTCAATGGACACAAAACTTAAACCGGGCGGGGAGGAAAATATTCGCTGGCAGGCGGTTGTGGCGAAGTATGCCCGGCCGGACGCCTGGCGGAGTCTCTGGCAGGTGGCCAACACCTTGGTCCCTTACCTGGCGCTGTTCTACCTCTCGATGCGCAGCCTGGAGGTTTCCTTCTGGCTGACTTTGCCCTTGAGTTTGCTGACCGCCGGGTTCATGGTGCGGACCTTCATCATCTTCCACGATTGCGGGCACGGCTCATTTTTCAGGGAGCGCTGGGCCAACGATTGGCTGGGCCGCCTGACCGGGCTGCTGACCTTTACACCTTACCAGCGCTGGAAACACGACCATGCCATCCACCACGCCACTGCCGGAGACCTGGACCGGCGCGGCAAGGGTGACGTGTACACCATGACCGTGCGGGAATACGCCCAAGCTCCCTGGTGGAAGAAATTCGGTTATCGCGTCATGCGCCAGCCGGTGTTCATGTTCTTTTTCGGCTCGCTGGTCGTGTTCGTCATCACCCAGCGTATCCCGCCCGCCAAAGGCAAACGGGAGATCGCCAGCGTGTGGTGGACGAATGCCGCCCTGGCCGGGATCATCACCGCCATGTGCCTGCTCTTCGGCTGGAAGGCTTATGTGATCGTGCAGGTGTTGGTGATCTTCTTCGGGGCGTCGGCGGGCATCTGGCTGTTCTACGTCCAGCACAATTTCGAGGGGACTTACTGGGAACGGCACGATAAATGGGATTTCTTCAAGGCCTGCGTGCAGGGCAGTTCGTTCTACAAGCTGCCGGCCGTGCTGCAATGGTTTACCGGCAACATCGGTTTTCATCACATCCATCACCTCAGCCCCAAAATCCCCAATTACAAGCTGCCGAAGGTCTTCAAGGAAAACCCCATCTTCCAGGTCAAGCCGATCACGCTTTGGGCCAGTTTCAAGTCGCTGCGCCTGCGTCTCTGGGATGAGGAGAAGCGCCGCATGGTGGGGTGGAATGCGCTCGAACCATACCGGCTGGATAAGGCCAAGGCTTAACCAAAGAGAGACCGGCTGGAACCGGTCTCTTTCTTTGCGCCTATACCTGGTCAGATTACATCGGCTCTCCCGTAATTAACGGGAACGAGCCTAAACACAAAGCCTTGTGCTGAGCTTGTCGAAGCAACACGAAGTTTCTCAAAGGGAGAAGAGGCGCAGTGATAGAGATGTTTTCCCTTCGTTACCTTTGTGTTCCTTCGTGTTTCAAAAGGTTTTCCCGTTAAAAACGGTAGACCCATTACATCTTGATGAATTTTCCAGGCTTGGTGCCGCAGATCGGGCAGTCTTCGGTCGGCTGGCCGAGTTCGATATAGCCGCAGACCGGGCAGAGGTAGAAATCGGCCTGCAAATCCTTGCCCGCCCTGACAGCCTCGAGAGCCATTTGATACAGATGGGCGTGGACTTCCTCGGCTCCCAGGGCATACTCGAACATGCGCCTGGCCTTGTGTTCTTCGGCCTGGGCAGCCGCCAGCATGGGCGGGTACATGGTGGTGTACTCGTAGGTCTCGCCGTCAATGGCGGCCTGCAAATTATCCGCCGTGGAACCGATCCCGTCCAGGGCTTTCAGGTGTCCCTCGGCATGGATGCGCTCCGCTTCCGCCGCAGCCTGGAACAGGCGGGCGACATTGGCAAAGCCTTCCTGTTCGGCCTTTTTGGCAAAGACACGGTATTTTTGGCTGGCCTGGCTCTCACCGGCAAAAGCCTCTTTCAAATTTTTGATTGTGTCAGACATGATGAGCCTCCTGTTTTTATTTGACTATACAGGAGAATCCCGATTTCCCCCTGTGGAATTTGTCACATTTACCCTGTGTCGAAATAACCTTTCCGGGTCTTGTAGGGAAAAGGTTGAAAGTGTGCCGGCCGGGAGCATGTTGAACACGCTTGGGGCCATTGCTGTTCGCAGCCACGGGGTTTTCCCTATTTTCCCGATGTCCCGGTGTCTCCGTGGTGAAGGCCCTTGTGCGCCAACCCTGCCAGGGCAATTGCGCCCAGCACCCCCGCCCGGCCGCCGAGCGCAGGCGGGACGATGTAGCTGGCAATGTCATCCAATACCACCGGCGATTGGACGTAACCGTTCAGGATCGCCCCCACTTTTTGGCGGACGAGCGGCAGGAGCTGCGGCTGTTGGGCCACCCCGCCGCCGAGGATGATCTTTTCCGGCGAGAGGGTGCAGATGAAACTTGCCAGTGCCAGGGCGATGTATTCGGCCTCCAGTTCCCAGGCCGGGTGGGAGGGCGGCAGGCTCTCGGCTTTTTGACCCCAGCGCCGCTCCATGGCCGGCCCGCAGGCCAGCCCTTCGAAGCAATCGCCGTGGAAAGGGCAACTGCCCTCGAACGGGTCTCGTGTGAGATCATGGGGGATGCGGACGTGTCCCATTTCAGGGTGGAGCAGGCCATGGAGCAGTTTCCCGTTGACCAGCGCGCCGCCGCCCACGCCGGTGCCGACCGTCAGGTAGAGCACCGGGTCGCAGCCGATACCCGCCCCCCAGCGGGATTCGGCCAGGGCCGCACCGTTGACGTCCGTGTCGAAGCCGACCGGGATGCCGAACGCGGCGCGCAGCGGGCCGACGATATCGGCGTTCGTCCAGCCGGGTTTGGGGGTGGGGAGGATCCGTCCGAATGACGGCGACCCGGCCCGGGGGTCCAGGGGGCCGAACGAGGCAACGCCGATCGAAGCGAGCGGACCCAGGGCCTGGACTTCGCCCTTGAGGAAGTCCACCGCCCGGGCCAGCGTCTCATCCGGGGACGTGGTGGGGTAGCGCGTTTCGGCCAGGACCTCACCGCCGGGGGTCCCCACCGCGCAGACGAATTTTGTGCCGCCGCCTTCGATGCCGCCATAGAGGGTCATAGGTGCTCCTTTGAAGTGATGTTTCAAAATTACAGTGCAGGGGCGATCCGCCGCTGCACTGTAATTTTAGCCCAATTCAATCCCCAACCGGCCTTCAGGATGGGTTTCTCACAAAGTCCAGCACTTCCTCGACCCGGGCGAACGCCAGGGCGGTCACGGTATCGGCCCCGCCGTAGTAGATCGCAATCCGCCCGGTGGGTTCGTCGTAGAGCGCGGCGCAGGGGAAGGCCACGTTGGGCACGTCGCCGACGCACTCGTAGAGAGTTTGCGGTGACAGCAGGTAGGGGGCGCCGCGGGCGATCACCTTCCAGGGCTGGTCCAGGTCGAGCAGGGCCGCCCCGAAGCTGTAGACGAACCCGTTGCAGGAGGTCAGCACCCCGTGATAGAACAGCAGCCAGCCTTCGGGGGTCTCGATCGGCACCGGCCCGGCCCCGATCTTGGTGCTTTGCCAGCCGCCCTTTACGCCCATCACGAAGCGGTGCTCTCCCCAATGGATCATGTCCAGGCTCCGGCTCAGGTAAATATCGCCGAAGGGGGTGTGGCCGTTGTCGCTGGGACGGTTGAGCATCACGTACCGGCCGTTGATCCGGCGCGGGAAGAGCACCCCGTTGCGGTTGAAAGGCAGCAGTGCGTTTTCCAGGAAGCGGAAAGTCTCGAAATCGAAGGTGTAGCCGATCCCGATCGTCGGGCCGTGGTAGCCGTTGCACCAGGTCACGTAGTAACGGTCTTCCAGCCAGACCAGGCGCGGGTCGTAGCGGTACTGGAAGCGGGCGATCTCCGGGTCGTCGCACTGCCATTCGATGGGATCGTCGTCCAGCGTCCAGTCGAATCCGTTTTGGCTGAAGCCGCGGTGGAGGTTCATCTCCCGTTTTTTGTTGTCGCAGCGGAACACGCCCGCGAATTTGCCCCGGAACGGAACCACTGCGCTGTTGAAAATGCTGTTCGAGGACGGGATCAGGTCACGCGGGATGACCGGGTTGGCGCTGTAACGCCAGACCACGTCGGGGCAGCCGGACGGACGGTCTTCCCAGGGGATGTTTGGCAGGGGGGGAGTTGTCATAGGATTTTCCTTGATAGGGTGCGAACGGGTTGCATCAATTTTCACAAAACAGTTGACTCGCGCTGAAAAAGTCTGTATAATATTTTCAGAATTGGGAGCGCTCCCAAAAATTATAGCACGACCCGCGCCCCCATTTCAAGATGGAGTTGCCTCGTGAGCGACCTGACCTTGGAAGACATTGCCAGACAAGCCGGTGTATCCCGCTCCACAGTTTCGCGGGTGGTCAACGGCCAGCCCAACGTGAGCGACAAGGTCAGGAATCGCGTCCTGGATGTGATCCAAAACACCGGGTTTCATCCCAACGCCGCCGCCCGCACCCTGGCATCGCAGCGTTCCTGGACCCTGGGCCTGCTCCTGCCTCACAGCGTCAGCTTCTTCTTCACCGATCCCTACTACCCACACCTCACCAAGGGGATTGCCCAGGCCTGCAACCAGTACGACTACACCCTGGCGCTTTTCCTGGTCGGCACCAAGGAAGACGAGGATAAGATCTTCCCGCGCGTGTCACGCAAAGGGCTGCTGGACGGGGTGATCGTCCAGTCGGGGCATCACGGCGACCAGAGCATTATCGGCCGCCTGGTGGACGCCAATATGCCGCTGGTCGTTGCCGGGCGTCCGTTCCGCTTCGATAACGTCAGTTACATTGATATTGATAATATCCAGGCCGCTTACAGCGCGGTCCGGCATTTGATCGGGCTGGGCTACCGGCGTATCGGGACCATCTCCGGCCCGGTTTCCAGCACGGTGGGCATTGACCGCAAGGAAGGCTACCTGAAAGCCCTGGCCGAGAGCAGCATACCCTTCGACGAAAGCCTGGTCGCCGAGGGGGATTTCACCGAATCGGGCGGGTATGCCGCCATGCAATCCCTGCTGCCAGCCGGACCGGATGCGGTCTTTGCGGCCTCGGATATCATGGCCCTCGGGGCGATCCGCGCGGTTCGCGAGGCCGGCCTGCGGGTCCCGGAAGATGTCGCCTTCGTCGGCTTCGACGACCTGCCGCTTGCCGCCCTGTCGAACGTCCAGTTGACCACTGTCCACCAGCCGGTCGTGCAATTTGGCATCAAAGCTGTCGAAGTCCTGATAGACCTGGTCGAAAACGGCATAGCTCCCCCGCGCCACGTCATCATGGATACCGAACTGGTGGTCCGCGGAACCTGCGGCGCATCGCTTCGGAGGTAGGCGGGCCGCGACTCGCCCTCATTTTTTTGCCCCGAACTGGGAGCGCTCCCAGTTTTACTCCCCGCCGTCAGGCAGGAGGAGGTGTCTCTCGAAAAGTAAACCGGCAAGTTCGATCCTGTAACTTTCGATCCAACCTTTCAAAAGGAGAATGAAGATGAAACGCACGACAATCGTAATTTCCATCCTGGCGGCGCTGTCCATGCTGCTGGCAGCCTGCGGACCCACCCCCACCCAGGCGGCGCCCACGTCGGAACCCGCTCCCTCGGAGGGACAGGAGCCTGAACCCGTTGCCACGGAGTTCCCGCGCAACGAAACCCTCTACGTCAGCGGCGCGGCCTGGGGCCCGGCCTCAACCTGGAATCCTTTCCAGCCCGGCAGCCTGGCCAACACCACCGGGACGATCGGGTTCGTCTACGAATTCCTGTTCGATTTCGACCCGCTGACGGGCGAGTTCATCCCCTGGCTGGCGGAGAGCGGGGACTGGGCGGATGACACCACCTACGAAGTGACCCTGCGCAGCGGCCTCGCCTGGAGCGACGGCCAACCCCTGACCGCCGCTGATGTCAAGTTCACCGCTGAACTGGGCCAGAAGTATGCCGCCCTTTGGTTCGCGCCCTTGTGGACGAACACCGGCCTGACCGCCGTCGAGGCAGCCGATGACACCCATGTGACCTTCACCTTCAGCGATCCGCTCTACCAGGAATGGGGCAACTATCTCTACAACCTGCCGATCGTCCCCAAGCACCTGTGGGAGAATCGCACTGAAGAGGAGATCACCACCGGCGCGAACGAGAAACCCGTCGGCTCCGGCGCGTACATGTACCTGGACAATGCTGAAGACCGCAACATCTGGGCGCGGAACGAGAATTGGTGGGGCATCAACGTGTTCGGCAAGCCTGCCCCCAAGTACATCGTGGACATCCGCACCTCGAGCAACAACATTGCCCTGGGCATGGTGCTCAAAGGCGAACTCGACCTGAGCAACAACTTCCTCCCCGGCGTTGCGACCCTGGCCGACCAGGGCTACGTCAAGACCTATTTTGCCAAAGCCCCGTACATGCTCTCGGCCAACACCGCGGTGCTGTTCCTCAACACGACCCTGAAGCCAATGGACGACGCAGCCTTCCGCCGCGCTCTGGCATTCGCCATTGACGTTCCGTCCATCGTGAACGTGGCCTATGCCCAACTGGTCAAGGCGGCCAGCCCGACCGGCCTGCTGCCGTCCCTGAGCAAATTCGACGACAAGGCCGTGCTGGCCGAACTCGGCTACAAATTCGATACCGCCAAAGCCAAACAGATGCTGGCCGACGCCGGTTACGCGGACGTGGACAACGACGGATTCGTCGAAGCGCCCGACGGCTCCAAGATCGAGCTGGAAGTCACCTGCCCCAACGGCTGGACCGACTGGATGGCTGCCATTGACATCATTGCCAGCAGCGCCCAGGAAGCCGGGATCAACATCAAGGCTGCCTATCCCGACTACGGGGCCTGGAACACCGCCCTCCAGGGCGGCACGTTCCACATGACCCTGAACAACTGGGCCGGGATGAGCAACACCCCCTGGACGCTCTACAACCTGCTGTTCCGCCACCCGATCCAGGAGCAGATGCAGAGCGGCAACTTTGGCCGCTACGACAACCAGGATCTCTTCGACCTGGTGGACGCCCTCGCCAAAGTCCCCGTGACCGACGAGGCCGGGATGAAGGCGGCCTGCTCCGCCATCCAGGAAATGATGCTGACCGACATGCCCATGATCCCGCTCTGGTACAACGGCCTGTGGTCGCAGTACAGCACTTCGACCTGGAACAACTGGCCGGATGAAAATGCGGCCAACCCGACCCTTCCCACGACCTGGTCCGGTTACTGGCAGATGGGTGGTCTGATGACCCTGATCAACCTGGCGCCAGCCGAATAGCAAAAGTAAGGGATTCTACGCCGCCCCTCCCGCAAGGCTGGGAGGGGCGGCAGGTTCAGGCTTCAGGTCGAGAGGAGGTTGCGTGAAAAGGTATTTTGGCAGGAAGATCCTCATTTATCTGCTCACCTTTTTCCTGGCGGTGACGATTGACTGGATGATCCCGCGCTTCATGCCCGGCGACCCGGTCAGGAACATGCTGACCCGGGTCTCGGTGAACACGAACGCCTCCGCCATCCAGATGATGTATGACTACTATTCGCACTTGTTCGGCCTGGATATGCCGCTCTGGCAGCAATATCTCAGCTTCTGGAAATCCCTTTTCATGGGCGAACTGGGCATCAGTGTCTACCTGTTCCCCACGCCGGTAAAAGATGTGCTGCTGCGGGCCATCCCTTACGATGCTTTCCTCCTCGTGCCCTCAATTTTACTGAGCTGGTACGCCGGGAATAAATTCGGCGCGTTTGCGGCGCGCTCGAAGTGGCTCGACAATACCATCTCGCCCCTCAGCTACATCCTGACCGCCACCCCCTACATGTGGCTCGGCATTTTGCTGGCCTGGTTCTTTGGAATTGTCCTGGGCATTTTCCCGATAGCCGGGGCGTACAGTTTTACCATGCGCCCCAACCTTTCCTGGAATTTCATCGGGAGCGTTTTCCACCACTGGTTCCTGCCTTTCGCCTCCCTGTTCCTGGTGGGGTTCGGCGGTTGGGCCATCGGGATGCGGAACATGATCATCTATGAACTCGAAGCGGACTATTCCCACTTCCTCGGCGCGTTGGGCGCGCCAAAGAAACTGGTCAGGAAATATGCGTTCAGCAATGCCGTCCTGCCGCAGATCACCGGCCTGGCGCTCCAGTTGGGCGTGATCGTTGCCGGCGCGCTGGTCACGGAGGTGGTCTTCTCGTATCCCGGCATCGGCTACCTGCTCCTGGCCGCCATCCAAAACCAGGACTACTTCCTCATCCAGGGCTGCTTCCTGTTCATCATCATCGGCGTGCTGCTCGCCAATTTCATCATTGATATTGCCTACATCCTGGTAGACCCCAGGACCCGCAGGGGCATGACAGGGGAGACAGCATGAGCGCGCAAAAGAAGAAAAACGAGTTCATCTACTTTTCATCGAGGAATCCCAAATTGCTCGCAGGGGTCTCGATCATCCTGCTCTTCCTCATCCTGGGATTGATCGGCCCCTCGCTCACGGACCATGATCCCTTCGCTTATGCCAATCCCCTCGGGGCCCAGCCGCCCTCCTCCGGGTACTGGTTCGGGACCACTTTTTTCGGGCAGGACGTCTTCTCGCAGCTCGTCAACGGCCTGCGGGCGACCTTCCTGGTGGGGGCCATCGGCGGCGGGTTGGGAACCCTGCTGGGAATGTTGATCGGTTTTACGGCCGGCTATCGCGGCGGTGTGGTGGACGAAATCCTCAATGCCCTGACCAATATCGTCCTGGTCATCCCGACCCTGGCGGTGCTGCTCATCATCGCCGCCTACCTTGAAGTCCGCAGTATTTTTACGGAATGTCTCTTCATCGGACTGACTGCCTGGCCCTGGGCGGCGAGAGCCATCCGCGCCCAGACCTTTTCCCTGCGCACCCGCGACTTCGTTGACCTGGCCCGGATGAGCGGGATGCGTCCGCTCAAGATCATCTTCACCGAGATCGCCCCGAACATGATGTCTTACCTGCTGCTGGTCTTCATCCTTCAATTTGGCGGGGCGATCCTCACCGCCGCCACCCTGGATTTCATCGGGCTGGGGCCGACCAATGCCATCTCGCTGGGCATGATGATGCAGTATTCGGTCATGTGGGGCGCTTTGCAACTGGGTACCTGGTGGTGGTTCATCCCGCCCGGCCTGGCCATCACCATTATCGTCGGCGCTTTGTACAGCATGAACGTCGGCCTGGATGAAGTCTTCAACCCCAAACTCAGGGAGATGTGAGCGATGGGCTTACAAGTCGAAAATTTGACCATCTATTACCAGACCCTGAGCGGCGACGTCCGCGCCCTGGAAAACGCCACCTTCAGCCTCGAGGGCGGGGAAATCATGGGGCTGGCGGGCGAATCGGGCTGCGGCAAGACCACCCTGGGTCACAGCCTGATCTTCCTGGCTCCCCCGATGAAATACGTCGGCGGGCGTGTCTTGCTCGACGGCGAGGAATTGCCCATCCAGGATATGGAAAAGATGAACGAATTCCGGTTCAGGGATATTTCCATCATCCCCCAATACGCCATGAACGCCCTGAACCCGATCCGCAAGATCGGCAGGATGACAGAGGAGCTGCTCCAGGCCAAAAAAGTGGATTTCAAGGCCGTCCTGCCTGAACTGAAGCGCCGCCTCGACCTGGTCAAACTGCCCCACGACGTTCTGGATCTGTACCCCATCGAACTCTCAGGCGGCATGAAACAGCGCATGGTCATGGTGGTTTCCACCCTGCTCGACCCCTCCCTGCTCATCGCCGACGAGATCACTTCTGCCCTCGACGTTGCCAGCCAGAAGGCCGTGGCCGAGATGCTGGTGGAGTTCCGGGACCAGGATTGTTGCAAAAGCGCCATCGTCATCACCCACGACATCTCGATCCTCTACCAGATCGCCGACAGCATCATGATTATGTACGCCGGGCAGGTGGCCGAGAAAGCCTCCACCCGAACGATCATCCACTCGCCGCGCCACCCTTACACCAAACTGTTGATCTCCTCCCTGCCGGAGATCGGCGTAAAATACTCCGAACGGCAACTGACCGGCATCCCCGGCAAGCCGCCGCTCCTGCTCGACCCGCCGCCGGGCTGCCGTTTCCGCGACCGCTGTCCCATCGCTTTCGACAAATGCCTGGAAGTCCCCCCCTTCGTCGAGATCGAAAAAGGCCATTTCGTGGCCTGCTGGAAGGAGGCCGGGAATGCTTAAGCTCGACAAAGTGACCAAAATCTACCGGGTGGGGACCTTCGGAGGCAAGGAACTCCACGCCGTAAGCGAGGTCAGCTTCGAGGTCCGGGACAGGGAGGTGGTTTCCCTGATCGGCGAGAGCGGCAGCGGGAAGAGCACCATCGGCAAGATGATCCTCCATCTCGTCTCCATCTCGGACGGGTCCATCCTGCTCGATGACCTGGATGTTGCTGCCCTCAAGGGGGAAGCCCTCAAGGAATATTACCGCAAGGTCCAGGGCGTCTTCCAGGACCCGTTCAGCTCCTACAACCCGATCTTCAAGGCCGACCGCATCTTCCAGACCATCCATGACGAGTTTTACCCGGATGTCAGCGCAGGGGAGTGGAGCGCCAAAGTGGAAAGGACCCTCAAGGATGTCGGCCTCAACCCCGAACACGTGCTGGATAAGTTCCCCCACCAGCTCAGCGGCGGGCAGCTCCAGCGCTTCCTGATCGCCCGCGCCCTGCTGCTCGACATCAAGTTCCTGGTCGCAGACGAGATCATCAGCATGTTGGACGCATCCACCCGCATTGACGTGCTCAACCTGCTGGCCGGCCTCAAGGAGCTTGGGCTATCCATCCTGTTCATCACCCACGACCTTTCCCTGGCCAATTACATCAGCGAGCGGGCCGTGATCCTCTACCGGGGCTGCGTGGCCGAAATGGGCGCCACCGAAAAGATCTTCACCAACCCGCGCCACCCTTACACCCAAATGCTGATCGCCTCCGTCCCGCGCCTCGACCGGAAATGGGAAGCGCAGGCCAGCGTGGAGAGCAAATGCGCGCCGACAGGGTATGCCAGCGGCTGTGTCTATTATGACCGCTGCCCGCTCGCCTTCGGGAAATGCAAACGGCGGCCCATTCCGTTGGAGATCGAGCCGGGCCATTTCGTGGCCTGCTGGAAGGCGGCTGAACCACCCGTGTAGTAAAATCATTGGCAATGCTGAAGGGGAAGCGCCAGTACCATTGCCGAGTCAACAGGAGTTTGTATGCGTTACGGCTATTTTGACGATGCGCGCCGCGAATATGTGATCACGCGCCCCGATACCCCCCTGCCCTGGATCAACTACCTCGGCAGCGAATCATACTTTGGGTTGATCTCCAACACCGCCGGCGGATACTCTTTTTACCGGGATGCCCGCCTGCGACGCCTGACCCGTTACCGTTACAACAACGCCCCGCTGGACATGGGCGGGCGGTACATTTACCTGCGGGACGAAAGCCCGCAGCGCGCGGGACATCCGGCCTGGTCGCCGTCATGGATGCCGACGCGGGTCCCGCTCGATTCCTACGAATGCCGCCACGGCATGGGCTACACGGCCATCACCTCCTCGCTGGCGGGGATCGAGGCCCAGACCCGTTACTTCGTCCCGCTCGGCGAATCCCTCGAAATCTGGGAGTTGACCCTCGCCAACCGCCGCGCCGGGCCTGCCGACCTGTCCATTTTCGGGGCGGTCGAATTCGCCCTGTGGGACGCCCAGGACGATGCCGCCAACTTCCAGCGAAATTACTCGGTGGGCGAAGTTGAAATTGTGGACGGGGTAATCTACCACAAGACCGAATACCGCGAACGCCGCGACCACTTCGCTTACTTTGCCTGCTCCGAAAATATCGCGGGCTTCGACACTGACCGGGAGGCCTTCCTGGGTCCCTACCGGGGCTGGGAGTCGCCGTCCGCAGTGGAATCAGGCCAGATGTCCGATTCGGTGGCGCATGGGTGGCAGCCCATCGGGGCGCTGCACGCCCGGGTCCGGTTGGAGGCCGGGGAGCAGGGAAAAGTCATCTTCATCCTGGGCTATCACGAGAATCCCAACGAGGCCAAGTTCGACCCGCCCGGTTCGCAGGTCATCAACAAGAAAGGCGTGAAACCGATCATCGAGCGATACTTGCAGGCGGAGGAAGTCGAAAGGGCGTTCGCCCGCCTGCGCGACTACTGGGACGGCCTGCTGGGCAGATTTACGGTGAACACGCCCGACGCCCACACCGACCGGATGGTGAACATCTGGAACGCCTACCAGGTGATGGTCACGTTCAACTTGAGCCGCTCGGCGTCGTACTTCGAGAGCGGGGTGGGGCGCGGCATGGGTTTCCGCGACTCGAACCAGGACCTGCTCGGCTTCATGCACCTGCTCCCGGAACGCGCCCGCCAGCGGATCCTGGACCTGGCCGCCACGCAGTTGCCGACCGGCGGGGCCTATCACCAGTACCAGCCGCTGACCCGGCGCGGCAACAACGACATCGGCTCCGGCTTCAACGACGACCCGCTCTGGCTGGTGCTGTCGGTGACGGCTTATGTGAAGGAAACCGGCGATTGGAGCATTCTCGACGAACCCGTGCCTTACGACAACGCTCCCGGTTCCGAGATGCCGCTCTACGAGCATTTGCAGCGTTCGATCCGGTACACCCTCGACCGCCTCGGCCCGCACGGACTCCCGCTGATCGGCCGCGCCGACTGGAACGACTGCCTCAACCTGAACTGTTTCTCCGACAGCCCCGGCCAGTCCTTCCAGACCACCACCAGCAAGGACGGCCGGGTGGCGGAAAGCGTGTTCATCGCCGGGCTGTTCGTCCTGGCGGCGAAAGAGATGGCGGAACTGAGTGAAAAGTGGAAAGTCAAAAGTGATAAGTTTGACTCATCCCTTCTTGCTTCTCACTTTTATCTTGAAAAAGCCGCCGAAATGGAAGCCGTTATCTGGCGGCACGGCTGGGACGGGGAGTGGTTCCGCCGGGCTTACGACGATTTCGGGCGCGTCCTCGGCTCGAAGGAAAACGACGAGGGGCGCATCTTCATCGAGCCGCAGGGCATCTGCATCATGGCCGGGCTGGGGCTGGACGACGGCCGGGCCGAAAAGGCGCTGGGTTCGGTGGCCGAGCACCTCGCCACGCCGCACGGGATCGTGCTGCACCAGCCGGCTTTCACGCGCTACTACCTGCACCTGGGCGAGATTTCGTCCTACCCGCCGGGGTACAAGGAGAACGCCGGGGTGTTCTGCCACACCAACCCGTGGATCATGATCGCCGAGGCGCTGGCCGGGCGCGGCGACCGGGCGCACGATTACTATTTGCGGATCAACCCCTCGGCGCGGGAGGCGTTGAGCGAAGTCCATCGCTGCGAGCCGTATGTCTACGCCCAGATGATCGCCGGGAAGGACGCGCCCGCCCACGGCGAGGCCAAGAACTCCTGGCTGACCGGGACGGCGGCCTGGAATTACGTCGCCATTACGCAGTGGATTTTGGGCATCCGCCCGGCGTATGACGGCTTGCGGGTTTCACCGGTCATCCCGTCGGACTGGAGCGGCTTCGAAGCGGTACGCAGCTTCCGGGGAGTCCGCTACGCCATCCGGGTGGAGCGAAAAGGACCGGGGAATGGAGTCCGGCTGGAGGTGGACGGGAATCCCGTCGAAGGAGACATCGTCCCCATCCCGCCCGAAGGGACGGCGGAAGTTAAAATCAACATCAGGTTAGGTGAGAAATGAGCGATCAACGGCTTTTATTTCCGAAAGGTTTTGTCTGGGGGGCGGCGACGGCATCTTACCAGATCGAAGGGGCCTGGGACGAGGACGGCAAGGGCGAGAGCATCTGGGACCGGTTCAGCCACACGCCGGGGAAGGTGGATAACGGCGACACGGGTGACGCGGCCTGCGACCACTACCACCGCTGGCGGGAGGATGTGGCCCTGATGCGGGAAATGGGCCTGAAGGCTTACCGTTTTTCGATCTCCTGGCCGCGGGTGCTGCCGGAGGGTCGCGGCAGGGTCAACCCGGCCGGCCTCGATTTTTACAGCCGCCTGGTGGACGGTTTGCTGGAAGCGGGGATCGAGCCGTTCGTCACGCTCTATCACTGGGATCTGCCGCAGCGTCTCCAGGACGAGGGCGGCTGGCCGGAGCGGACGAGTGCGGAGGCGTTTGCCGGGTATACGGAGGCCGTCAGCCGCGCCCTGGGCGACCGGGTGAAGCACTGGATCACGCTGAACGAACCCTGGGTGAGCGCCTTCGTCGGCTACCGGGACGGGCGTCACGCGCCGGGCCACACGAACCTGCATGAAGCCCTGGCGGCCGCCCATCACCTGCTGCTTGCCCACGCCCAGGCTCTGGCGGTCCTGCGCGGCAACTGCCCCGGCGCAGCCCTCGGCATCACCCTGAACTTCACCCCCCAGGAACCCGCCTCGCCCAGCCGGGCCGACCGGGACGCGGCCCGCTGGATTGACGGTTACATCAACCGCTGGTTTCTCGACCCGCTGGCCGGGCGCGGCTACCCGGCGGACATGGCACAAGCCTTTGCCGACCCGCTGGAATTCGTTATGCCGGGTGACATGGAAACCATCGCCGCGCCGGTGGATTTCCTGGGCATCAATTATTACACCCGCAACATCGCCCGCTCGGAGGCGGTCGGCGAGGAAGAAAATGCCCCGCGTACTGTCTTCCGCGGGGACGAGATCACCGAAATGGATTGGGAGGTCTACCCTGAGGGCCTGTATCGGCTGCTGGGACGGCTGCACTTCGGGTACGATTTCCCCGCCATCTACATCACCGAAAACGGCGCGGCCTTCGACGACCGGCCCGGCCCGGACGGGCAGGTGGACGACCCGGCCCGGCTGGCGTACCTGCGCCGCCACCTGGAAAAGGTGCGCCAAGCCATCGAAATCGGCGTGCCGGTGCGCGGCTATTTCGCCTGGTCGCTGATGGACAACTTCGAGTGGGCTTTCGGTTACTCCAAACGCTTCGGTCTGGTCTACGTGGATTACCCGACCCAAAGGCGCATCCTGAAATCCAGCGCAAAGTGGTACGGGCAGGTGATCCGGGAAAATGCCGGGGAAACGGGATGAACGAGGCCTGGCTGCAAGTCCACAGTTACGATGGGGAGGGTTTCCAGCCGCTGGTGGCCTTCAACGGCTGGCGGGTGGCGGTCCTGAATTACCTGGACGACATCCAGCCGGATCGCAACAACCGGATGGAGCGCCACACCCAGACCGACGAGGTCTTCGTGCTGGTGAAGGGCCGCGGGACGCTGCTCATCGGCGGCAACGGGCCGCAGGTGGAGGGGGTCTACCCGCAGGCGATGGAGATCGGCAAAGTTTACAACGTGCGGCGCAATACCTGGCACACGATCCTGCTCAGCCGGGACGCCTCGGCGCTGATCGTGGAGGAGCGGGATACGGGGGAGCACAACTCGGAGTTTGCGTCGCTCCCGGCGGAGTTCCACGACCGGATCGTGGGACTGGCCCGGAGTGAAAATATGGATTAGACGTCATCGGTAATAAACTGTGAGCACCGTCCCGAAGGTTTTCTTCGAGCGGTTTGAAGTGCTGGCGGCAACCCTTCGGCAAGCTCAGGGCAGGCTCCTTCGGCACTCCCTTTGGTCGCAGGGCAGGCTCCTTCGGGACGTTTTTGCAATTACCAATAAAGTCTATTGCACCCATCCCCAGCTCCACACCGGAACTGGGGATGGGTGCAATTTTGTTTCGAGAAAGTTTAGAACACTCTCCCTACGGCACGTAATACCGGATGATCAGTCTGGGCCGGTTGGCGAAGGAGGCGTTGCCGCTGAAAAACCGGACGAAGTCTGCGCGGCGGTTGTCGTTGTCTCCCACGGTAAAGGCCAGCCGGAACTGGGTGATGCCGGTCCGGTTGATGTACGGGTAAGAGACTTTCTTCAGGGAGGCGGCATACCAGGCGTTCACCGGCGTCTTCTGGAAATCGCCTGCGGCATATTTATCGGCAGCCGCCTGGAAGTCCACCAGTTGCAGCCTGGCCTGGGACCCGAAGCGCGGCTTGCGGATACTCACCCTCAGGAGGCCGAGGGTGTCGAACGGGTTGGAGCCGACCTGCCCGTCCTTCTTGAGTTTCAGGGCGGCGCTGGTGATGACGGCGTTATCCGGCAGGCTGCTGGTGTTGAAATGGAGGATGATCCGGTACTGGCGGTCGAGGAGATCGTCGCCTGCGACCAGGAACTGGCTGCCCCTGTTGAGCTTCCCGCCTTTGTTCGAGAATTCTGCGGTTTCGAGCACCCAGCCGTCGTAAACGCCTGCCGAGCGGAAGACGGCGGTTTTTACGGCAGGGGGGACGGCTGTGCCGGTGGCCGTGGGCGTAAGCGACGGGACCGGCGTGGAAGTATGGGTCGCGGTGGCGGTGGCTGTGAAAGTGGGCGTGGGCGTCGGCGTGAGAGTCCGGGTGGGAGAGGGCGTGGCAGTCGGGGTGAAGGTCGGCGTGCTCGTGGCGGTGGGGGTACGGGTCGCTGTGGGGGTGCTGGAAGGCATGGGCGTGAGGGTGGACGTGGCCGTCGGGGTATTCGACGGCGTGGGGGAATGGGTATGCGTTGGTGATGGAGTGGGGCTGCCCGTGGCCGTCGGGGTGTCCGACGGCGCGGGGGTATGAGTATCCGTCGGCGAGGGGGTGGGGCTGCCTGTGGCCGTCGGCGTATTCGTGGCGGTCGGAGTGTTGGAAGCCGTGGGGGTATTGCCCGGTGTGGCGGTGGCCTGGACGTTGCCCAGGTCAATCTCCCAGACCAGGCCGTCGTTTTCGTTGGGATCAGCCCCGTTGTCCACGCCGCGGCTGGAGATGTAGATGCTCTTGAGCGACGGGTCCTGGCTGCCGGGACCGTAGGCCAGGCCGGAGCGGGGTTCGTCCCCCAGGTAGCCCAGGTCGTAGGCGTTCAGCAGGGTCCCCGATAACGAGACTTCGCCGAGGTAATCGTCGCTCCCGTAGGTGCTGACGATGAAGAGCGTGCCTGTATCAGGATTGTATTCGATCCCTTCCAGGTCGCGGAAGCCGAGCGAGCCGGTATCGAAAGATGTGACCGGGCCGTCGTCCCCGCCGCCCAGGACGCCGTCCGGCCCCAGGTCGAGCAGGTAGACTTCCTCGTCTATCCCCCCGGCGATGAAGAGCCTATTCGCCCCGTAAGCGACCCCCTCCAAATCCCCGCCGCCGATGCCGCTCATCGAGGTGACGATGTCGTCGGAGGTGCAGTAAACCTCGTCGGAGCCGGGGTTGACCTGGAAGACCCGGCCCCCGCTGTTATCGTCCGAGAAGTAGACGTAGCCGTTGGCGGGGTTGACCGCCGCGCCGGTGGGTTCGTTCGACCAGCCGCTGCGGTTGATGTTCGTCGTGCTGCACGTATCCAGCAGCACGCCGGCCAGGGAGGATTCGAAAACGTTGTCGCCCGTGAAATAAGGCGGCATTTCGTCTACTTCGCTGTCGGCGATCAGGAGGCTGTTGTGAGCGGGCCAGTAGGCCACCCCGGCCGGGTCGGGGCTGGAGGGGTTGGGGTAATCGCCCCAGGCGGTTTTGGACACGTCAATCGTCTGCACCAGGGTGGTCGGGAGCAGGCTGGCGGGGGCCTCGACTTCCGGCGGGTTCAGGGCGATCTCGACCAGTTGCCCGCCGCCCACGAGGTACAGGCTCGTCCTGGCGGGGTCGTCGGTGGCGTCGCCGCTGGGCGCGAACAGCATCGTCTGGGGAGCGGCCAGCCCCAGGGAGGCCAAGTCGTAGGTCGAAACGGCCCGCCCGTCTTCGGTGAACTCGAACAGTCTCCGGCTGGCGGGGTGGAACGAGTAGAGATGGCCGCTCTGCGGGTCGTGGGCGATCCCCTGGAAGTTCCCTTGCGGCGGGAGGGCGACTCGTTCGACCCGCCCCTCGCGGAGGGCGGATTCCCCGTCGAAGCCGGAGGCGGGGCCGGGGGTCAGGATGACGAGCCGGGTCCCGTCTGCATCGAGCAGGATCAGACGTCCGTCGGGGGCGAAGGCCATGCCTCGGACGCCGCGCAGGCCCAGGGTCCCCAGCCCGAACCGGGTCCCCGCGCCGCTCCCCTGGACCGGTCGGCCGGCCGCGTCCAGGGACAGTTGGTCCAGCCTGGAAAATGTCCCGTCAAGGGCGAACAGGCTGCCCGTCCGGGGGTCGAAGGCGAGGGCCGCCGCCGGGATGTCCATCCCGGTTGCGGGGACGGCATCCCCGCCCAGGCTGATCCCGGCCGCGCTGCGGTGGATGTCCCAGAGGAAGAAGGCCCCCGCCGCCAGGGAGTAGACGCCTCCCTGGGGAACCGCCAGGCCGAAATCGGCAGTGTAGATCGAGCGGACTTTCCTCCAGGTGCCGTTTGGCTGCTGGGCCAGGACGCGGTAGATGGAAAGCGAGGGCACGATGAGCGCGAGCAGGAGGGTGAGGGAAAGCAGGGGTCGGAATGATCTGTTTGCGGGTTGGCCTCTTTTTGTGAACCAGTGTGGGATTTTTTTCTTCATAAGATTTGCCTGTGTGTGAAGGGACGGTGGAGTCCAATGCCTCCCGGCGTTGGCTGCCAACCCGGCCCCTGGGGGCGCTTCGTAAAGACTTTTGACTCCGTTGCCAGGGAACCAATCCTTTCTCGGTTAGGAACGAATCATTTCTCGGTTAGAAACGAAACATTCCTCAGTTAGGAACGAAACATTCCTCGGTTAGGAACGAAACATTCCTCAGTTAGGAACGAAACACTCCTCGGTTAGAAATGAAACATTCCTCGGTTGGAAACGAATCATTCCTCGGTTGGAACCGAATCAATCCTGGCTTAGAATAGACTTTATCGGCAATTGGGAAGAACGTCCCGAAGGGTTGCCGTTAAGCTCCTGGGTCGTTCGAACCAAACCTTCGGGACGGTGTTTCTGCAAGCCGCCTTTCCCCCTTTGTGTCCGTAGTGTCCTTCGTGTTCAGGCTCTTTCCCGTTCGTTATGGGAGAGCCGGAATTAATGGGTTCCCGCCTGGAATTGGACGATCCCCGGTTGGAAAGTACCGGAAATGAAGGCCCTAAAGGTTTGGGAAACCTTTAGGGCCTTCAGCCTACGGGATGTAGTACTCGACGATGAGCACCGGGCGGTTGGCGAAGGGGGCGTTGCCGCTGAAGAACTTCAGGAAGTCGTTGCCCATGTCGTCGTTGTCGTCTTTGGCAAAACGCAGGCGGACCTGGGTAAGGCCGGTGCGATTGACTTTGCCCCGCCCGGCGGGGTTCAGGTTGCCGCTGAACCAGGCGGCGGCGCTGTTCCTGATGACCCCGGCCCTGAGCAAGGTGGCCGGAGCCTGGAAATCGGTCAACTGCAAGGCCGGTTTGCCCGAAAATGCCCCGGTGCGGATGTCAATGAGGATGTTGCCGTGGGCGGCGAAGGGGTTGGTCCCGGCCAGCCCCTGTTTCTTGATCCGCAAGGTGACTCTGGTGATGACGGCGTTATCCGGCAGCGAGGCGGTGTTGAAGCTCAGGAGGCCCCGGAATTGCTGGTCGCGGAAATTGTCGCCCAGGTTGAAGAGATTGCCGGTCTTGTTCAGCGCGCCGCCCTTGTTGCTGAACTCGCTTGATTCGAGCACCCAGCCGTCGTAAACCCCCGCTGACCGGAAGCGCATGGTGAGCTTCTCGATCAGGTTATTGACCGTGATGGTGAACTGTTTCTGGAAGGTGCCGCCGCTGTTGTCGTCGGTCTGGATACAGATGAGGTAGCTGGCTTTGGTCTCGTAATCGAAGACCTGGGCCGTCTGGAGCTGGTCGCCGAGGATGCCGAAAGAGGCGTTGTCGGGGCCGTCGCAGATACCGGGGTTGTCCACCAGGGTGTAGGTAAAGGTGTTGAGGTCGGGGTCGGTGGTGGTCAGGGTCCCGACCGGGGTCCCGATGGGCCGGTTCTCGTCCACCGAAGTGGACGACAGGCTGATGTCGGTCGGGGGCGTGTTGGCGGCGGTGATGGTCAGGGTCCCGTCCACGTAGGTGAAGGCGTAGTTGCCGGCCGCGCCGCCGGAGCAGGCGATGGTGTAGGTCCCCACGTCGGTGTGGGGGTCTTCGACCACGCCGCAAACCGGTTCGGTGGTGAGGTCGCCGGGGCCTTCGCCGGGGATGAACCCGTCGTAGGTGAAGGTGTAGGCGGGTTCGGGGAAGCCGTAGGTGATGGTCTTGTCGTCGGCGGTGACGGTCAGGTCTTTGGCGGTGATGTCCGCGCTCAGGCCGGACGGCTGGGCCAGGGTGTAGTTGGACGCGTCCGCGCCGCCGAGGGCAAACCCGAACGCCGTGACCGGTTTGCCGTTCCCGACGTTTTTATCGGCGAAGACGCCGGTTGCCCCGCTGTCGTCCAGGTTGACGTCGTCCAGGCCGGCCACGCCGTCGAGCGACGCCCCGGTCGGGTCGAGCGCGGCGGTAGTATTGCCGTCGTAGCCCTTGTCGAGGGCGGCCACGCCGTTGACGGTCAGCCCTTTGGGCGTGACCTGGAAATTAGCCGGGACGAAGGTGACGGCGTAGTTCGGCCCGGCGTCCAGCGTCCCCTGGTTGATGGCGTAAAAGCCGACAGTTTCACCGGCTGTCCGCGCCGGCGCGCCGGAGAACAAGTCCCCGCTTATCAATGGGTCGCTGGTGTAGGTCAGGGCCGGGTCGCCGGAACCGTAGACCTTGCCCTGGCCGGAATCGGCAGTGACGGTGATGTCTTTGGCGATGATCTCGCCGGTCGTATTATTTTGGAAGGTCACGGCGTAGTTCGCGCCGCCGTTGCCGTCATTGACCGAACCGGAGGGGGTGAGGGTCTTGTTCACGCCGACATTTTTGTTATCGAAACTCTGGGAGAAATTGGCCGTATCACCGGGGACGATCCCGCCGCTGACGGTCGGGGTCTCCAGCGAGGCGGTCGTCCCGTCGTAGACTTTGGCGTCGGTCACGGCGGTCACGGTGATCGGGCGCGGGGTAACGGTCAGGTCTGCCGAGTCGCTGCCGGGGTCGAAGAAACCGTCCCCGGCGAAACCGGCCTCGATCCCGCTCCCCGCCCCGCCGGTGTAAGTGTCCGCATCATCCGTCAGGGTGACGTTCATCAGGGTCGCGACCCCCGAAGCGTTGGTATCCGCCAAACCGACGCCGGTCCCGTTGATTGTGAAGTCCACCGCCATGCCGTCCACGGGTGTGCCGGTGACGGTCTCCGTCACGGTGGCGGTCAGGTTGACCGTGTTGCCGTAAGTCCCGGTCGCGGCGTCCACGGCGGTGGTGGTGTCCACGTGGTCCAGTTCGAACGCGCCCAGGTCGCAGGCGGCGTTTTCGGGGCGGGCGAAGCCGCGCTGGTCCACGCCGTTGCTGCCGGTGCAGGTGGATGCGTTGTCGAAGGCGATGCTGGCGGTGGTGAAGGCTATCGTAAAGGACGGGCCGCCGTTGTCCTGGAACGCGCCCAGGCCGGGGTCGGCGCTGAAAGACGGCAGGCCGCAAGTGCCGAAGGCGGCGGTCGTCTCGACCAGGGTGTCGAGCAGCAGGGTGGAGCCGCCCGTCCGCTGGCAGTCGTTGGCCCCGTTGGAATTGGCCAGGATGCTGTGGCTGATGGTGATCGCGCCGTCCCTGACCTGGACCCCGCCGCCGTCCCCGCTGATGGTATTGTCCGAAAACGTGGAGAAGGTGATCGTACCCGAAGCGGCGCTGACCAGCAGCCCGCCGCCGTTGCCGCCCGACGTGGGGCCGGCGCTGTTGTTGTAGAAGGTGCTGTTGGTGATGCTGATCGTCCCGCTCGTGTTGTCGTAGAAGATGCCGCCGCCGTCCGCACCTGCGGTGGCGCAACTATTGTTTGCAATGGCGCTGTTCGTGACGGTGAGCGACGAAGCGGTGCTGCTGTAGATCCCTGCGCCGCAGTTGCCCCCGGCGGTGGCCGTGTTATCGGAAACGGTGGCGTTCACCAGGGTCAAGGCCCCGGCGCTGCCGAAGCGGATGCCCGCCCCGGTCGCGGCGTTGCCGTCCCTGATGATGACGTTGTCCAGGGTCAGGTCGCCGCTGCCGATGTCCAGGACGCGGTCCACCACGCCGCTGGCGCTGATCGTGGCCGGGGCCGCCCCGTCGGTCTGGATCGTCAGCCCGTCCGGGTCTTCGGCGTCCAGGTCCTGGCCGAGGGGGTCGCCTCCCGCCAGGGCCAGGGTGTAGGTCGCCCCGCTGGACAGGACGATGACGTCCGCGCCCGAACCGGCCGGGCAATCGGGATAGGTGGCCGCGTCGTCGTTGGCGTTGATGATCGCCTCCCGCAGCGAACAGCCGTTCCCGCTGGCGAGGCTGTCTGTCGTGTTGGTGACGGTGAGGGTCGCGGCGAAAGCGGGCCGCACCGGGACGGCCGCCAGGATCAAAGCCAGGATGAAGAATGAGGCGAGTATTTTATTGAACGGGTTGGAAAGGTTGGTTTGCATGTCGAAACTCCTTTTTGGAGAAGAATGTCCCGAAGGGTTGCCGTTAAGCTCCTGAATTGTTCGCAACAATCCTTCGGGATGGTGTTTGCGTGTTATCACCGATAACGCCTTCGCGCTCAAGTCGCCGTCCGCGCCGCCGGGGACGGCGTGGCGTTCTTCGAGGTGGAAACGGGCTTTTCAGGCCCGGGTTTCCCCCGCCAACCGTTCGACCAGTTCGACGTATCGCCTGGAAACGGCTTTCCAGTTGTAGGTCTCGCTGAACCGCCGGGAGTTTTCCACCTGTTCCTTCAGCCGCTCCCGGCGGCGATACAGGTGGACGATGCTCTGCGCCAGGCTGGCGGGGTCGCCCGGCTCGAAGAACTGGACCATGCTCTCGTCGAAATAATGCGAGATGGCCCGGGTCCGGGCGGCGATCACCGGCACGCCCAGGGCCACGTATTCCATCATCTTGGTCGGCAGCAGGTCCCCGGTGAAGCCGTCGTTATGGTTGGGCACGACCCCGGCGTCGGCCTGGGCGATCAGGGCGGGCAGCGCCTCGACCGGCAGCACGATGTCGCTGATCTGCACCTGCCCCGCCAGCCCAAGCTCGTCCACCAGGCGGACCATTTCGTCCCGGAACTCCCCCTCGCCCTGGAACGTGACCTGTATTCCGGGGATTTGGGCGCGGGCCAACCCGATGGCCCGGATCACGTCCCCCATCCCGTAATACCGCTTGAACGTCCCGTGGTAGATCAGGCGGAACTCGGGCCGGCTCCCGTTATTTCGGCTTTGCCGCGGCCCCGGGCGGAAGACCCGCTCGTCGGCGACGTTCATCACCACGCTGACCTTCTCCGCCGGGACGCCGCGCCCGGCCAGCCTGCCTGCCCAGATGTCCGTTACCGTGATGACGTGGTCCGCAAAACGGCAGGAGAGCCGTTCCTGCCAGATTACCAGTTTGACGGCGAGCCGGTGCAGCGCGGGATGGCGCAAGGCCTTCAGCCCCTCGAAGAACTCCGGCATGATGTCGTGGATGTCGAGGATCAGTTTCGCCCCGCACAGCTTGGGCAGGGCGGCGGCGAAGACCAGGAAATCCGGGATGTTGTGGACCTGGACGACCGCGTACCTCCTGCGCGGGAACAGGACGAGCAGCTTGAAAAAAGCCAGGAGCATGAACCCCAGGTATTCGAGCAACTGGCCCGCCAGCCCGTACCTTTTGCTGCGGGTGATGGGCAGGCGGTGGATGCCGATCCCGTCCACCGTCTCGGAGCGGGCCTCGCCTTCGTCCCGCAAACAGATCACGTCCACGCAGTGACCGGCGTCCACGAGCGCCAGGGCTTCGCGGGCCACCCGGGTCTCGCCCAGCGGGTAACAGGCGTGGACGACCATGCAATGTTGTTTCGAGTCGAGTTTCATCTTCATAACTATCAGGAAATGGAGTCCGAAGTCTTTGCGTAGCACCCTGTAAGGGCCGACTTCGGCGTAAAATCGGGAGACCCTTCGATAA
>DIDQ01000039.1 GCA_002418215.1 Anaerolineales bacterium UBA5796
GCCCCGGGCGCGGATGGCGGCGGCCAGTTTCGCGGCCAGCGCCGGGTCTGCGTCTACGAATTTGCCCGGCGGCAGGTAGTGTTGCGAAACGCCGTCGTCGCGGACGGCGCGCTCGCAGACCACGATGTCGCCAGGCCGCAGGTCGGGCTGGAGTGCGCCGCCCCAGGTCATCAGGATCATTTTCTGGAGTCCCATGACAACCAGTTCCTCGGCCAACTCGGCCACGATGGGCGCTCCGCCGCCGAAATCCGTCAGGATGGCGACCGGGTTCGGCGTCCGTTTGGTTTCGTGCAGGGTGGCGTTCATGCTGCCCGCCTTGCGCACCGGGACCCGCCACCGCAGGCGGCGCGGCAGGCCGCGTTCGAGACAGAACAAGGCTCCTTTGGGGGCGTGCAGGCCCGGGGTCCGGCCCAAGCGCGCCCGGTAGGCAACGATGTCGGCCGCGGTCAGGACCGGGTCCGAGTCGAATTTCTCAGGGTGGATGGGGAACGGCATCTGGTCCTATTCCGGCAGGTAGCGCATCGTCAGGATGTAAAAATCGCCCCAGCCCCACCACGGCGGGCGGACGGACAGGGCGTCGTCGAGGCGGGCGAGGGCCGCGTACAGGCGCGGGGCGCGTTTGGCGAGGGCCTTGCTCTCGGCGGTGGGGGTGATGACCGACAGGCCTTCCATCTCAAGAAATTTAAAGGTCGAGGGCGCGTCACGCCTGGCTTTTTGAGAAAATCTGCTCGAACGGGAGGAACCACTGCCAGAAAAAAACCCATCCGGGTGGGCGCGACGCGCTGTTCGGCCATCCACGCCGAACCAGCCCAGGACGCGGCGGGGCGGGAAGTAGTGTACGTCGAAGTACAGCCCTTCGAGGTGGGAGCGCGTCTGCCCGGTTAACCGCCTGAAGGCCAGGCGGAAATTGCCCCGGAAAATTTCGGCCAGCTCCCACAGGCAGACCGGCGGCATGAGCACCCAGGTGACGGTCCCGCCGGGGCGCAGGACGGACGGCAGTTGGGCGATGACCGGGGTGAGGTCGGGGATGCAGTTCAGGCCGCCCAGGTTGGAAAAAACCGCCTCGAAGGGCGCGCCTTCCACCCGCTCCAGTTCCGTGAACGAACATTCCTGGACGCTGACCTGCTCCTGCAGCCCGAGCCGCTCCACCTTCTGACGCGCCCGCGCCAGCATCCCTGGCGAAATGTCGGTGGCATGGACCCGGTAACCGCGCCGGGCCAGCGCCGCGGCGTCTATGCCCGTCCCGGCGTTGAGTTCGAGGATGCGCCCCCCCGGCGGCGCGTGGCGGCTGAGATGGTCGTGGACCTTCCCGCGCAGGCGGGCCAGGTGCGGGTGGCCTTCGGCGAAGGCGTCATATTTGGCGGCGGTGCGCGAGAAGGCTTCGGCGATGGTGGGAAATGAGTCGGTCATTCTTGGGGCGAGGGGCTGGCGGCCTGGTCGTGGGGCAGGTGTGGCAGGGCCAGGACCGGGTTTGGGCGCGCGCCCAACCGGTTCAGCTTCCAGCGCGCCGGGGGCAGGGTGAGCCGGTTGTAAAGCCAGCGGGCAACCAGCCTGGGAGAAAACCCGTTTTTGAGCGCCTGCCCGGCCTTGCGGGCGCGGAATTCCTTGTGGACGACGCGGTGCAACTGGCGGTAGAACGCCGTCGGGTAAACGCCGTGGTGGAGCATCGCCAGGTCAGACGAATCCTGCCAGTTCTGTTTCTCGCCCAATTGGGCGCGGACTGCCTCAAAGAATTTCGTGCCGGGCATGGGGTACGAGACCGACACGCCGACGTCGTCGGGATCGGCCTCCCGCACCAGCGCCAGGGTCTTTTCGATGTCGGCCCGGGTTTCACCGGGATAGCCGAATTGCAGGAAGAAACAGGCCCGGATGCCCGCGGCTTTGAGCCGCCGCGCCGCCTCGCGGATCTGTTCCACTTTTGTGCCTTTGTCCATCGCGTCGAGGATGGCTTGCGAGCCGGATTCAGCCCCCATCCAGACCGTCTGCGCCCCGGCCCGTTCCAGCGCATCCACCTCGCCGGGACGGGTCAGCAGGTCGGCGCGGCTCAAGCACTTGAACGGCAGCCGCGTCCCCTCGGCCTCGACCAGTTCGCCGAAGCGCGGCAGCCAGCCGGGTTTCAGCCCGAAGATGTCGTCCACGATCCAGATGTGGTCGGGATGGTAAGTTTCCTTGAGCCATTTCATTTCAGCGACGACGTTCCCGGGCGAGCGCGAATGGTAGCGCTGGCCCCAGATCGGTTTGGCGCACCAGTTACAATGGAAGGGGCAGCCCCGAGTGGTGACCATGTTCATCGAGAAATAGCCGTGCCGTTCCAGCCAGATTTGGCGATATTTTGGGATGTCCACCAGGTCCCAGGCGGGGAAGGGCAGGTCGTCGAGGTCCTGGATGTCGGGGCGGCGGGGTGGGTGCAGGTTATTGGGTGTGGCGAGCCCGAGGATGGATCCAAATTCCGCATCGCTCCGACCCGTAAGCCTGTCCAGCAGTTCGACGAGGGTCTCCTCCCCTTCTCCGAGCAGGACGAAGTCCGCGCCGCGGGCGAGGTACATTCCGGCGTGGTCGGTGGCGTCTGCCCCGCACAGGATGACGGCGCAGCCGCGGGCCTTTGCCATTTCGATCATGACGAAAGCTGCCTGGCGCATCCGCAGCAGGCACATTTTGGAGAGGTAGTTGAAGTTGTCTTCGTAAATCACCGCGAATTGCGGTTGGTGTTGGTCGAGGGCGGTTCCCCACTCCTCTTCGGATCCGGCCAGCATGGCGTCGAACAGGGCCGCCTCGTAACCGCGCCGGCGCAGGAAACTGGCCGCGTAGAGCGTCCCCAATGGCGGGTAGGGCTGCATCGCCTCCCATAGCTTGGGATCGAAGCGCAGGAAGTAGGATTGGCCGAGCAGGATTTGGGTCATAAGTTGAAGGTCAAAGGTCGAGCGGTAAAAGTCGGGAGACTTTTGAGTCCAGCAGAGCCTGGGTGCGGGATTGGTGGCGCTGGTCGTGGCCTTTGCAGACATCCGCTGAGAAAGCGGATTCGCTGCTGGCAGCCTGTTGGCGGGACAAGGCCCGGATCTTGCGGCTCATCTCCCAGCGCTCGAACCAGGCCGCCGGGGGAGTCCGCAAAACCGCTTCGGTAACGGGACGCAGCCCGGGGGTGGAGGCCGTCATCCTGACGGGTTCAGGCGCAGGCGGCGCGCCCTCCGCATTGGGCAGGTAATCGCTTACCCAGGCGTTGCGGCGGCGGATCTCGGCGTAAATATCCAGCCCGCCAAGGGGGACCATCTGGGCCAGTTCGTGGGCCACGTAAAGGTTCCGGTCGGGGAAGGCCAGGGCGCGGGTGGTGACGAGATAATTGGGGCACAGGTTGACCCCCTGGCGGGCTGCCAGCCGCCCGAGCGCCAGCGCCAGCGCCCGGCAGGTCCACAGATGCCCCGGCTCGGTGACGATGAAATAGTCAATATCGGCGCGGGCTTCGGCGTTGTTCACCGCCAGCGAACCGGTGACCGCCGCCATGCGCACGAAAGGCAGGCCGGCAATCACCTGCCCGTAACGGGCCGCCGGGAGCCACAGGCGGGCTGAACCGGCTTCGCGGCGGGCGCGGATACCGGCAAGGGCCTCGCGCCCCGGCAGGGAGTAGAAACCCCCGGCGCGGCTTATCAATCTGAAATCCCGGATTTCGGCGTATACCTCTGTGAAAGAGGCCCTGACCCCGCAATACCGATGGATCTCGCCAGCCGTGAGCGGATAATCGAACACGTCGGCGTAAGCCACCGCCAGCAGGATGGCGCGCAGCAACGGCTGTGAATCAAGGCCCGTTTGTAGTATCATATCGGACAAATTTGGTAGCATTAAAATCACTATACAACACCCTTCTCGTTCTGTCAATTTACCCATGCGGCTAGCCATTGTCACCCCTTATCCGCCCAGCATTACCGGGATCGGACAATACGGTTATCACGTTAGCCGCCTGCTGGCGCGTTCCGGCGCGTTTGCGCAGGTGACGGTGCTGACCGGGCACAATGGCGTTTCCCAGGTGGAAATCCCGCCGACGATGGGCGTCCGGCATGCCTGGCAGCCGGACCGCTGGCAAATCGGCAGCGACATCCCGGAGAATTTGCGCCGCATCCGCCCCGACCTGGTCTGGTTCAACCTGGGTGTGAGCGTTTTCGGGCGCGAGCCGCTGGCAAACCTTTCCGGGTTTTTGAGCATCCTGCGGGTCAAACGCAGCGGGATACCCACGGTTGTGACCCTGCACGAACTCCCCGAACTGGCGGATTTGCGAGCTTTGCGCGCCCCGGGCGGATTCCTGGCCCCATACGGGGCGCGCCTGCTGACGCACATCGCCACGCGCGGGGACGTGACCTGCCTCACCACCCGGCAGTATGTAGACTGGCTGACGCGGCGCGGCGCGGCCTCCAGTTTGATCCACATCCCGCTCGGCGCTTACGGCAGGCCCGATCCGCTCCCCGAAACAGACTCTCCCGAACTGCTGCTGTTTACCACCCTGGCCCCGTTCAAGGGCGTGGAGCTGCTCTTGCAGGCTTATCAAGAATTGAAGAGTTCCCATCCTGGCCTGCGCCTGACGATTGCCGGGGCCGAACACGCCCGTTTCCCCGGTTACATCGAACAGGTCCGCCAGGCGCACCGGCAAGTGGACGGGGTGCGCTGGCTCGGCCAGGTTCCAGAAGCCGAGATCCGGGGCCTGTTCCAGCGCGCCCAACTGGTCATCCTGCCCTACCTGGCTTCGACCGGTTCGTCCAGTGTGCTGTGGCAGGCGGCGACTTACGGGCGGGCGATGGTCGTTTCAGGCCTGGAAGATATCCGTTCGACGGTGGACGAAGGCGGGCTGGAAGTCACGTTTTTCGAGCCGGGAAGCGCCCCCGGCCTGGCCGCAGCCATGCGCGGGATGCTGGCTTCGCCGGAATGCCGCCGCGCCCAGGCGCAGGCCAACCTGGCGGCTTTACAGCGCCATCGTCCGCAGGATACCTGCCGGGCTTACCTGCGCGCCTTCAACCTGGCCCTCGAAGCCCAGCGCAGCCCCAAGCGCATCCCGCTGACGGCTTCCTCCGAGGAGACGATTTGATGCCGCGCCGGGTGAAGATTGCGACTCTGGTGGCGTTCATCCTGCACGGGATATTGGTCCTCACGGCCCGCTACCGGCTGAGTTACGACGCCTACAACCACCAGTTCTTCGCCGACCACTACCTGCGGGACTGGTGGTCGCTGTGGGAACCGCGCTGGTACACCGGTTTCGAAATCGTCTCCTACCCGCCGCTGGTTCACCAACTGATGGCCCTGCCCGGCAGCGTCATTGGTGTGGATGCGGCCTTCGGGTTGGTCTTGTGGGCCGTGCTGACAACTTATCCGCTGGCTGTTTATTCCTTTGCCAAAGTTTTCGTCGGGCGGACGGCGGCCAGTTACGCCGCGCTCGGCGCGGCGCTGCTGCCTTCGCTCTACCTGACGGCGCACGTCTTCGGCCAACTGCCCACGTTGTTCGCCGCGCTGCTGGCCTTATTCGGCGCGGCCGTCCTGGCAGATTTCCTGCGTCACGGCGGCGCGTTGAGCGGCGCGCTGGCGGTCTTCCTGTTCGCGGCGGTCACGGCGGCCCACCACGCCACGCTGTTGTTCGTCCCCTGGCTGGTGGGGGCAGTGGCAGTTCAGGTTTTTTTTGGACGCGGATCAACGCTGAAAGCGCGGATTTTTCCTGGTTTTTCCGCGTTTACCCGCGCCCGCCAGCTTTCTTTTTTGCGGTTGGCGGTTTTCACGGTTTTTGCCATCCTTGCCGGGTGGCTGGTCATCTTCCCGTTCTGGCAGTGGGGCGCGGGGCAGACGCTCCAGACGCCGATAGACCATCTCTCCCGCCACAACTTCTTGCGCGACCCGTTCGCGGCGGTATTGTTCTTCCTGCCGATGTATGGATTGCTCATCCCGTTCATCCCGGTTGGGTTATGGATGGGCGCGCGGCGGCGGTTTTGGGGCATCGGGCTGGCCTTTGCCTTCCTGTTCCTGCTCGGGCTGGGAGATACCACCCCGCTGCCGCGCCTGTTCTTCGGCCCCGGCTGGTCCTGGCTGACGTATGACCGCTTTGCCTTTTGGGCCTCGCTGACGCTGCTGGTCTTCTTCGGCGCGGCAACGACCCGGATCATACGCCGCGCCAAAATTCATCACCACGGAGATCACGGAGCGCACAGGGAAAGATCAAAAAGCTCTGTGTTCTCTGTGCGCTCTGTGGTGATCTGGTTCGTCCTGGCCATGGCCTTCACCGCCCTGCTGATTGCCCTCATCCCCACCTGGCTGCCGACCCAGCCGCCCCAGCTCGACTTGCAGCCCGTCGTGGACTTCCTCGCCCAGGACGGCCGCTCGCAATATCGTTATCTCACCTTGGGCTTCGGCGACCAACTGGCCCGTCTCTCGCTCCTGACCGCCGCCACCACCCTCGACGGCAGTTACCACACCGCCCGCACCCTGCCTGAACTGCGCGCCAGCGGCATCGGCCAGATAGACACCGCCTTCTGGCTTCCCGATGGCTTGTCTGCCCTCGACCCCATCCTGCAAAGAGCCGGTGGGCGCGGCGTGCGCTGGGGATTCGTCAACCTGAAGGCTTTCGGCCCGGTCTTGTTGCGGAACGGCTGGCATCCGTTCGCCACGCTTTCGAACGGCGTCGTCGTCTGGGAGAATCCCGCCGCCAGCCTCCCGCCGCCGGTCGAGCCGCCTGCCGAAAGCCCCTTTGCGGCATTCGCCTGGGGCGCGTTCCCGTTGTCCGTATTTTTTGTGTCCGGCGCGCTGGCCGTCCGGCGCTATTCCCCGGCCCTGGCCGCACGCCTCCTGCCCGGAATCCAGGCCCTGGCTGCCGGCCTGCTGCCTCTCGGCCTGACGTTCTGGGCTTACCGCCGCCTGTTCGCATTCCCGCATGAGCGCATCTACTTCACTTACTCCGACGCCTTATTCTTCCTGGGTGACGGCCTGGCCCTCATCGTTGTCTCAGCCTGGCTCATCCTGAAACTCCCCACGCTGCGCCTAACGCTCATCAAATCCAAAAACCGGCTTCTCCAACCGACCACCTGGTTTTTCGCCCTCTGCCTCCTCGCCAGCCTCAGCGTATTTTGGTCGCTCGACTGGCGCACATCGCTTTATGTTGCGCTGCACTTATGGCTGGCTTTCGGCCTGTACCTGGCCCTGAAGGAGTCGCCCCGGGCCTGGCGGACGTTCGCCCTCGGCTCGGCCGCAGCCCTTTTGCTCCAGGTGATCATCGGGATGTGGCAGTTCTCCGCCCAATCCACCGCATTCACAACGCTGCCCGGCCTGGATTGGCCCGGCAGCCTCGTCCCGGCCATGAGCGGGGCAAGCGTGGTCCAGCTTGCGGATGGGACCCGCATCCTGCGCGCCTACGGGACCCTCCCGCACCCCAACCTGCTCGGCGGCTGGACCGTGATCCTGCTCGCGGCGCTGCTGACCCGCATCCTGCTCCCGTCGAAATGGCGGAGTCCTGCCCTGGCCTTGTTCGCGGCCGGGCTGGCCCTGCTCGCGCTGACTTTTTCGCGCGCCGCCTGGCTGGGACTGGCCGCCCTCGGCGCGGTCATTTTATGGCGCTGGAAAGGGTTCGAGCGCAAGTCCCTGGTTTTGGCAGCCGTTACCGGGCTGGCCTGCCTGGCCGCATTGGCCATCCCCCTGCAAAAGATGTTTACCGCCCGGCTCACCGGCAGCCAGGCGCAGACCGAGCAGGTTTCCGGTTTCACCCGGCTGTGGCTGGTAGGGCGCACCTGGGAACTCATCCGCCAGGAGCCGGTTTTCGGCGCGGGCATCGGCTCGTATTCGCTGGCCCTTTCGCAGCGCGTCGCCCAATTTTACGATATCGAGCCGGTGCATAACCTCCCGCTGCTGGCCTGGAGCGAACTGGGAATTGGCGGGTTGGTCATCTTGACCGGGCTGGGGTTGACGGTTGCGATCCGGTCTCTCAAGGCCGCCCGCCCGCTGGCGGTCATCTTCTCCGGGGCTTTGGCCGGGTTGTTCGTTATCGGGCTGTTCGATCATTATCTCTGGACCCTCGCGCCAGGCAGGCTTTTGTTTGCTTCGGTGCTGGGACTGTGGGCCGGGCAGGTGAACGGTGGACGTGGTGGTTAACGGACGCTTCCTGTCGCGCCGCATCACCGGCGTGGAACGCTATGGGCGTGAAGTCCTGCGTCGGCTCGGAGGCAGGCTGCGGGTCGTCCGCCCGGAGGGGTGGGCGGATGGGGCGGCCGGCCACCTCTGGGAGCAGGTGGCGCTTCCGGGTCTGGTCGGTCCCGATCAAATTTTGTGGTCGCCTGCCAATAGCGGGCCGCTGCGCGTGCCCAACCAGGTGCTGACCCTGCACGACCTCAGCCCGCTCGAACACCCGGAATGGTTCCGGGCCGGTTTCGCGCTGTGGTACCGGTTGTTCGTGCCGCTTTTGGCCCGGCGGGTGCGGCGGGTGGTGACTTCGTCGGCGTTCGTGCGGGCGAAGCTGCTGCGCCGGTTTGGGTTGCCCGGCAAACACGTGGCCGCCATCCCCGGCGGGGTGGATTTGGCCGTTTTCCGCCCCGACGCGCCCCGCACACTGGACCTGCCCCCGGCATACCTGCTGTTCGTCGGCTCGCTCCAGCCGCGCAAGAACCTGGCCGGGCTGCTGGAGGCGTGGAGATTGGTCCAGGGCGCCGCGCCGGAAGCCTGGCTGGTGATCGCCGGGGCGGGCGGAGGGGCATTCCGCCGGGTCACGCTGGCGGCAGGCGGGAGGGTCTTGTTTTTGGGCGCAGTGGCCGAGGCCAGCCTGCCGGGGCTGTACGCGGGCGCGGCGCTGTTTGTCCTGCCGTCTTTCGACGAAGGCTTCGGCCTGCCCGTACTGGAAGCGATGGCCTGCGGGACGCCGGTGGCGGCCTCGAACGCGGGCGCGCTGCCCGAAGCGGCCGGCGATGCCGGGCTGTCTTTCGATCCGTGCGATATTCCAGCCATGGCCGAAGCCCTGCGGCGCGGCCTGACCGATGAATCCCTGCAAAATGAATTGCGGGAAAAAGGGCTGGCGCGGGCGCGCAGTTTTTACTGGCAAAATTCAGCCGACAAACTGCGGGAGGTCTTCGAGTCATGCCGGTAACTTCGAAAGCCGCCTTCGTGGTGGATGCCCTGCCCGGCCTGGGCGGCGCGGAGAAGGTGCTGATGGCCGCCCTCGAACTCTTCCCGGATGCGCCGGTCTACACCCTGCTCTATAACCGGGAGCCGTTCGCCTGCTCCCCGCTTGCCGGCCGCCGGGTGGTCACTTCCTTCATCGAGCGCCTGCCGCTGGCCCGCACCCAGTACCGCAGCTACCTGCCGCTCATGCCGCTTGCCATGCGCCGCTTCGATCTGGGCGGCTACGATACCGTGCTGTCGTTCAGCTACGCGGTCGCCCACGGCGTGAAGCTGGAAGAGGGGCAGAAACACTTCTCCTACACTTACACCCCGATGCGCTACGCCTGGAGCAGCATGGGCCTGGACGGCAGGCCGCGCCCCCCCTCGCCGCTGCTGGACTGGTTCTTTCGCTGTTTCAGGGATTGGGATGTTGCCGCCGCGAGCCGCGTCCACAAGTTTGCCGCGGTCAGCGGCTGGATCGCGCAGGAGATTCGACGCGCTTACCGGCGCGACTCGCGCATCATCTATCCCCCGGTGGATGTCGAACGCTTCTGCCCGGATGCCGGGCGGAGCGACGTTTTCGTCAGCATTGCCCGGCTCGTGCCCCACAAGCGGATAGACTTGCTGGTGGAGGCCTTCAACCGGACGGGCCTTCCGCTGCTGATCGTCGGCGAGGGGCCGGAACGCGCCAAACTGGAGCGCCGCGCTGCCGGGAATATCCGCTTCCTGGGATTCCAGCCTGATCCCGTTATCGAAAAGTTACTCAGCCGGGCGCGGGCTTACGTCTGCCCCGGCGAGGAAGACTTCGGGATTGCCATGGTCGAAGCCCAGGCAGCCGGATGCCCGGTGGTCGCTTTCGGCGCGGGCGGATCGCGTGAGATCGTGATCGAAAACCAGACCGGCCTGTTCTTTGGCGAGTCCACCCCGGAAGGCCTGGCCGAGGCGCTGGAACGGTTCGACAGGATGGATTTTTCCAGCCGTGAGTGCGCGGTCAATGCCGCCCGATTCACCAAAAAACGGTTCCTGGCCGAACTGGAGGCTTTCTTGACCGACTCCTGACGGCCCGGTTTTGCCGGATCATAAGCGCAGGATGACGCTGCTTCCCTGGCCTGGTTCGCTCTCGATGGCAATCGTCCCACCCATCCCCTCGACCAGCGCCTTTGCGATGGGCAATCCCAGGCCAAAACCGGGGATCACGCTGTCCTCACCGCCGCGAAAGAAGCGGTCGAAGATGCGTTCCAGCTTGTCGGGGGAAATGCCGGGGCCTTGGTCTTGCACGCGGATTTCCACTTGAGCGCCGTTTTGATTGACAACGACCCGGATGTCGCCCTCCGAATGTTTCAGGGCGTTATCCAGCAGGATCAGCATGACCTGTTTGAAAGCGTCCCGGTCGCCGAGGATGGAGGTTCCCGGCGAAGCCTCCAGCGAGATCGGGCGTTGGCCGTCGAGCAGGCGCGCCTGGCGGATGCTCTCTTCCATCACCGGCTGGAGCGCGAACGGCTCCCTGGCGAGGCTGCGTCCGGCGTCGGCGCGGGCCAGCAGCAGCAGGTCGTTGACCAGCCGGATCAGGCGGTCGCTCTCGTCCACCATGTCGGCCAGGATGTCGGCCTGCTCGTCGGGTGGGGAAGGCGGGTTCCGCCGGAGCAGGCCCAGGTTCCCGCGCAGGGTGGTGAGGGGCGTTCGCAGTTCGTGGGAAACATCCGCCACGAAATCCCGCTGCATTTGAAGGGAATGTTCCACTTTCTGGTAGGCGTCTTGCAGGCGGGCCAGCATCTGGTTGAAAGTGTTCGCCAGCCGCCCGACTTCATCCTGCGGGCCGGTGTAGTCCACCCGGCGGGTGAAGTCGCGCTCCTCGCCAATGGCCTGGGCGGTGTGGGTGATGCGGTGGATGGGGCGCAGGGTCAGCCCTGAAAGCGCCCAGCCTGCGCCGAAAGCGACCAGGATGGTGAGCAGCCCCGCCACGCCGAGGGTGGCCGCCAGGGATTGCAGGGTGCGGTTGCGCTCGGTCAGCGGGCGGGCCACCTGCACGATGTAAACAGTTTGCCCGTTTTGGGCGATCGGACGGTTGTAGATGAGCATGGCCTCGCTGGAGACAGGGCCTTCCTCCCACCAGTCCTGCTGGTTTTGCAGGGCAGTGAGTCCCTCGGCGCTCAACGGGATGGCGTCTTCGGCCCGGCCAAAGGGACTGGCGACCAGGTAGCCGTCGGCGTCGAGGACGCGGACGATCTCGCGTTCGCGCAGGTCCTGGAAGGCCTTTTCGCTGGAGAATTCGTCGAACGGCTTGGGCGGCGGCGGATCATCGCTGTCGAATTCCTCAGACGGGTGCTCCTCGCTGGTTCGCAGGGCGGCTTCGACCAGTTTTTCGCTGCTCAAAACCATGTCCCGTTTGAGCGAGTTGAGCGTATCCCGGGCCTGGATGGAGTAGAGCGCCACGCCGAAGATGGTCAGGGTCAGGGTCAGGATGGCGCTGTAGAGCAGGGTCAGGCGCAAGCGGATGGACATCATTCCTCCCTGAGGGCGTAACCCACGCCGCGCACGGTCTGGATCAGGCGCGGCCCCCCGCCGGCTTCGAGTTTTTTGCGCAAGTAGCCGATGTAGATTTCGAGCACGTTGTCATCGCCCCCGAAATCGTAGCCCCAGACACCGTTGAGGATCTGGCGGCGCTCCAGCACCTGGCGGGGATGGCGCAGCAGCAGGTGGAGCAGGTTGAACTCGGTCACGGTCAGGGAGAGGGGGTTGTCGCCGCGCCGCGCTTCCCGCGTGGAGGGGTCGAGCGAGAGGTCGGCGTAGGTCACTTTCTGGTTTTCGGGCCGGGACTCGACCCGCCGCAGCATGGCGTGGACCCGGGCCACCAGTTCAGCCGGGGCGAAGGGCTTGACCAGGTAGTCGTCCGCGCCGCTTTCGAGGCCCTCCACCCGGTTCTCGATGGCGTCGCGGGCGGTCAGCATCAGGATCATGGACCGGTTGTCTTCGTCCCGCAACTTCTGGACGAAGGTCAGCCCATCCATCTTGGGCATCATCCAGTCCACGATGATCAGGCCAGGGGAGTGGGCCGCCACGAGCGGCAGGGCCTCCAGCCCGTTGGCAGCCGTGAGAACGTTCAGGTTCTCGTAGGTCAGCGTGCGCTGGAGCATTTTCAGCAGTTTGGGGTCGTCGTCAATGATCAAAACAGATTGCATGGGTCACTCGCGTTTCATATTATCACAAACCCAACTATATGCCATCTGGCTGTGAAATTGCTGTGAAAGCAGGCCGGGCGGGTATTTCTCACCCATTTCACAGGTTTTTCTTGGGTTTTTCACAGGCTGCGCTCCTAAAATCACCTTTGTTGATCTGAAATAAGCGTTTAACAAGGAGTAACCATGAAAAAAACATTTCCCGCCTTTTTGACAGCCCTGTTGATCACCCTCATCCTCGGCGGCGCCATGTTCGCCATCGGCCGGGATGCCCTGGACGTTTCCGCAGCCCAGGCTACCGGGACGACTGCCACCCTGACGCCTGAGACCCTGTCGCAACTGGAGCAGGCCCTGGTCCAGTACCAGGCCCGCGAGGTCCAATACCAGGCCGAACTGAGCAAGGCCATCGAGCGCCTGAACTCTACCAACCAGCAACTTGCGCTGGCCGGTCAGCAAATCCAACAGTATCAATCCCTGCTGGCCCAATTACAAAATATCGGCCTCATCACGATCAACAGCGATGGTACGGTTTCGGTTACCCAGCTCCAGTTCCCGCGGCGCGGGCACGATTCTGATGGAGATGACTAATGAAACTCTACCGGAAATTCCTGCGCCTTTGGCTGGCCGTTTCCAGTTTTGCCGGATTCCTGACCGGCTGGGTTTTCCTGGCTCATTCCGCCGGGCCAGAGACTGTCACAATGCCCGATGGCGCGACCATCGTCCTCGACCTGCCGCCCATCCCCTCGGTGGATGATTTCGCCGCCGCTGAATCGGACGCGGGCAGCGTCCAGAGCTTCACTTTCAGCCAGCCGTCCTTCCCGGTCCGTATGCGCACCGGAGGGTCATGATGCAATATTATCAATTCCGGGCCATGAACACCGATGTCCTGCTGGTGGCCGAGGGACCCCGGGCCGGGACGGCCATCCAGGCGGCGCAAAGTTTCATCGAAGCCTGCGAGCGGCGTTTCACCCGCTTTAGCGAGACCAGCGAACTGGCCGCCCTCAACCGTTCTGCCGGGGATTGGTTCGCCGCCTCGCCGGACATGACCGCACTGATCGCCGCCGCCCTCGATTGCCACCGGGCCACGCAGGGACTCTTCGACCCCTCGATCCTGCCGGACCTGCAAGCGGCCGGCTACACCCTCAGTTTCGACCAACTCCCCCGTCTCAGCCCGGACCCGAAGCCTGCCTCCCGTTTGCGGACAGCTTCCTCCCCTTTCAGCGCCGTCAAAGCGGACCCGGTGAACAGCCGGGTCCGCCTCCCCGCCGGGATGCAGGTGGACCTGGGCGGCATCGCCAAAGGCTGGATCGCCGAAAAAGCCGCCCGGTTGATGGCCGGATTCGTCCCCGTTTGCGGGGTCAACGCCGGGGGCGACCTGTTCGTGATCGGGTTGCCGTCCGGCCAAAAGGCCTGGGAAATCGGCCTGGAAGACCCGCTCGACCCCGCCCGGGATTTGCTGGTGCTGCTGGTCGAGAGCGGGGCGGCAGCGACCTCCTCGGTAGCCAAACGCGTCTGGCAGCAAGGCGGGACCAAACGTCACCACCTGATAGACCCTCGAAACGGCGAACCGGCCGAAAGTCCCTGGCTGAGCGTGACCGTCTTCGCGCCCAGGGCGGTATTGGCCGAGACCTTCGCCAAAGCCCTGCTCATTGCCGGGCCGGAGAAATCCCAATCCCTGCTCGAAAACCGGCCTGATATTTCCTTCCTTGCTGTGGATTCTCGCGGCCAGATCTGGAAATCGCCTACAGAAATGGAGAAAATTTATGCGTTCGCTTGAAAATTCATGGGTCAAACACCCGCAGTCCAAAATCCTGGCGGGCATCCTGCTCGTCCTGTTTCTGCTCGCCGGCGGGATCGTCGTCCTGGCGGCCGGCCTGCTTGCCCTGCGAACCGGGGTGATCGCCTCGCCGCTGAAACTGCTCAACGACCTGTTCGCCCTCGATAACATCCATCTCTGGTGGTACATCTCACGCGCCTCCGGGCTGATGGGCTACCTGCTGCTCTGGCTCTCCACCCTGTGGGGGTTTGCCGTCAGCAGCAAGGTCTTCGACTCGTTCATCGAGCGCATGTTCACCTACGACTTCCACGAATACCTGTCCCTGTTGGGGCTGGGATTCGTGGGGCTGCACGCCCTTGTCCTGACCCTCGACCGGGTCGAGCCGTTCAGCCTGACCGAGGTCCTGTTCCCGTTCATTTCAGGTTATCGCCCCTTCTGGACCGGGATCGGGATCATCGCCTTCTACCTGTCTGCCCTCGTGACTGTGACGTTCTACATTCGCAGCAAGATTTCGATGAAAACCTTCCGCGCCATCCACTACCTGGGCATCGCGGCTTTTGCCGGCGCCTTGTTCCACAGCCTGTACGCCGGGACGGATTCGGCCCTCACCTGGGTCCAGGGGATGTACTGGGGCACTTTCCTCAGCACAGTCTTCTTCCTGGTTTACTGGCTGGGCAGTCTCTGGTTGAAAAAATCAAGGAACGGCCGCCAGTCCCGGCTGGAAAGGGCGAAAGCCTCCCGGTAAATTTCTCATCGAATTCACAGCCGCTTCTTGGCTTCATCACAGGACGCCGTCCTAAAATGGAAGTGTAGACACAAGGAAACGTTGCATTCTCCTCCTCCCAACAATAGCTTATGGAAAGAAGGTGATTCTTATAAGATAACCCCGGCAAGAAAAAACGAAAAGCGCCCCCTGCACGCGTTCGCAGGAGGCGCTTTTTTTGCTGCTTGTTTGTTGAGTTCTCGACAAACCCACAAGTTTTTCTTGGCCTGTTCACGGGGATCGAAGAGATTTACGCCTTCGTCTGGCGGGACGTATCCGCCGGGATGCGGGTGACCAGTTTCACCATTTCGAGCATCATCACCGGCGGCGGACGGCCGCCCCGGCCATAAGCCCCGCCCGACGATCAAACCGTCGGGCTATTTTTGTGAAGCCGCCTGTGGCGGTTAAGCGGCGCGGGGTGAGTGCGTAGCATCGGTTATCAAATTAACTCTCATTTACTCACATTAAGTAGGTGATTTACATCATTTGACTTTGGGATTTCATTGTGATTTAATTTATTAGTGAAAACTTACACAATATGTCTGGTCGGGTTGCGATCACATCAGGCTATTGTCGTTGGCGGGGGGGGAGTGGCTGCCCGAAAAGTGGAAGGGCTGCTGGCGGCTGAGGCGCAGGTGACGGTCATCAGCCCGGTCCTTGCCCCCGAATTGCAGGCCCTGGCCGAGGCGGGAAAAGTCCGCCACACCCGGCGCGCTTACCGGGAAGGCGACCTGGATGGCGCATTCCTGGCAATCGCCGCCACGGATGACGTTGCGGTAAACCGCGCGGTTTGGGCCGAGGCGGTCCGGCGTGGCTGCCTGGTCAACGTGGTGGATGACCCGGCGCACAGCACTTTCATCCTGCCGGCCATCCTCCAGCGGGGAGAAATGAGCATCGCGGTTTCGACCGGGGGAGGCAGCCCGGCGCTGGCCCGCCGTTTGCGGGAACGCCTTGAAAAGACTATCGGGCCGGAATACGGCACGCTGACCGCGATATTGGCCGAGTTGCGCCCTGAACTCATGGCTGGCTTCCCTCCCGGCGAAGCCCGGCTGCAAGCAGCACTGCGCGTGGTCGATTCGGACATCCTGCGCGTCATACAAACTCATGGAAAAGATGCGGCCTTAACCTATGCGAGAGAACAACTACACCGACAGAACTGAATACCCTCCTGCCGGGACCGTTTACCTGGTGGGGGCAGGGCCGGGCGATCCGGGGCTGTTGACCCTGCGCGGGCTGGAATGTTTGCAAAAGGCGGATGTGGTCGTGCATGACCGGCTTGCCAACCATCAATTGCTGGCCTGGTCGCCCCAGGCGGAACTGATAGATGTCGGCAAGCAGCCCAACCATCACCCTGTGCCGCAGCCGCGGATTAATGCCATCCTCGTGGACGAAGCCCGGAAAGGCAAAATGGTGGTGCGGCTCAAGGGCGGCGACCCGTTCGTGTTCGGGCGCGGCGGGGAAGAAGCGCTGGCCCTTTCTGAGGCGGGCATCCCGTTCGAGATCGTTCCGGGTGTGACCAGCGCCATCGCGGCGCCGGCTTATGCGGGTATCCCGGTCACGCAGCGGGGACTGGCCGTCAGCGTGGCCTTCATCACCGGGCATTGCGCCGGCTCGGAACCCTTGACCTTGAACTGGCAGGCCCTGGCGCAAGGCGTGGATACGTTGGTCTTCCTGATGGGGGTGCAAAGCCTGGCCTGTATTGCCGCCTCGCTTATGGAGGCAGGCCGTCCGACGGATACGCCGGTGGCGTTGGTCGAGCAGGGGACGCTGGCGGGGCAGAAAATCGTGGTGGGGACGCTGGAGGATATTGCCGATAAAGCTGTTGATATCAAGCCACCCGCGATCATCGTCGTGGGGGAGGTGGTCAGGCTGCATGCCGCGCTGGAGTGGTTCAGCCCCAGCCCGGAACCTTCGCTGGCCGGGTGATGAGGGTATGTCATGACGCGCGCACTGGTGACCGGCGGGACGGGGTTCATCGGCTCGAATATCGCCCTGCGGCTGGTCGAACGCCATTGGGAGGTACGCATCCTGGAGCGGCCAGGCGCTTCGCGGGAATTGCTGGAGGGCGGGCCGTTCGAATTCGTCTGTGGGGATGTGCTGGAGCCGGAAACCCTCCTGCCCGCAATGAAAGGGATGGATGTGGTTTTCCACGCCGCGGGGGTGGTGGATTACTGGCGGCAGGGCGTGGAGCGCATGTACCAGGTCAACGTGGAGGGGACGCGGAACATAATGGAAGCAGGCCTGAGGTCCGGGGTGGAGCGGGTGGTCCACGTCAGCTCGACCGCGGCCCTGGGCATCCATCCCAACGAACTCGTGGATGAGTCCTATACGTTCAATGTCAAGCCGGAGCGTTTCGTTTATGGGCACAGCAAATACCTTGCGGAAGAAGTCGTTTTCGATTATCTCGGAAAAGGCTTGCCGGTGGTGATCGTCAACCCGACCACGGTGATCGGCCCGCGCGACGTCCGCAAGGTGTCGAGCGGCATGGTGGTGGAGGTGGTCAAACATTGCGTGCCGCCGCTCATCCCGCCCGGCGGTATCAACATCGTGCCGATCTGCGACGCGGCCCAGGGGACGATCGAGGCCGCCGTCAAGGGGCGGGTGGGGGAGCGGTATATTTTGGGCGGCGAGAATATGTCGCACCTGCAAATTTACCAGACGATTGCAAACGTGGTCGGGTGCGGGATGAAGCTGAAGGTCATGCCGCGCTGGCAGGTGTCGCTGATCGCCGGGCTGACCGACCTGCTGCAACCCCAGACGAGCGGCCCGGTCCCGTTGACCGGGACGCGGCTGCGGCTCGAAGCCCAGTTCTTCTACAACGAAACGACCAAAGCCCGTTCCTCGTTCGATATGCCGCAAACGCCCCTGCGGGTGACGATTGGCCGGACCTACGAATGGTACGAGGCGATGGGGGAGTTCGAGGGCGTCAATCGAAACCTCGAAGCCGACGGCACGTGTAAGTATTGCAAACGTACCCCTTATTGCGCCTGGCCGCCGCCGGCGACGAGGGCTGCCACAGGGGTCGAAAGCGAGCGAATATGAAAATCCTTGAAACCCTGAGAAAGTGCTGGCAAGGCGCATACCAAAAATGGGCCGACAGCCCCCTGCTGCAAAAGTGGTTCGACATCGGGCTGCGGGCCAAGATGTCGGCCCTGGTCACGGTGGGGCTGATGGGCCTGATCGTAATTTTCGCCTTTATCGCCGTCTCCAATGCCCGCCAGACCACCCAGCAATTGCTCAACGAACACGTGCTGCGGGCGCGCATCCTGGCCGAGAGCCTGGATTCGAGCATCAGCCACGTGGCCGGGATGCTCACCATCCTGTCTTCCCAGGTCGACGCGAAAAGCCCTCAGGCCGAACTGCAAAAATGGGAGGAAATCTTCACCCAGGATTTCCACCCGGTTCGCGGCATTTATTTATTCGATGCCGGCGACCGTTTGATCACCTCGACGGCAGCCGCACCGGACATCAGCTGGGACGGCATCGCGCTGATGGAAAGGCTGGCCGGCGGGACCTTGCGCCTGGTCTCGATTGTGGGAGTGCCGCGCCCCTACGCGGTCATCGCTGTGCCCGTGTTCGAGACCCAGACCCGCATCCCCAAAGGGACCCTGGCCGCCGTCCTGGACCTTTCAGACCCGGCCATTTTCATCTCAGCCAGTTCGCTGGAATTGGAGCACGTCGGGACCTTGCAGATCCTGGACGACCAGGGGCAGGTCCTGGTCAGCACCCACCCAGACCGGGAGCTTACACCCGATACGATCGAAAAGATCACCGGGCAGCTTTTCTCGCACGACCAGCCCACCTTCGAAGCCTGTCTCGGCTGCGCCACGAACGGCCTGGAAACCGGCGCCATCATCGCTTTCGCTTCGCTGGCCGAGGCCCCCTGGGGTGTGTTGATCTGGCACGATTCGCATGAATTGTTTGCCCCGGTGTGGACGATCGGGTTCCAGACCGCGGTCCTGGGCCTGCTGGCTATTTTGGGAGCCTTGGTCCTGGTCGTGTTGACCACCCGCAGCGTGATCTCCCCCGTGCAGGCGCTCACGGATGCTACCCACAAGATCGGCGAAGTTCAGTTCGATTCGCCCACCTTGAAATCGGTCGAATGCACCCTGTCTACGACCCTGGCGCGGAAAACTGTCCGACGCCGGGACGAGATCGGGACGCTGACGAACAGCTTCATCGCCATGTGTACGCGTTTGCAGCTCTCGATGGACGAGATCCAATCCTGGAACCGCGAGCTGGACGCCCGCGTCCAGGCCCGCACCCAGCAATTGTCCATTTTGAACGCGGTCGCCCTGACCGTCAACCAGTCCCTCGACCTCGAGGATATCCTCAACCGCGCCCTGGACGAGGTGCTGCAACTCGCGGGGATAGACGTCGTGGCGATTTTCCTGCAAAACGCGGCCCGCGGCCGGTTGGAACTGAAAGCCTATCGCGGGCTTTCGGAGGAGACTGCCTGCCTGGCGTACCAGGTCGGCCTGCTCGACAGTTCCTGCGGCGGGGTCATGGAACTTGGAAAGGCCATCGTTGTGCCCGATCTGTCCACGCATCGCAGCCGGGGCGCAAAATCTTTGCAGCGGGAACACATCAATTCCCTGATGCATGTGCCGCTTATGACCAAAGGCTGGGCGCTGGGCAGCATGTGTGTCGGCGCCCGGGATACCTCCCAGTTCAGCGACGACGAACAAAGGCTGCTCACCGCCATCGGGAACCAGATCGCCATCGCGGTCGAAAACGCCCGCCTGTACGCCGACGTGCAGCGTAGGGAACGGGTGCGCGGCGAGTTGTTCAAGAAGGCCCTGGCGGCCCAGGAAGACGAACGCAAGCGCATCGCCCGCGAACTGCACGACGAAGTCAGCCAATCCCTGACGGCCCTGCTCTACGACGCCGAAGATGGGCTGGAACTGGAGCACCTCCCAGGCATCAAGAAGCGCTTGCAAAGCATCTGCGACCTGACCCAGCACACGTTGGACAACATCCACAAGCTGATGTTCGACCTGCGCCCCTCGATGCTGGACCAGTTGGGACTGGTCCCGGCGGTGCGCTGGCTGGCCGAAACCCGGCTGGAACCCAGGGGCCTGCGGGTCAACGTCAATTCGGAACCCGACCCGGACCTGGCGCGGGGTGAGGCCGACGAGCAGCGCCTCTCACCCGAAATCGAAACGGCGCTCTACCGGGTCATCCAGGAGGCCATCAACAACATCGCCCGCCACGCCGCCGCCCGGAACGTGGAAATCGGACTCTCCCTGGACGACGGCGCGGCCTCCGTCAGCATCACCGACGACGGGATCGGCTTCGATCTGGCGGAGATCAGCCTGGGGACCATCAGAGACATTGACAGTGATGACTTCCACCTGTCCGAAAATACGCGTGGGCTGGGGCTGCTGGGGATGCAGGAACGGATCGAATTATTGGGCGGGGAACTGGAGATCGTTTCCGCCCCCGGCAGCGGGACCCAGGTCCGCATCCGGGTTCCGATCCGGGAAAGGAGTATCCTTTATGATTAGAGTCCTGGTTGTTGACGATCACGCCATCCTGCGGGACGGGATCCGCTCACTGCTCGAAAGCCAGGAAGATATCGTCGTGGTCGGCGAGGCCGGCGACGGGTCGGAGGCGCTCGAATACGTCGGCAAACTGCTGCCGGACGTGGTGCTGATGGACATATCCATGCCGAAGGTCAGCGGCCTGGATGCGGCCCGTCTGATCAAGGAACGTTACCCCCGGGTCCGTGTCATCATCCTGACCCAGCACGATAACCGTGAATACATTGCGCCGGCCCTGGCCGCGGGCGCTTCGGGATACGTGCTGAAACGCTCCGGCAGGCGCGAATTGCTCAATGCCCTGCGGCAGGTCTACGAGCAGGGCGCGTTCATCACCAGCAACATCGCCCAGGAAGTGTTGCAGGAATACTCCCGCGACGGCCACAACGGCAGGGACGATGAGCATCATTTGACCGAGCGCGAACGCCAGGTGCTCAAGCTGGTCGTGGAGGGGAAGAGCAACAAAGAAGTAGCCTTGCTGCTGGGGATCAGCCCCAAGACGGTCTCCGTGCATCGCACGAATCTCATGTCGAAGCTGGAAGTCCAGAACATGGTCGAGTTGATCCGTTTTGCGACGGACAACCCCCTGGTCCCCCTGCCGGTTTCCGGATGACATTTCCGGCAAGCCTGGTGTTGATCGGGCTTCGACAGGAATCAAAATTTTTTCAAGGAGAATCTCATGACAGACGACATCCAATTGAACTTTGTGAAGATCCCGGCTTCCGAATTCACCATGGGCAGCCAGCGGTCCCATGACCGCGAGGCCCATGACGACGAAATGCCCGCGACGGTATTGCAAGTGAGCGATTATTTCATCATGAAATATCCGGTAACCAACGCCCAATACCAGCAGTTCGTCCAGGCCACCGGCTGCCGCCCCCCGCTGTTCTGGCCGGACAGCGTTTACCCGGCCGATAAGGCAGACCACCCGGTGGTCGGCGTATCGTATTACGATGCCCTGGCGTTCTGCGCCTGGGCCGGACGGGTCACCGGCCTGCCCATCCGCCTGCCGACCGAGCCTGAATGGGAAAAGGCCGCCCGCGGCCCGAAAATTCGGGTGTTTTCCTGGGGCGATAAATGGGACAAGGGGTTATGCAATACCCGCGAAGGGAAGCCGGCCGGAACCTCCCCGGTGGAGCAATATTCCCCTCAGGGAGACAGCCCCTACGGGATCGCCGACATGGGCGGGAACGCGCAGGAATGGTGCTCATCCCTGTTTGGCCCCTACCCGTATGACCCCTCGGATGGCCGCGAAGCGCACGTCTATGACCTGCAAGCCGACGACCTCCTGCCCAAATTGCTGGAAACCGGCTGCACCTCCCTGCCCGAATCGGACGAGGCCTCGCTGGGCAAATCGGTCCTGCGCGGCGGGTCGTGGCGCGAGTCGAAGCTCCAGGCTCGCTGCGCCTACCGGAGTTGGGCGGCCCCCATGCACCGCAGCGACGATACCGGCTTCCGCTGCTGTTACGAACCGCAGGGGTAAAACTAAAAGAACAGGCTGGCAATCCCCCAGCCGGTGACCGCGATCACAAAGGTCGCCAGTCCGATGACTTGCATGGACAGCAATACGAGCACGACGCGGCGCTGGTCGGGGCGCAGTCTCAGGTAATAACGATCAAGAAACCACCTGACGAGCAGTCGTCCCCGACCGCCGCGCAGCTCGCTGTAACGCTTGATATTGGTCAGCCATTCCCCGATCACCTGTCGCACGGTGGGGAGGAAATTCTCGTCCCCCAGGTTTTCGTCGCAGAACACTTCTTCATAGTGGACGCGCGTGCCCAGGGGGATGCTCTGGAACCGCCAGGTCACGACGGTCTTGCAGTCGTTGTCCAGGTGATAGCTGAATTTGAAGGGCGGCTGGCACTCTTCGACGAAATACTCCTGCTCGGTCGGGATTCCCGCCCGCGGCTCCTGCCCTTCTTCCGCTGTGGATTGCGGAGGGATGCCGGACGCCGCGGGCTGGCTCTGACCCAGTTTCAGCGCCAGGACCTGGGCCAATCCCGCCAGGGCGCTCTGGGAGGCGTTCAACGTCCCGTGCGACAGGCCGAACGGCGCGCCGCTCAAGATCCGGACCCGGTAGCTGCTCCCCGGTTCCGGGAAGTTTGGCGACACCTCCAGCAGGCGGCTCAGCCCCCACAACGGGCTGAGCTGCATCCGTTTTTCGAGGTTGGCCACTGTGGCGAAAACCTCCCCGCAGGGCGCTTCGACATCAATCAGGTTCGTGACTTTCTGCATGATTCCATTTTACCCCCTTCGCATTGCCGCGCAAAGCCGCCACCGGCCCGGCCTCACTTCCCGATATGTTTCAGGGATGGATAATCCGAGAAATGGCGTTCCACCGACTGGGCGGCCTGCCCTGTGGCTTGCAAGACCAAAAGGATGACGGCTTCTTCCCCGCTCACATTGCGCCATAAGTGAGGCAAGTGGGCTTCGAATAACAGGAAGTCTCCCTTTTCCAGCGGATATATCTGGCCGTCAATCAAATACTCCACCTCGCCTGACAGGCAATAGACCAGTTCGTGACCTGTATGCACCACCTGCCTCTCGCCGCTCCCCGAATTGGGTTCCAGTGTGACCAGGAAAGGCTCCATTTCCTGGTAGTTCAGCTTACCGTCCAGCCCCTCGATATTGACTCCTTTGCTGCTGATGGCCGGACGGTTGCCCTCTTTTACGTGTAATACCTGCGCCGGCTCGTGGTCGTCGAAAAAGTAGCTCATCTTGACGTTGAGCGCGGCTGCCAGGTTTTGCAGTGTAGAGACGCTGGGGGAGTTCTCGTCCCTCTCGATCAGGCTCACCGCGTTGGTCGAGATGCCCGCGCGCTGGGCCAGTTCGCGTTGGGAAAGTCCCCGTTCTTCCCGAATGGCGCGTAATTTGCTTCCCACCGATCCTTTATTTTCCATGTTGGCTTCCTTTATCAATTCCGAATCGCAGTGATTCTAGCCTGTTTCCGGCTACTTGACAAACCGGCTGGACGCTGGCCGTGAAGCGACACCTTGAAACCCGGAATTTATACAAAATAATTGGTTAAAATATCTCAATTTGACAATATTTTAACCAAAATACTTTACTAAAATCAATTTATCTGGTATGCTGGGTTGAGTTAATCGAACAATCGAATTGACCAAAAGCCATGACTCCCCACGAATCCTGGCGCACTGTCGGGAACAAGATCCGTTACCTGAGGAAATCCACCGGGCTGACGCTCCGGCAACTGGCGCGGGGCTGCGGGCTTTCTGCCAACACCATCAGCCTGGTCGAACGCAGCGAAGTGGCGCCCAACATCGAGACCCTGTGCAAGATCGCAAACGCGCTGGGCGTTTCCCCCAGTTCACTCTTCCTGGAAGTCTGCAAGCCGGCAGTGGTATTGCAGCGGGCAAACGAGTCAGACCTGGCTGCGGACATCGCCGGGCGGACGGCCCAAATCCTGGCCGCTGCGCCCGGGGCGGTGGGCTGTGCGCCGAAAGCTCCCAGGCCCGGATCCGAAGCGTCATCGCCCAGCCGTCACTCCATCCTTTGCCTTTGCGGCCAGGTCGAGCTTGAGTTGGACGGGCAGACGTACTCGCTGAACGCCGGAGACAGCCTGGCCTTCAACAGCGATGCTTTCCAGCGCTGGCGCAGTTCAGGCCGTGTGACAGGCATTGCCGTATTGATCCTGCCTCCACCGCCGCTTCGGGCATAACCGGACAGGCAATTGACATGACCACTCCATCAGATACCACCACGAACACCTCCCTCCAGCCGTATCCCTTTCACATCGAGCCGTCCGCAGTCCCCGATTTCGACCGGCGGGCGGAAAAGTTCCTGGCGGCTTTTGCCGCCATCCTGGACCACAGCAACTACCGCTTCCTGGTCGAACTGTACGCCAGGGTCACTGCCCGGTGCGGGCGCTGCGCCGCAAGCTGCCAGGTTTACCAGGCCTCGTCCGATCCGCGGGACGTGCCCTGCTACCGTACCGGCCTGCTGCTGGACGTATACCGGCAGCATCTTTCGGACAGCGGGAGATGGTTCAACCGGCTGGTTTCCGAGGACAGCCTGGGCAGTGACAAAATTGACGAAATGGCCGAACTCTTCTACCGCTGTACGGCCTGCCGTCGCTGCTCGCTGGATTGCCCGCTGGGCATTGACCACGGCCTGATAGCCCGCCTGGGCCGCTACGTGTTGAGCGAGGCGGGCATTGCCCCCAAGGGGCTGGTGGTCTCGGTGCGGGAGCAGCTCGAGGGTCCGACCGGGAACACCTCGGCCATCCCGCTCCCGGCCTTGCTGGACAACCTCGAATTCTTGCAGGACGAGATTTCCGAGACGAAGGCCGCACTGGTGAAATTCCCCGTGGATCAGGCGGGGGCGGAATACATCTTCTTCCCGGCGGTCAGCGACTACCTGATGGAGGCCGATACGCTCATGGGCAATGCCGCGGTCCTGCACGCCGCCGGTATTTCATGGACGATCGGCTCGCAGTATTTCGACGGCATCAATTACGGCCTGTTCTACAACGACTGGGTCCTGGAGCGCATCATCCAAAAGCTCGTCGGGGAAGCTCACCGCCTGCAAGCCCGGAAGATCCTGGTCGGCGAATGCGGTCACGCCGCCCGTTCGGCGCGCCAGTTTGTGCCGGCCTTTGCCAACGGACAGGGTCTGCCGGTGGTCAGCATCCTGGAACTGACCTGGCAGGCGCTCCGGGAGGGAAAGCTGCGGCTGAAGAAGGATGCCGTCACTGAACGGGTCACGTACCACGACCCGTGCAACATCGCCCGCTCAGGCTGGATCGTGGACCAGCCCCGCCGGTTGCTGTGCAGCTTCGTCGGGGATTTCGTCGAAATGCAGCCGCACGGCAGGGAGAATTACTGCTGCGGCGGGGGCGGCGGGCTGGTCTCGCTGGACGAGACTTACGATTTCCGTATGCGCGTTTCGGGCAAACTCAAAGCGGAGCAAATTCAGGCCAGCGGGGCGCAGATCGTCGCCACGCCCTGCGCGAACTGCAAGAAGCAGCTCCGCGAGCTGGTCGCTTACTACAAGCTCCCGGTCCAGGTCGTGGGCGTCCACGACCTGGTGTTGCGCGCTATAGAACTTTGAGCCGTTCGACTCTTCGATGTGGGAGGTCCCTTTCATCATGCCGACCTGGATGGTCCTTGCCAAAGGCCCCGTTTTCCTTTTCGTATTGACTCTGGCGCTGCTTGGACTGCTGCGCCTGGCCCTCCTGACGACGTGGGACATCGCCGCCGCTATCCGCCGCGCAGGCTTCCGGCAGATCCCTTACCGGCAGGTTGCGCTCCAGACGATCTCCTGGCTGGTCCCGTTCGGCAGGCTGCACCGCAACCGGGCGGGATACAGCCTGGCCTCTTTCGGCCTGCACCTGAGCCTCCTGGCCGTATCCTTCTTCCTGCGCAACCACCTCGACATCCTGCGCGCCAACACCGGCCTGACCTGGATGCCGTTCCCCAAGCCCGCCCTGGACGCGCTGGCGCTGGCCGGGATCCTGGCAGCCACGACGATGTTGTTCCACCGGCTCTACGCTGCCGGTTCGCGGCGTCTGAGCACCCCGGCTGATTACCTGTTACTGCTGCTCATCCTGGGCCTGTTCGTTTCCGGCTACCTGGCCGGGCGCGCCTGGAACCCGATCCCCTACGACGGGCTGATGCTCTTCCACACCCTCGGCGGGATGGCGCTGGTGGCGCTCGTTCCCTTCACAAAGATTGCCCATTGCGTGCTCTTCCCGCTCATCCGACTGGGGACTGAAGCGGCCTGGCACTTGACGCCCCAGGGCGGCAGCCGGGTGGTGCAGTCCCTCCACGGCGCACAGGGGAGGAAACTATGAGCCGCACCCCGAAACAGGTCGGCCTGCTGGTTGACGTGACCCGTTGTACGGGCTGCAACCGCTGTGTGGAGGCCTGCGCCGAAGCGAACCGGTTGGGCCAGCCGGATGTCACCCTCCAGCAGTCGCCGGACGGCCTGTCGGCGCGGCGCTGGGCCTCGATTGTCGAAAGCCCGGCGGGCGGATTCGTGCGCAAGTTCTGCCGCCACTGCCTCGAACCGGCCTGCGTCTCGGTCTGCCCGGTGGGCGCGATGTACCGCACGCCCGAAGGCGTGGTGCTGTACGACAGCCGGAAATGTATGGGCTGCCGCTACTGCATGATGGCCTGCCCGTTCGGCATCCCGCGCTACGAGTGGGAGTCGTCCGCGCCGCTCGTAAGGAAATGTACCCTGTGTTACGACCGTCTCAAGGACGGGGGCCTGCCCGCCTGTGTGGAGGCCTGCCCCGAAGGCGTATTGGCTTTCGGCGAGAGGAGCGAATTGCTCGCCCTGGCGCGCCGGCGTTTGCAGGAAGCCGCTCCTCTCTATCTCCCGAAAATCTACGGGGAGCATGAGATTGGCGGGGCGGCGGTGATGTACATTTCCCACGTCCCGCTGGATTTCCTGGGCTATCACGGGGAACCCGGCGAAGAGCCGATGCCCGAACTGACCTGGGACTGGCTGGCGAAGGTCCCGGCGGTGGCTCTGGGCGTTGCCGGACTGATGACCGGCCTCCTGTGGATCATCGGGCGGCGGATCCAGGCGGAGGCCTCGCGCCAGGCGCGGCTGCCTGCCCGGCCAATCGAGGAGCAAAAGTGAGCCAAACCACCCGTAACTGGATCAAGGATGGGCTGTGGGCGGTCGTCTTTGCCGGGCTGGTCGCTTCCGTCATCCGCTTTGCGGGCGGGCTTGGGGCGGCCACCGGACTGAACGACTCGGCCCCGTGGGGGTTGTGGATCGCCTTCAAGCTGGTGTTCGTCGCCCTGGCGGGCGGCGGGTTCACCCTGGCAGCTATGGTCTACATTTTTCGCCTGGAACGCTACCGGCCCATCCTGCGGCGGGCGATCCTGGTGGCGTTGTTGGGCTACGGCGCTTTCATCGTCTCGCTCATCTTCGACCTGGGCCTGCCCTGGCACATCTACATGCCCGTCCTGAACTGGCAGCACCATTCGGTGATGTTCGAGATTGCCTGGTGCGTGATGTTGTATTTCTCGGTGCTGGTGCTGGAGTTTTCCCCGGCCATCCTGGAGCACCACTGGTTCCGCCGCCCGCCCTTCGGGATGCTGCTCCGCTGGCTGCACCGCCTGACCCTGCCCCTGATCGTCGCCGGGATCGTGCTCTCGACGCTGCACCAATCCTCCCTGGGATCGCTGTTCCTGATCATGCCTCACCGGGTCCACCCGCTCTGGTACAGCCCGTGGCTCCCTTACCTGTTCTTCACCAGTGCCATCGCCGCCGGGATGACGGCCCTGATCGTGGAGGGATTCTTCGTGGAACGCTGGTTCGGGCGGGGCCTGGACCTGGACCTGCTGGCCCGGCTGGGGAAGGGAGCTGTCCTGCCCCTGGGCCTTTACCTGGCCCTGCGCCTGGGCGACCTCTGGCTGCGAGGCGTCCTGCCCCGCGCCCTGGACGGTTCCTGGCAAAGTATCCTGTTCCTGGCTGAGATCGTGGCGGGAGGCTTCCTCCCCCTTGTCTTATTCAGCCTCAGGAAGGTCCGCCGGAGCCGCGAGGGCCTGCTGACCGGCGCGGGGCTGGTGATCCTGGGCATCACGAGCCAGCGCATGTCGCTCAGCCTGTTCACGATGTACCGGGCGGAAGGCACGAGCTACGTCCCGTCGCTGGGGGAAACGCTGATCGCCTTTGCCATCCCGGCTGCGGCGGCGCTGCTGTACCTGCTTTTCGCCGAGACTCTGCCCCTTTTCGGGAAGCAGGCCGAGGGTCCGGGAAATGAAGCGCCGGTGGTACCCTCCCCGGGAGCGGCGGCGTTTTCCATCCGGGATACATGGGGACGGGGCATCGCCGCCCGTCGCAGCGGGTTCGCCGTGATCGTGGTCGCCCTCCTGCTGCCGGTCCTGTCGCTCAAATCCCAGACTCCGGTGAGTCCGGTGACGGCTGCGGTGGGGTGGGAGGTGCTCGAAATTGACGGGAACAGGTCGGGGTACGCGGTGGATTTCCCCCACCTTGAGCACCAGGAGCGGCTGATGAATGAAAGTACCGGGGAAAGCAATTGCCGGGAATGCCATCACCTGGACCTGCCGGGGGACAGGGCCACGGCCTGTTCGGCGTGCCACGCCGAATATTACCGCCCGGTTTCGATCTTCGACCACAGCTTTCACCGGCAGGCCCTGGGCGGGAACGATAGCTGCCTGGAATGCCATGACCCGGAGCACACTGCCCTGACCGGGACGATCTGCCGGGACTGCCACGAGGACATGGTTCCGGGCGAGGGGCAGGCTGCCTTCAGCATGGCCGCCTTGTCTTACAAGGACGCCCTGCACGGCCGCTGCCTCGGCTGCCACGAGCGGGAGGCGCTGGCGCAGTCCAGGCCGGAACTTGTGCTGTGCAGCACCTGCCATAGCCTCGCGGGACAGTCACCCGTCACATTTGACGATTGAGGAGGATGCCATGAAAAAGATAGGATTATGCACCCATTTTGCCCAAACCGACGACTGGGCGTTCGACTTTGCGCTGGCCCTGGCGCGCCGGCAAGGCTGGCAGTTGACGGTCTGCCACTGGCTGGACTCGCCCTACAACCTGCGCCGGGATATGGTCTACCCGTCGCTGGACCAGGACGGGGAGCCGCAGCCGGTCACGCCTGAACTGCTCACCCGCCTCGAACTGGAACTGCGCCAGGCTTACGACCCCAGGCTGGGGGATTTTACCGAGGTTGCCTTCAAATTGTGCGAGGGCCTGTACCAGGTCGAACTGGTGCGCTGCTTCCGCCAAAACCTGCTGGACCTGGTGGTCATGGGCTACCGGACCGGCGGGCATAGCGCGTCCGGCGAGCAGCCGCTGGAGGGCTTCGCGGCCCATTTGAATTACCCCCTGGTCATCGTCGGGCCGGAGGGACCGGACCGCTTCCTGCTGAACCAGGCTGCCCTGGCCTGGCTGGATGACCTGCAACTCCCGGAGGGCAGTTGGCGGGTCGTCGAGTCGGCTGTTTCGTTGTCCCATTGACGGCGTTCACTGCGGCTGTAATGGTGGCTTCCTGATACGTATCACCGTTTAAAATCACGGCGGTGATTCTTTTAAATCACGGCCCTGATTTTGTGAAATCACGGCCATGATTTTTTCTTGTGAATAAATATTGGATGGCGGTTTTCAGTATGTGACTCTTCCGTGATTAGCGTGAAAGAGCCTAAACACAAAGTGACACGAAGGCTCTCAAAGGAAGAAAAGGCGCACTATCGGACGCGTTTTTCCTTCGTTGACTGTATCTATTCAGCCATATACTCAAAAATAGCGATGTCACTGCGAACGAGCGGTCTTTGCGAGTGAAGCAGTCTCCCAAAGGTCAGTTTTGCCCATTTAGCGGGAGATTGCCTGTCCTGGCGTCAGGCCAGGGCTTCGGCAACAACCGCCTCGCAATGACAGCCTGAATAGTTACGCGCCTTTCCCCCTTTGTGAACTTCGTGCCTTCGTGTTTAGGTTCTTTCCCGTTAATTGCGGAAGAGCCAAAAACTATAAAGCCCAAAATGTTTCTACACCCCCAGCATCTTGTAGCAATGCCGGCAGGGAGCGGGCGGGAGGGGCAATTCGGCGGCTTCGTCCCGGCTGGCCATGTAGGTGAACAGCGCCAGTGGATTGTTGCCCACATTCCGGCGTTCGAAAGCGGAGGTGAAAGACTCGCGGGCCTTACCGGAGAGTACCTGCTCCAGGCCGCCGGAAACGTTCCCGAAAGAGACCGTGTCGAACGGGTGGGCCTCGCCGTGGTAAACGCGCGGGATGCGCCCCTGCACGGTCAGCCCCAGGTAGACGCAGGGCGAGACCTCGCCGCGGTGGTTGATGTAAACGGTATTAAGCGGGTCGGCGTCGCAGACGAGTGTCCCCGGTTCTGTTTGGATGGGGTAAACCCGCAGCGGGAGGTCCAGCCGTTCGGCGTTTTGCCGGGCCTGGGCGATGACCGCAGCATCTTCATCCCGCGGCTGTTTGCCAAAGACGCGCATCCGGTCGAGCGCCAGGTTGGGGGAGTAGCTGAGATTGGTCGCCACCACTTCGTCTGCGCCCAGGGAAGCGGCCAGCTCCACCAGCGCGGGGAATTCGTCCAGGTTGGCGCGGGTCATCAGGAAGTGCAGTTCCAGCCAGGGGGTCTCGCTGCCGCGCTGCTGTTTGAGCGCCGCCAACTGCTCGAAGTTCCGGCACAATTTGGCAAACCCGGAATTCGTCCGCAGGGATTCGTGGACGGGAGCAGCCGTCCCGGCGAAGGAGACGGAGACCAGGTTCACGCCCAGGTCCAGCAAGCGCCGGTTCTGTTCGTCCAGCAGCCATGAACCGTTCGTCGTAAACCCGGTGCGGCAGCCTTTTCCCCGGGCCAGCTCCAGCATCTCCCACAGGTCCGGGTGAAGCATCGGCTCGCCCCAGCCCTGCAAATAGACCAGTTCGAATAAATTCAGGTGGGGCGCAATTTTTTCGCGGTACAGTTCCAGCGGCAGGTCGCCGTCCACCCAGCGGTCAGACAGGGCATCGTGCGGGCAAAAGACGCAGCCCGTCCCGCACCGGCTGGTGACTTCGATCTGCGCGGCCCGGAAAGGGCGGCCTTCGGCGGGCGGTTTTTCCGCTTGCTGCCACAGTTTCGGGAAGAAGTTGCCGAGGTTCGAGAAGGGCGGGAGTTTCATGGGAGGCCGTAAAGTTCCTGGACCAGTTCGATGTAAGCCGACAGGTTTTCATCCGGCGAATGCTGCCGCAGGCGGACGGTGGGTTCGTGGAGCAGCTTTCCGGCGATGGCCTGGCCCATGGCCTGCACCATGCGCTGCTGCTGCGGCGTAAGCGGGCCTAAGCGCCGCAGGGTTTGCTCGACCTCGCCCTGGCAGATGGCCTCGGCCCGGTCGCGCAGCGCCCGGATGAGCGGGACACAGCGGCGGGCGGCGTACCACTGCCGGAAGCCTTCCAGTTCTTCCTGGATGATGGCTTCCGCCTCCCGGCAGACGGAGGCGGTCAGCGGGTGGCCGGTCTTGACGAAGGTGTCGAGGTCGTCAATGTTCGCCAGCGTCACGCCCGGGATGGAGGCGATTTCGGGGTCGGCGTCCCGCGGCACGGCCAGGTCCGCCACCAGCAGCGGG
>DIDQ01000066.1:0-45062 GCA_002418215.1 Anaerolineales bacterium UBA5796
CCTTCGACCGCTGGCTGGCGACCCGTTACGGCGCGGCCGCGGTCCGGCTGGCAGCCAGGGGCGGGTTCGGACGGATGGTCGCCCTGGATGACGCCAGGATCAAGGATGTCCCCTTCGCCGAGGCCCTGGCCGTCCCCAAACGGGTGGACCTGGACGGCGACGCCATCCGCACGGCGCGGGGCGTGGGCATTTCGTTTGGGGACGATTGACGTCGTAATCGAACCGCGAAGAACGCTGCGCACGGTCCCGAAGGTTTGGGCAATGCGCAAGCCCGGATCACAAAAACCTTCGGGACGTCCTTGACCGGTTTAAAGACCAGGTGCCGCCCTTGCGGACGGCACTCGTGGCGCGCTGTGGCTCCTAGCTCATAGTGAGGAGGGATGCCACAGCGCTGTGTTTGATACTACTTTCCATTTTAGGCACCACCTCCTCGTCTTAAGGATGGCAGTTCATGGCAGGCTTGCCTGCGTTGTGGACGTAGTATGACATATTTCAATTCGGATGTCAATAGTAGAAATTGAGGACCGGGCGACCTTCAGCATACAACCTTGCAAAGGTTTGGAACCTTCGCAAGGTTGCGCATTCCCCCAGACCTAACAGAGGTGTACATTCTTTCCGGGCCAAATTTGCATATAATACCTTCACCGAATTGGCTGGAAATCCGAATGGTCGAAAACATTGCGCTTGCCCTCCCCGCATCCCTGCTCACCTCCGCCACGATTTCCTTTATCGCGGCCTACATCGCCTGGCAGCAGCGTCACAAGTCCAGCGCGATTCCCATGACTGCCCTCGGCCTGTGCATCGGGCTTGGGGCAGTCTTTTATTTCCTGGAACTCATCTCCGCGGATCTCCAGGTCAAGCTCTTTTGGGCCGGACTCAAATACCCGCTCATCGCCGCCATCCCGGTCGCCCTGTCCGCCTTCGTGCTGCGCTTCGCCGGCTGGCAAAACTGGCCGGGCAAACGCCTGCTGCCTTTCCTCCTGGTCATCCCCGCCCTCACTGTCCTGGTCGTTTCGACCAATTCCCACCACCACCTGTTCTGGCAAGACATCGAACTGGTCGTTTACCCCGGCTATTCGAGCCTGCGCGCCGCCCGGGGCCCCTGGTTTTGGGTCCATGCGGGCTATTCCTACGGGCTGATCCTTTCGACCTCGGCTGCCGCCCTCTCCACCCTCGTCCAACTGGGACGGGCCTACCGGCGGCAGGTCCTCTCGCTGGCGGTAGGACTCTCCATCCCGCTGGCCGGGAACCTGCTCACCCTCTCCAATCCCCGGCTCTGGCCCGGCATTGACCTCGGCCCCGTGACCTTCAGCCTGGGCGCGTTCTACCTGCTCGTCAGCACCCGCCTCGCCAGTATCCTGGACATCGTCCCGCTGGCCCACACCACCCTGGTCGAACAGATGCGGGACGGGGTGCTCGTCCTGGACAAGAACGGCCTGATCCTGGAACTGAACCGGGCCGCGGAGCGCATCCTGGACCTCCCGCCGGTGGACGTGATCGGGAAGAACGCGGTCGCCCTCGACCATCCCGCCTTCGCCCCCCTGAAAGGCGCGGCCGTCAGTGAGACCATCCGCCAGGAAATCCAACTGGGAACGCCCCGGGACCCGCGCTGGTACGACATGCGCATTACCCGCATCCTCACCGCGAGCGGGGATTTCGCCGGGCGGATGATCATCTGGCATGACATCACCGACCGCAAGATGGTCGAGAGCGAACTCCGCCACGCCGCCACCCACGACCCCCTGACCGGACTGTATAACCGGATGTACTTCGACGAGGAGTACCGGCGCATCGCCCGCGGACGCCGCTGGCCTGTTACCGTTATCATGATTGACCTCGACAACCTGAAAGTCACCAACGACACCCTCGGCCACTACGTGGGAGACGAAGTGCTGCAACAGGCCGCCAACCTGCTGCGCAAGACCTTCCGACAGGAAGACCTGATCGCCCGCATCGGCGGCGACGAATTCGTGATCCTGGTCTCCAACTGCGAAGACGAACTGGCCAGCCAGCTCATCCGGCGGCTGCGCGGCGCTGCCCTGGACTACAACTCGTCCGGCCCGCGCAGTCAGCTGGATTTCTCCCTGGGCTACGCGGTGGCTTGCGACCCGGAAGAACTCCGCGAAGCCATGCTCTTCGCCGACGAGCGCATGTACACCGACAAACGCCAACGCAATATGGGGAAAAAATAGATGAGCGGCGTAAGTCGGGTTGGCAACCCGACCTACTCAAAGGCCTCGAACAACCCGCCCTCGCTCACGATCCAACCCACCGGGACGTCGAACCCGCTGTGCGGCAAGCTGTCGAACAGCAGGGCTTCGAAGACCACCCCCACGCTGATTCCCCCAAAACCCCTGAGAAAACGGTCGTAGTATCCGCCGCCGTAGCCCAGCCGCCAGCCGCAGCGGTCGAAGGCCAGCCCTGGCGCAAGGACCAATTGGACTTCCCCCGCCGGCACTTGCGGCAGGTGCGGGGCGGGTTCGGCCATCCCAAACGGATGCGCGATCAGGTAGGCGGGGTTGTATGGGTGGAAGACCATCCGGCCTTCTTCACCCGGCAGGATGCGCGGCAGCAGCCAGCGCTTTTCGGGGAAATCGGCCAGCAGGGGGCGCAAATCCACCTCGGAGCGGATCGGCATATAGGCCAGGACCACGTCCGAGCGGCGGAAAATGTCCCAGGAAGCCAGGTGCAGGCAGATCGTCCGGCTCGCTTTCTGCCGCGCTTCGTCGCCCAATCCGCTGCGGATGGACTTGCATTGTTGGCGAAGGGCCTGTTTGGGGTCGTCAGTCGAGGAAGACATGGGAAGATTATAGCCCAGCAGATGTGACGGATCGAGAAACCTGTTTTCATTAGTTGCAGGCACGTGAGATACTATTGGCGAAATCGGGATGCGCGCCTGCTTCCCCGCTTTGCAGGCACATATTATTGAATTCGTCAACAATTATCGTAACGCAGAATTCATTCCGCAACCAAAAGGCGACATAAATGCCTGCCTTGAGCTGGCAGGTTGACGGTTCGTCTTTCGCTCACCGTGTCGAAACCTTGCCGAAGGGTCGCGTTACAAGATTTGCGCGCATAATGCAAATGTTGAGCGGTAATGCTATATGAGTTCGCGCAGCACGTACAAAAGAAAAAATAGCCTTGCCGTTTTGAACAAGGCTATACAGGAGGAAAATTCGTGGTTTTAGGCTGATGCTGTCAGCGTAGCCTCATAAAGTTGCTTACTGGGAGTAGTTTTAGCCAAATCTTCAAGTGTATCCTTGGATGGTTGTTTTATCTCTACAGTGAATTGATCTGGCTCCAAAGTGTAAGCAGTATCGAGTGTTCTAACCGCAAGCGGAGATGGAGCTGGAACTTCGACACCATCTTTGAGTGAATCGTAAATGTACTCGATGCGCGCCTCTTTGAGGCTTTTTATCGCTTCTTCCAGCGTTTTACCCTGAGCCATACAGCCGAATAGCTCCGGGGTTTTTGCCATATAAATTGGCTGCCCATCCGTAGTCCTGTCTTCTGAGACAGAAACTGTATAGTTTCGATCCGCCAATTTCTCGGCTACTTTCCAAATAGCATCCACCATACTATTTTCCTTTCTTTTTCAGTACCAACTCTATTAAGACAACCGCTGTTCGCACATAATCAGGATGTATCTCACCACTGCTTCTGGTAATAGTCGCTTTCGTACCAGCAGGAAGATCAGGGTGCTTTGCTATATAGTGTTTCGTTCCTTCAAAATAAAAGCCAAAAGCCTCATATAACTTGATAAGTTCATCACGACTCCAACCAGCGGGCGCAGTTTTCGCCCTTTGCAAGAGTTTAAGCGCTTTCTTCTCCCCCACAGGCTTAATCTCTTTCTTTTTCTTCTATCTCATCTGATGGTTTCTGCACAATCTGTATTACCTCAATTTGTAAAACTCCTTTTACATCCTTTTCGACCTGTATACTAAACTGGTAACGACCCGGATCAGGGAAGACCACATCATTAATTTGAACTATTGCATTCACTTCGGGTCTTTGACCCCCAGAAGGTCGTGGAACTTTGATCGGACTCGTAAACCTCATAAGTTCTTTGGCATCTGAATCCAATAATTTAATAGTGAGTAATCGTTCGTCCTCAAATTCGCCGTAATCAGCGGCAAGCTTTGTAACAATATACATTGAAGGATGGCGGGCTGGGAAATGCGTTGCGTATATTGTGCGGAATATGCCCATCACATTGATTTTTCCACCTTGCGCAATATTTGCATAATCTGCGGCCAAAAAGGTAAGCAATTCCATTTATGCCTCCACCAATCCTTTGAAATGATTGTATCACCGACTTATTAGAATACTACTATTCCCTGTATCTTTTATCAAGACCTGTAAATAAGCAATAGCGTTTACGCTATTCGTCATCCTTCCCCTGCGGCGGGATCACCCCGCCGACCACATTATTGTTCCCGATCACGATCGCCCCGCTGACGTTGCCGCCGATGCTGATGCTCGGCCCGGCGCTCGGCTGCAGCCGCCGGCGCACCGGGGCCACCGCCAGCGACGGGTAAGCCATCTGCAAGACCTCGCTGGGGATAGCGAAAGCCACGTCGCCCAGTTTCTTGTCCAGGTCCAGGTCGAAGCCCCGGCTGACCATCCCGACCACGGCCTCCAGTTCCACGTCCCAGACCGGGCAGCCGCTGAACCCGTGCGTGACCTGGTTGGAGGCCAGTTGCAGCACCTCCCGGCCCTGCCCGTCCCGCGCCGGGCCGAGCACCGTCCCGGCCCCGTTCAGGCCCAGGAAGCCGCCCTGCTGGGGGTAGCCGAAGACCGAAAAGGCGTGGCCTTTGCTTTCGCCGGAGCGCATCAGCGGCAGGGCGGGGACGTCGGCGGGTAAGTTGACGGGTTCCAGGACGCAAATGTCCAGTTCGATGACGGGGCTGGCGAAGGCGATTTCCGCTTCGTAGAACTGGGGACGCCCCTCGATGCGGAACTGGACCCGGTTCCCGGTCTGCTGCGCCCCGTCAATCACGTGGGCACAGGTCAGGACCAGCCCCCCGCTGACAACAAACCCCGTCCCGGCGAACTTATGCTCCGAACCGGACCCGGCGACGATCCCGGCGATGCTCTGGCGAATGTCCATGCTGATACCTTTCTCCTGCCCGCTGGCGGTTCGTTTCGCACCCTGAAGGTGCGCCGCACCTTACAGACAGGTAAATCCGATTAAGCGGTCGACCCGCGTCGAAAAGATAATTCCATCAGGTAAGGTGCGGCGCACTTTTGCTGGGGCTTATTATAGCGCAGGCATTCCCTTCGACGCGCCTGCCCGAAGAAGCAAAATATGACGATTGACACTGGAAAAAGCAGGCAATCTGCTCTATGATTAGAACAATGTTTTCGAAAATTCTTCAGATGATTTTGATTTTTCTTCTGAAGAATTTCTGATTTCTTCTGAAGAAAATTTTTTTTCTTCAGAAGAATTTCCAAATCCTTCAGAAGAATTTTGGATTTCTTCAGAAGAAATTTTAATTCCTTCAGAAGAATTCTACAATCCTTCTGAAGGAATACGAAAAGTAAAGCTCGGAACCCGAAAACCATTGTTAGGGATCACGATTCCAGGAAAGGAAAAACAAAATGGCAAGCTTCATTAAGGCAATCAAGGCGCTCTGTCCCCGGCTGGATTTGATGGAGGCTGTTGATAGTGAACATTATCTGGAAATGATGACGCTGCGCACCACGCTCTCTTCGGGCGTGGTCAAGAACGTGCAGGATACGGAACTGGACACGCTGGCCTTCCTTTTGCAAGAAGGCCGCCCGGTGCATACGGGTATCGCCATCTACACCCCCAGCATGAACCTGGACGGGGAACTGGAGATCAAGGTGCGGGTGGACAAGCGCCTGCTGCGCGAGGTACGCAAAGGGGAGGCTTTTCGCAACCGGGTGCGCAACGCCGAAAATATCGGCAAGAGCGCGGAAGAGCTGGTGGCGCTGTGGAACGAGACGCACCCTGAAGATGTGGTGGAGTGACGGATTCAACGCGAATGCCGCGAATCAGCGAATGATGCGAATAACCCCGTTTGAGAAAGAAGCGCGCCGCCTCAAATAGAAAAGTAAAACTTGAGAGGGAACGTCCCGAAGGTTTTCTCGAAGGTTTTGGCCGTCTCTCAAACCTTCGGGACGGTTGCGCGGGTGCGTACCCTGACGGGCATGATATCGCACCGAGGGTGCGTCGCACCAGGTTTAACGGGATTATCCTTTCGGCGAGGGCTGGCCGTTTAAACAGATCATCCGCCCCGTCAGGTGCGAGCAGTTCTCAATATGCAAATGTCACTGCGAGGAACGAAGCAGTCTCTCGCTAAACCCAGGATTGCTTCGTCGGGGAGAGCACCCTCCTCGCAATGACAATGAGAATCGTTGGACAGGTGCGGCGCACTCGCGAGGATGTTGTTGTATAATTTTCTCAAAGATAGTTCATCCAAGAGCCGCATACGGGACGGAGCAAATGGATAAGAATAAGGCGCTTCAGAAACTTTTGGACGGGACCGCAACAGAGGCGGAAATCGAACTGTTGAAGCAGGCGCTTGCCAGCGGGGAGATTTCGATTGGCGGGGATATGAACCGCTCGGTGGTCATCATCGGCAGCGGGAACAAGGTCGAGCTGACTGCGGAAGCATTGGACACCCTCAAACCCAGAATACCGGAAGAAGCCGCCGAGGGCGAGCCGCCTTACATGGGCTTGCGCTATTTCGATACGCCGGATGCGGCGCTGTTCTTCGGGCGCGAAACCCTGACCTGCGAATTGTTGACGCGTGTTTCGAGGGAACCCTTCCTTGCCATTGTAGGCGCTTCGGGGAGCGGGAAATCCTCCGTGGCCCGCGCCGGACTCATCCCAGCCTGGAAAAAAAGAAAATGCGGAGCGGGGCCTTGCGCATGTGATCACCCCCACAGCCCATCCTTTGGAAAGCCTTGCCGCAAGTTTGACACGCGGCTCGGAATCGGTCACGGCAACCTCCATGTTCGTATCAAGGATGAATTTACCACTCATTCGGGTTGACCTGTTCGCAGTCCTCGTCAATGGCTTTCTTCATGGCGTCCAGATCATCTGCCGGTATGGAGCCGGAAAATTTCAACAGTTTTTTCCCGGAAACACCGCGCTTTCCCGATTTACCCAGCGTTTCAACGTAATTCAAGACCCGCCGTTGAAGTTTCAACGGCATCTTGTTCATTTTTTCAACCACTTGATTTACAACAAGGTTTGTCATGGCTGCCTCCAGAAGGTCCGCAACCTTATTTTACATCAAACGCAGTCGTAGAAGCTAATACCGTCCCCGCTTCACCACCGCCTCGGGATTGGCTAAATCCGTATCCCTGGCGGGGAAGACCTGCACGGCGCAGGCCTTGAATTCGGGGATTTTGGCCTGCGGGTCGAGGGCGTCTATGGTGAGCAAATTCGCAGCAGCTTCGGCGAAGTGCCAGGGCAGGAAGACCACGCCGACGGTGGTCTTCTCGGTGACGGAAGCGCGCACGACGACCTCGCCCCGCCGGGACGTGACCCTGACGGCCATCCCGTCGCGGATGCCGTGGATCTCGGCGTCGGCAGGGTGGAGTTCGACCCGGGCTTCGGGGTAGAGGGCGTCCAGTTGCGAGTGGCGGGTCATCGTGCCGCCGTGCCAGTGTTCGAGCAGGCGGCCGGTAGTCAGGATGAAGGGATACTCGTCATCCACCGGCTCGACCACGGGGACGTAATCCAGCGGGGTGAATACCCCCCGCCCACGCGGGAAGGAGTCGGCGAAGAGGAAGGGCGTGCCGGGGTGCTCCCTGTCCCAGACCGGGTATTGCAGGCCGGTTTGCTCGATCCGCTCGTAGGTGATGCCCGCAAAATCGGGAACCACCGAGGCCATCTCAGCGAAGACCTGCTCGGGGCCGGAATAGTCCCATTTAACGGTATCAATCTCAAGTCGGCGTTCGATCCGCCGGGCCAGGTCGCAGAGGATCTGCCAGTCGGGACGCGAGTCCCCGCGCGGCGGTTGGGCCTGCCGCACCCGCTGGACGCGGCGGTCGGTGTTGGTGAAGGTCCCGTCCTTTTCGGCGAAGGGCGTGGCCGGGAGGAAGACATCCGCAAACGCGCCGGATTCGTTGATGAACAAATCCTGGGCGACGAGAAATTCGAGATTTTGGATATGCTTGCGGGTCTCGTTCAGGTTCGGCTCGGACATCATCGGGTTTTCGCCCATGATGTAGAGCGCCCGCACCCCGCCGGGATGGGCGTGGGCCAGGATTTCGGTGGTGGTCAGGCCGAGACGGCGGCTCAGGCCGCCGGGTTCGACGCCCCAGGCGGCCTCCCATTTGGCGGCGTTGGACTCGTCGTCCACCCGCATGTAGCCGGGATAGTGGAAGGGCATGGCCCCCATGTCCGATGCGCCCTGGACGTTGTTCTGGCCGCGCAGGGGGTTGAGGCCGGTGCCGGGCCGACCGATGTGGCCGGTGAGGAAGGCCAGATGGATGAGCGCCAGGGCGCTGGCCGTGCCGTGCGAGAGCTGCGAGATGCCCATGCCCCAGTAGATGGCCCCGTTTTTGGCGCTGGCGTACAGCCGGGCGGCCTTGCGGATGTCTTCGGCGGGGACGCCGGAAATGGATTCGGCGTACTCGGGAGTGAACTTTTCCAGACTGGCGACGAAATTTTCGTAGCCCTCGGTGCGGGCCTTGACGAACTCGTGATCCACCAGCCCCTCCTCGACGATGACGTGGGCCATGGCGGTCAGGACCGGGACGTTGGTCCCCGGCTTGAGCGGCAGCCACAGTTCGGCGAAGTCCACTAAATCGATCCGACGCGGGTCCACCACGATCAGCTTTGCCCCGCGCTTGCGGATGGCCTCCTTCATTTGCAAGGCGATGATCGGGTGGTTTTCGCTGGTGTTCGAGCCGACCACCATCAGCACATCGTTGTGGACCACTTCGCTGGCGGTGTTGGACATGGCCGAGGAGCCGAGCGCCTGCTGGAGGGCCACCACGCTCCCGGCGTGGCAAAGACGGGTGCAGTGGTCCACGTTGTTGGTGCGGAACAGCGCCCGGAACAGCTTCTGCAGCAGATAGTTGTCCTCGTTGGTGGCCTTGGCGCAGCAGTAAACCGACATGGCGTCCGAGCCGTCGCGGCGGTAGATTTCGGCCAGCTTGGAGGCGACCAGGTCGAGGGCGGTGTCCCAATCAACGGGAAGCCAGTCCCAGAAGGAAGAGAGTAGAGGATCAGATGAGTGGAGAGTAGTCGCGTCACTGATCTCTGTTCTCTGCTCTCTACTCTCTGGCTTCGTCTTCCCCTCCAACAAATAGCGCCTGACCAATGGTTTCGTCACTCTCTTCGGATGGTAGATGTAATCGTAGCCAAACCGCCCCTTGACGCACAGATTCCCCTGGTTGACCACCGCGTCGAAGGGCGAGGTGACTTTGAAGATGAAATCGTCTTTGACGTGTAACTGTAAATTGCATCCCACCCCGCAGTAGGGGCAGGTGGTGGATACGATGCGGTCGGGTTTGAGCATAAATACTCCTTCAAACCCAGCCCCTCGACCCCCTTCCCTGTTAGGGAAGGGGGAGTCGCCACAGGCGACGGGGGTTAGGTCTGTTTCAAATTCTCCAAAATCTTTTGCAAAACACCTTGCAAATCTTTATTCACTTCATCATTCGTCACTCGCAAAATACGGAAACCTCGTGAAAGCAAATGCGCATCCCGTTCGGCATCCTGTTCTTTTTGCGTCTCGTGAATACCCCCATCCACTTCGACGATCAGGCTGGCGGCATGGCAATAAAAATCAACGATAAATCCATCAATCACCTGCTGACGGCGGAAATGCCAGCCAGCGAGTTTGTTCGTCCGTAGTTCGTGCCAAAGAAGCGCTTCTTCTGGCGTCATATTCTGGCGAAGTTCTTTGGCCCGCTGGCGCTTTTCGGTGGTGATCTTCTGTCCGATGACAATGTTTTTGATGGGCATGGTTTCTCACCTATCCCCCCGGCCCCCTTTCCTAAAAGGAAAGGGGGAGTCGAAGGGTTCATTGATTTTGATCCACCGTGATGACCAAAGATCATCACGAACTCCCCTTCCCTTTCAGGGAAGGGGTTGGGGGTTAGGTCCGCTTTCGCTTCCGTCCCGAACTCATCACCGCGATCTCCTCCGGCCCCATCCCCTGCTCCAGCATGAACTCCCGCTTGGGCTTGAGCGCCCCGGTCGGGCAGACGCCCACGCATTGGCCGCAGAAGACGCAGGTGGTGGCGGGCATCGGGCGGTCGAAGAAGGTGGCGATTTCGGTTTCGTAGCCGCGCCCGCTGAAACTCAGCGCAAAGGTATACTGGGCGTCTTCGGCGCAGACCTGCACACAGCGCCAGCACAGCACGCACTTCGAGTAATCCCGCAGGTACATCGGGTTGTCGTCCATGAGTTCGACTTCGCGCCGTTCGGCCTCGGGGAAGCGTTCGGGCAAAGCGCCATACTCGTCCATCAAGGCCAGGATGTCGGGGGAATCGGACAGGTCCACGCTGGAGGCCAGCATCTCAAGGATGGTTTTCCTCGCCCGCACGACCCTTTCCGAGCGGGTCTGGACCCTCATCCCGTCCGCCGCTTCGACAATACATCCCGGCTGGAGCAGGCGCATCCCCGCCACCTCCACCACGCAGATGCGGCACAAAGCATACGAGGTGGTCGCCTCGTGCCAGCAAATGGTGGGGACGGTGATCCCCGCCTGCTTTGCGGCCTCCAGCAAGGTCGTTCCGGGTTCTACCGTTACCGGCTGACCATCAATCTCTAATTGAATTCCCATAAAATCTCCAAAGACCGTGGACGGTCAAAATCGGTCTACGGTCTACCGTCCACCGTCAAATAATGCAGGGAACTGCTTCATCGCGCTCAAGACCGCCGCCGCTGCCGTCTGCCCCAGCCCGCACAGCGACGCGTCCGTCATCGTCCAGCCGACATCCTGCAAGCGTTCGGCGTCTCCCGGTAACCAATTACCATTTACCAATCTCTCCAGTATCTCCATCTGGCGCTGCGTCCCCATCTGGCAGGGATAGCACTTGCCGCAGCTCTCGTGGGCGAAGAACTTGCCCAGCCGCGCCAGCGCGTCCCGCAGGTCACGCGACTCGTCGAAGACCATCACCACCCCCGATCCCAGCGGCAGCCCGGCAGCGCGCAGGTCTTCGAAAGTCAACTTCACGTCCAATTGCTCCGGCGTGGCAAACGCTCCCGCCGCCCCGCCGAACAACACCGCTTGCATCCGCTTATCTGTTTCCAAATCCGTTCCCGCATCCGCGATAATCCCGCCGGCCATCTCCATCAGTTCGCCCAGCGTTACCCCAAAGGGCAGTTCATACAACCCTGGTTTTTTCACATCCCCTGAAACGCAGAACAACTTCGGCCCCGGCGACTTTTCCGTGCCGATCTTGCGATATTCCGCCGCGCCCATCGAAAGGATGAGCGGCACGTTGGCGAGCGTCTCGACGTTGTTGATGACCGTCGGCTTGCCGAACAACCCATGTGTGGTCGGGAAGGGCGGCTTGACGCGGGGGAAGCCGCGCTTGCCCTCGATGGACTCGAACAGCGCCGTCTCCTCGCCGCAGATGTAAGCCCCCGCCCCCAGGCGGACCTCGATGTCGAAACCGGACGCCCCGCCGAGATAGCCTGCTTGACGCGCTTCGTTCAAGGCGCTTTCCAAAACAGGCAAAATGTAGGGATACTCGCCGCGCAGGTAAATGTAGCCTTTGGTTGCGCCAATCGCATGGGCGGCAATGCGCATCCCCTCGATGGTGCTGTGCGGATCGTCCAGCAGCAGGATGCGGTCCTTGAACGTGCCCGGCTCGGACTCGTCCGCGTTGCAGACGACGTATTTCTCCTCGCCGGGAGCGTCCGCTGCGCCCTGCCACTTGACCCCGGTCGGGAAGGCCGCCCCGCCGCGCCCCACCAGCCCGGAGGCTTTGATCTCGGCAATCACCTCGGCTGGCGGCATTTTCAAGGCTTTTTGCAGGGCGGCGTAAGCGCCGTACCCTGCCAGGAAAGTCGTCCCGTTGCCGCAGTTGCGGGTCAGCAGCCGCAGCGGACCATAGACTGGCGAACGCGGGCGGCCCAGTTCGTAATGCCCGGTCTTCAGGTCCACATTCGTCTCGGCCTGGTCATCGAACAGGATCGCCGGGGCCTGCTCGCATAACCCCAGGCAGGGACTCCGCTCGATGGTCGCGGAGCCGTCCGGGGTAGTTTCATTGGGCTGGATGCCGTGGTGGGTACACAGGTGGGCGAGCAGGTCGTCCGCGCCTTTAAGGGCGCAGGCCGGGTCGGCGCAGACCCGGATCATCCGCCTGCCGACCGGGGCGCTGTAGAACAGCGAGTAGAATTCGATGACGCCATGCACGTCGGCCAGCGGGACTCCGAGGGCAGCCGCCACCCCGGCCGCGATCTCCTCTGAGAGCCAGCCATATTGTTTTTGGGCGGCGTGCAGGGCGGGCAGCAGGCCGGAGCGGCCGAGCGGGACGAACGGGCGCAGGATTTTGTCGAGAGGGGCGAGGTTTATTTCGGACATGAACACTCCAATAAGTTTAGTATAGATGCAATTTTGCAGGTTGGCAAGCGAAAAAATGGTGTAAACTAAATGGGAGGAACCTTGTCAGATTGGTAGTCGTTACATTCCCATGACCCAAGATAACACAACCGCCAATCAGTCCATCCAAAATGCTTTTGCCGCCCTCAAGCGAGGCGACAAGAACCGCGCCCGCGCCTGGGCCGAACGGGCCGCTGCCCTGGCTCCCAACCTGGAAGACCCCTGGCTGCTGCTGGCGGCCGTCTCCGAGCCGCGCGCGGCGGTCGAATACCTGGAACGGGCGCTCCAGGTGAATCCGCTCAGCCAGCGGGCCAAGGCGGGATTACAACGGATGCGGGCGCAGCTCGCCGAAGATACCCAACCCGTGCGGACGGTCGGCGATACCCAGCCGACCAGGGTGGATACGCTGCCGCCCCCGCCCCCGGCAACCGGACGCTCGCGGCGGATGCTGTGGCTGGCGGTCGTCCTGGCTGCGGCGGCGTTCCTGACGGCAGGGCTGGGAGCCGTCTCCCCGGCGCTGGCCGCCCTCGGTAACGGGAGCAGGCCCCAGGTCCGGGACGCAACGCAGGGGAATAGCTGGGGGCAGGTGGAAGTCGTCAAACCGACGTATACGCCCACCGCCACGCCCACGTCCACATCCACCCCCATCGCCACTTTTACCCCAATCCCGACCTCCACCCCCGAAATCACAGCCACCCCGGCGGTGGCGCTGGTCGAGCCGGTCGAAGAGGCCGCACCCCAGGCCCCGGAGTCGCCGGGTTATTCGGGCAACAAATACATCCTGGTGGATATTTCGGAGCAGCACATGTATGTGTACGAAGGCGACGTGCTGGTTTACAGCTTTGTGGCTTCGACCGGAATGAACAATGCCACCCGGGCGGGGACGTTCAGCGTGCTGAACAAGATTGACAACGCCTACGGGGCCACCTGGGACATCTGGATGCCGAACTGGCTCGGCATTTACTGGGCCGGGTCGCTCCAAAACGGGATCCACGCCCTGCCGATCCTGTCGAACGGGGCGCGGCTGTGGGCCGGATACCTGGGCACGCCCATCTCTTACGGCTGCGTGGTGCTCGGCGTGTACGAGGCCCAAACGCTGTACGACTGGGCCGAGGTGGGCACGCCGGTGGAGATCAGGTGGTAAGTTAGCTGAAAACGCTAAGGCTCTGTCCGAAAATTAACGTTTCTTAACGCAAAGACGCAAAGTCGCCAAGAATTTTTGTGAAAAGCGGCCAAAATCGATTTTCGGCAAAACTTTTTAGAGCTTTGCATCTCTGCGACTTGGCGTTAAGGATTTTTCGGACAGGCTCTAAAACTAAAACCGCCCTTCCGGGCGGTTTTTGGTGGCGAGGGTGAGATTTGAACTCACGACCAAGGGCTTATGAGTCCCCTGCTCTACCACTGAGCTACCTCGCCATAGCGGGGCAAATATTACTATTGACTTCCGGATTTGTCAACGCCGAACCCCGCCGGGTATGCACGCAAAGGTTGTCATTCGGAGTGCAAAATCTCCCGATTTTGCGCCGAAGTCGGAGACTTCGGACTCCGCTGCCTGACACCTTTTGCATGCACACCCCCGCCAATCATGGGGTAGCCGTCGGTGAGGGGGTGGTGGTCGGCGTCCCCGGCGTGGAGGTCGGCACCGGCGTGACCAGGTTGACCGGGATGACCAGCACGTCGCCGACGAATATCTCGTTGGAGTTTTCGAGGCCGTTCTCCTCGACGATGGCCTCGACCGTGCTGTTGAACTTCTCGGCGATCAGGGCCAGGCTGTCACCCGGCAGGACGGTGTAATTCACCTTGGTGCCGCGCGGCAGGTCCAGCGGGATGGGGGTGGCGGTGGGCAGGCGCATGTCCGGGTTGGGGATGAAAATCTCCTGGCCCACGTAGATCACCCCGTTGCTGGCCTTGACCGCCGCGTTGAGTTCGATCATCAACAGGATGCCGTCGTCGCCCAGGCTGAACTTTTCGGCAATGGTCGCCAGCGATTCGCCCTCCTGGACCTTGTAGAGGAACGGGGCCGAGGGGGTCGCGGTCGGCGTTTCGGTCGGGGTGGGGGTGACGGTCGCCGTTTCGGTGGGGGTATTGGTCAACGTTGGCGTAATGGTCAACGTTGGGGTGGGCGTCTCGGTGGCGAACGCCGTGAAGGAGGGTTTGTTCGGCCCGGTCAGCCAGATGACCAGGACAATAATCCCCACGACGACGAGCAAAACGGCCAGTCCCCAAACAATGAAAGGTCCCATTCGCTGGCGGCGTCGGTACGATGAAATAGTTTTATCCATGTTTTTCCTCGCAGAGTCCTGCATGGTATTGCGTTTTTTGGGTTTTCGTGAAACGGTTGGGATTCTGGATGCCATCTCGCCAACTCCCAATCAGCACATTTCTACAGGCGCAGGGGTATTCTAACTTAAAGTAGGGCGATATGAACAGGGGCATAAAAGCAGGTGGTTGCCACATTTTTGCGGCAACCACCTGGGAAAACTGTGCTTTTCAGACCGTCACGCCAGGTTTTGGATGTACTCCAGCAGCAGCCGCACCCCGAAGCCGGTGGCGCCCTTTGGGCAGTAGGGCAAATCCGCTTCGGCGTTCCCCACCCCGGCGATGTCAATGTGCGCCCAGGGGGTCGAATCGCCGACGAACTGCTTCAGGAACATCCCGCCGATGACCGGATGGGCTTTCTTCCCGCCCGAATTCTTGATGTCGCTATCGTCGCCTTTGATCTGCTCGAAATACTCCTCGTCCAGCGGGAGGGGCCACAGGCGCTCGTAGGTGCTCTCGCCCGCCGCGATCAGCGCCTGCGAAAGGCCTTCGTCGTTGCTCATGATGCCGGCCCGCACCGAGCCGAGGGCGGTGATCACGCCGCCGGTCAGGGTTGCCAGGTCTATCACGGCGCGGGGGCCGTAGGCCTGCTGGGTGTAGGTCAGGGCGTCGGCCAGCACCAGCCGCCCTTCGGCGTCGGTGCTGATGATCTCGATGGTCTTGCCCGAAAGCGACTTGAGGATGTCGTTGGGCCGGTAGGCTATCCCTGAGATCATGTTCTCGGCCGCGGCGACCACGCCCACAATCCGGGTTTTGAGCCGCAGGCGGGCAGCCGCCACCAGCGCCGCGATCACCACCATCCCGCCGCTCTTGTCGTACTTCATCCCCACGATCCCTTCCACCGATTTCAGGCTGTAACCGCCGGTGTCGAACGTGATGGCCTTGCCGACCAGCGCCACCGGGCGGTTGTCGCCGTTGGGCACGCCTTCGTGTTCCAGCACGATCAGGCGCGAAGGCGTGGCGCTGCCCTTGCCTACCGCCACGATCGCCCCGGCGCCCATCTCGGCCAACTGGCGCTCGTCCAGGATGGTACATTTCAGCCCGGCTTCGGCGGCCAGGTTCTTGACCTTTTCGGCCAGCGTGACCGGGTTGATCACGTTGGGCGGCTCGTGGGTCAGTTCGCGGGCCAGGTTGGTCCCGTCGGCCAGGACCCCGGCCTTTTCGACCAGGGCAGTCGTCTCGTCCAGGGCCGATTCGGCCAGCAGGTTGATGATGATGGCAGGACGCGCTGCCTGTCCGGTCTTGTGGCGTTTGAACTTGAACGCCCCCAGGAGCAGGCCTTCGGCCAGGGCGAAAGCAGCCTCCGGGACCGGCAGGCCGGATTCCGTCAAAGAGGCCAGGTCCACGCCCGCGCCTTCGATCTCGTTCTTCTCCAGCCAGCGCACCAGCGCCCCGCCGACGCGTCGCAGCGTCTCAGCCTTGACCTTGTCCTTCAGGCCGAGCGAGACCAGGGCCTCCTTCTCCGCCGGGTTCAGGCGCACGTCCCCGGCTTCCTTGCCCGCCGAAGCGAGCGACAGGCTCTCCGGCGCGGCCGCAAAACGGATGAGCAAACCGCCCATCCACTCGTCTTTCTTGATGACATTGAGATCAATGATTCTTGACACGAGACTATTCTCCGTTTTTTTCCTGGGTTATTGGCTTTCCAGCCTGACGGCTATTTTTACTATATTTTAGGGCGCTTTACCAGTGGGATGTTATAATCCCCGAAACTTGTTTTGGGAGTGCATCGCACCTTTCCAAGCGGGATTTTTTAGAGAGAACCAAACACTCCGTTTTATCGGATTTCGTCCAAAAGGCAGGTGCGATGCACCCTCGGCAGGAGAATTGTCAGGCTGTAAGCCTGACCTACTTTTTCAGGTAACGAGGTGCATTTTGATAGACCCGGTTATTTTTTCGTTCAACATCGGTACTTTTACGTTTTCCCTGCGCTGGTACGGCGTGCTGGTCATGCTCGGCGTGGTCGTCGGCTCGTGGATCGCCGAGCGCGAACTGAAGCGGTGCGGCGAGAACGGCGAGCACATCTGGAACGCGCTGGTCTGGATGCTCCCCATCGGCGTGGTCGGGGCGCGGCTGTGGTACGTGGTCAACGCCACCCTGGGCGGCAATAATTATTACCTGGAAAACCCGGCCCAAATCCTGAACATCCCCCAGGGCGGACTGCACATCTTCGGCGGGCTGCTCTTCGGCGCGGTGGTGATGTATTTTTACGTCAAGCGCTACAACCTGGACATCTGGCTGCTGCTCGACGTGGCCGCCCCGGTCACGCTGATCGGCCAGGCCGTAGCCCGCCCGGCCAACTTCATCAACCAGGAACTCTACGGCCAGCCGACGACCCTCCCCTGGGGCATCCCGATCGAGGCCCCGCACCGCCTCCCCCAGTACAGCGACATGACCCTCTACCCCGAAAGCACCCGCTTCCACCCGGCCTTCGCCTACGAAATGCTCTGGAACTTCGTCACCGCCGGGACGCTGCTGTGGCTGGCCCGCAAGTTCCCTGAGAAGTTCAAGCCCGGGGCCATGTTCGGCTGGTGGCTGGTCATCGCCGGGGTGGGCCGGGTCATCATCGAAGCCTTCCGCCCCGACCAGCCCCGCATCCCCGGCACCGACCTGTCCTACTCGCGGCTGGTGGCCGGACTGATGGCCCTGGCAGGCGTGGTCCTGCTGCTGGTGCGCTACGGGTACATCCGCTTGAAATTTGCCAAAGGCTGGGAAGAAGCCTACAAGATCGCGCCGAAAGCGGAAGGCAAGGCGTAGGCCGGGCTTGCAGCCCGGCAATATCTTACCAGCAGGTATCGTACACCGGAACAAACTGGTAGGCAACGATTAATGAAACAAGAATCAAATCCGTCCCGCCCATCAGCATTCGAAGACCGTTTCCGTCTGTATTTGGACGAATCAGGTGACCACGTCTATCGTGAAACCGTCGAAATCCCCCATCGTTTTCTCTGCTTGTTAGGTTGTTGGTTCAAGAATCCAGATTACGTAGAATTCCACCAGGTGTTGGAAAATCTCAAAGCAAAACATTTCCACCATCATCCCGACAATCCTGTCATATTACACCGGGATGACATTATCAACCGGCGCAGGATATTCAAAGTGTTGCAGGATGACGAAAAACGCGCTGCCTTTGACACGGATTTACTGCAACTAATCGAAGAAGCCAAATTCCACGTCGTTGCAGTGGTCATTGACAAAATGGCAATGCGGAGCGCATTTGGCGAATCTGCTGCTCACCCATACCATATTGGATTGGGATTCCTTTTACAGCGATATGCTGGGTATTTGAACCACATCAATCGAATAGGCGATGTCATGGCAGAGGCGCGCGGCGGCAAAGAGGATCGTTTGTTACAAGAGTCCTATACCCGCGTATATGAACATGGCATTTGGGGCGTAACCTCTGGTACATATTTTCAATCTTCCTTATCCTCGCGTCAATTAAAATACCAGCAAAAGAAGGCGAACATTTCGGGGCTTCAACTCGCCGATTTGCTTGGACATCCTGCGAAAATGTGGGTGCTTAGATATTACCGGCGTATAGATGAAAACCCTGCCCCTTTCGCAGCGCAATTGATGAGCATTATCGAACGAAAATTCAACCATCACTTGTACAATAACCGACTGGAAGGATATGGTTTTGTGCTCTACCCGAAAAAATAAAGGAACCTCTTGCGAGGTTCCCTTACGCTCGCCCCTACGGGCGATCCACCTCCGTTAAACGGATTAATTTCATTATACACACAAAATCATCACTTTCAAGCGCAGTTTCGCTCGTAGAATGAATTCGCCATGCGACCCTCCTCCATCTCCGCCCGCCTGATAAGTTACCTGCTGGCAGCGGCGCTCATCGCCGCCGCCACCGCCGTCCTGTTCGTCATGCGCCAGGCGCTGGATACTTCCCTGGTGGCGCTGCTCTACCTGCTGCCGGTCGGCCTGATCACCGCCCTGTGGGGGCTGGGGCCGGGCGCAACCTCCGCCCTGCTCGCCTTCCTGACGTTCAACTACTTCTTCATCCAGCCCTATTACACCTTCGCCGTCCACCAGCCGCTCGACCTGGTCATCCTGATGGTCTTCCTGATCGTGGCGGTCGTCATCAGCCAGCTGGTGGGGCGCGCCCAGGCCGGGATGGCCGCCGCCACCGCCCGCGAACGCGAAGCCACCCAACTCTACGAACTCAGCACGGAACTGGCCGGGCTGCACGATGACCAGGATATAGGGCGGACCCTGGCCGAGGAAGCGCAGACCGTTTTCCAGGGGGAGCGCCTCGAACTGGACCTCGGGCCTGATCCCGCCCAACTGATCTGCCTCCCGGCTGACGCGTCCCCACCGGAGCGGCCCCCGGAGCTGACCCTGCCCATCCAGGCGGCGCGGGGCGCTCTCGGTGAGATCAGGCTGTGGCGGGCCGCGCCAGGCATCTCGTCCGGTGAGAAACGGCTGTTGCAGACCTTCGCCAGCCAGGGAGCCTTGGCCCTGGAGCGCGCCCGCCTGGCCCAGGCCGAGTCCCGCGCCAAAATCCTGGAGGAGAGCGACCGCCTGAAATCCGCCATCCTGTCTTCGGTATCCCACGAACTGCGCACGCCGCTGGCGACCATCAAGGCCTCGGCTACCAGCCTGTTGAGCGGCGAAGTGGATTGGGATTCTCCGGCGCGTAACGAACTGCTCACTGCCATTGATGACGAGGCGGACCACCTGAACCTGGTGGTCGGCAACCTGCTGGACATGTCGAGGATCGAGGCTGGCGCCTTGAAACCCAGGCGCGAATGGAACATCCTGTCCGAGATCGTGGGCAGCGTGGTGTCACGCATGAGCCGCCAGGTGGAAACGCACCGCCTGGAAATAGACCTGCCGGAAGACCTGCCCCTCGTGCCGGTGGATTACGTCCAGATCGAGCAGGTCTTCACCAACCTGCTGAGCAACAGCCTGAAATATGCGTCCGGCGGCACCTTGATCCGCATCCGCGCCGGGGTCCGGGATGGCTCGATGGTTCACGTCCAGGTCAGCAACCAGGGGCCTAGAGTGCCGGAGGAACACCTCGAACGCATCTTCGACAAGTTCTACCGGGTAACCGACGCCGACCGGGTGACGGGCATCGGGCTGGGGCTTTCGATCTGCAAAGGGATCGTCGAAGCCCACGGGGGCCGCATCTGGGGCGAAAACCTGAGCGAAGGCTTTGCCTTCAACTTCACCCTCCCCCTCACCCGGGACGGGACGCCGCCCCGCCGCCTGCCCGCCGAACCGGAGGACGCGTGACCACCCCGCCCCACATCCTGGTGATTGACGACGAGCCGCAAATCCTGCGCGCCCTGCGCACCATCCTCACTGAAAAACAATTCAAAGTGACCACGGCCAGCCGGGGCGAAGAAGGCCTGACCCTGGCGGCGGCCAGCGCGCCGGATATCGTGATCCTCGACCTCGGCCTGCCCGACATGGACGGCATCGAAGTCTGCGCCCGCCTGCGCGAGTGGACCGAATGCCCGATCATCGTCCTGTCGGTGCGGGACAGCGAACGCGACAAAGTGGCCGCCCTCGACAAGGGCGCAGACGATTACCTGACCAAACCGTTCGGGATCGAGGAACTGCTGGCGCGGGTGCGGGTGGCGCTGCGCCACTCGGCGCGGCTCAGCGGCAGCCAGACCAGCATCGTCGAGGCCGGGCCGCTGAAAATAGACCTGGCCTGGCACACTGTCACCCGTGACGATGAAGAGGTGAAGCTGACGGCCACAGAGTTCAACCTGTTGGCTTATCTGGCATCGAACCGGGGACGGGTGCTCACCCACCAGTCCATCCTGAAACAGGTTTGGGGGCCGGCAGACGCCGACCACACCGAATACCTGCGGGTCTACGTGCGCCAGCTGCGGAAAAAGCTGGAAGCCGACCCCGACCAGCCCAGGTACATCCTGACCGAGCCGGGGGTGGGATACCGCTTCATCGCGGATGAGTAAATCATACTTTGGTCCGCAGGCGGTACCCTATACCCAGTTCTGTGATGATGTAATGCGGGCGCGATGGGTCTGCTTCGATCTTGCGGCGAAGGTTGCTGATGTTGACCCGCAGGATGCGCATTTCGTTTTCATAGGCAATCCCCCATACTTGCTTGAGCAACTGGTGATGCGTCAGGACTTTCCCGGCATTTTGCATGAACAGGCGGAGAAGATCGTACTCGGTCGGCGTCAGCGAAACTTCGCCTCCGCCAACCGTCACAAGCCGCCGGGATACGTCCATTCTCAGATCATCAACCAGGATGACCGGATCGTCAGGCTGGTGTGTCATCCGCCGTAAAGCCACGCGGATGCGCGCCATAAGTTCGCCGGTCCCGAAAGGCTTGGTGAGATAATCATCCGCCCCGGCGTCCAGCGCGGCGATCTTGTCAGTTTCGGCCTCACGCACAGAGAGAATAATGATAGGGGTTTGGGACCACTCGCGCAGCCGCCGTGTCACTTCGATACCGTCGAAATCGGGCAAGCCAAGATCAAGGATGATCATGTCAGGGCGGTTTGCCAGCACAGCCTGGATTGCTTCGGTCCCATTGGCAGCCTCGTAAACGACAAAGCCCTGGGCGCTTAGAGCCGCCCTTAAATAACGCCGGATGGGGATTTCATCGTCCACAACCAAAATGCGCTGCCCCGAATCGCTCATTGACCCTTGTCCTGTCTGCCGTTTAAGGGTAGTTCGACTACGATACTGGTTCCGCCGTTTTCACGGTTGAGGGCAGAAATGTTCCCATGGTGCGCTTCGACGATGCCTTTGCTGATGGAAAGCCCCAATCCTGTGCCGCTGACACTCTCCGGGCGCTGGACCCGATAGAATTTGTCGAAGACCCGCGCCAAGTCATCCTGTGGGATACCCACCCCACGATCCGCGATTTCAAGGCGGACCCTGTCATCCAGGCGAAAAGCCGACACTTCGATCAGGGAACCTTTGGACGAGTATTTGACCGCGTTCTCCAACAAGTTGACTGCCACCTGAACGATGAGAGTAAAGTCCATAGGAATGAGGGGAAAATCATCGGGGACATTGACTTTTATCCTATGATCCTCGACCCGTTTGCCGAGTTGTTCGAGGGAGGTGCCAATTACATCCTGAATATCGCCTGGCTCAAGGCGGAGTTTTATCGCCCCGCTCTCGATGCGCGTCATGGAAAGCAGGTTTCCCACGAGCCGGTTCAAACGATCGGCTTCTTCGCGCGCCGTGCCAACGAGACTGCGGCGGTATTCATCGTTCAACCCCTCAGCTTGTTCATCCAGGCTGGTCAGCGCGCCGGTTATGGCAACCAGCGGCGTTCGAAGGTCGTGCGAAATGGAATTGAGCAGGGCTGTTTGCAATTTCTCGGTAGCCTGTAAAAGCTCTGCTTGCCGCGCCTGCTCCACCAGACTGGCTCGTTCAATGGCAAGAGCAGCCTGGTGGGTAAACGCGTTCAGGGTCTGGCGCTGTTCCGGAGTAAGGAAACCCTTCATATCCTTCGGGTGGATGCCGAGCACGCCAACAATGCCCTTCGATGTTTTCAACGGCTGGCAGCGAAGGGATGCAGCTGGCAATGTGTCGGTGCCGCGTCCAGCAGGCTGGTCGTGCTCGAATGACCAGACGGCTACAGCCAGTTCGTTCTCGTCAGGGTAATAGCCGGGAGAACTTGCAAAGACACGCAACCGCTTGTCTTCGGGCAGGAAGATGGCGACATCGCGGTCAAAAGCCTGGCTGATGTGCGAGATAATGATTTCAGTAATACTTTTCAGGTCTTTGGCGGAAGTCAAATCGCGGCCAAGGTTATAAAGAGCGGAAGTCTGTTTTTCGCGTTGGATTGCGGCTTCGGCCTGTTCGCGCACGCGCACAGTTAGAGAACTGACAACAAGGCCGACGATGAAAAGGGCAATAAAGGTAATGATATATTGCGTGTCATCAACGACGAATGTGTAATAGGGTGGGATTAGAAAGAAATCGAAACTCAGTACAGCCATGACGGCCGCCAACAATGAAGGCCCCCGACCGAGGAAGATTGCAGATATCACCACTGATGTCAGGTAGAGCATCACCAGGTTAGTAGGTTCCAGCCTGCCGCGAATGATCAGACTTAAGAGGGTCGAAACCGCAATGAGACCAAGGCTGATGAGATAACGCCCAAGAGGACGGTGCGGCTGCAAAGGAGCAGGGACGATGGTCTTTTTAGGTTCGATTTCTGCGCTGACTACATAAATGTCAATATCCCCGCTGGCGTACACAAGTTGATCAACAATGGAGCCTTGCAATATTTCCTGCCAGCGGGGTTTGATTGGCTTACCTACCACCACTTTGGTGATATTGTTTTTGCGCGCAAAATCCAACACCGCTTCATGGATGGATTGTCCTGCCAGGGTGAGAATCTTGGCTCCAAGTTGTTCAGCCAATTGGAGCGTCCGCCCAATGCGTTCCCGATTGGCAGAATTGTTCTCGGGTTTCGAAGCGATTTCCACGTAAACTGCAAACCACTCAGCGTTGAGGTCATCTGCCAGCCGGCGCGTGTTGCGGACCAGCTTCTCCGCCAGCGGACTGGGGCTGATGCAAACCAGCAGACGATCTGCCGCCGCCCAGGGGCCTAAAATTGCGCGCGTCTGCATGTAGGATCGCATTTGATTGTCCACGCGTTTGGCCGCGCGGCGCAGGGCTATTTCGCGCAAAGCAGTCAAATTTCCCTTGCGGAAAAATTTTCGGATGGCGCGCGCCGCCTGTTCGGGCACGTATACTTTGCCTTCCTGGAGTCGCGTCAGCAATTCATCAGGCGGCAGGTCAATGACTTCGATCTCGGATGCCTCGTCAATGACGCGATCAGGGATGGTTTCGCGCACGACGACGCCCGTCACCTGTGAAACGACATCATTCAAACTTTCGAGATGCTGGATGTTGAGGGTGGTGTACACGTCAATGCCTGCGTCGAGGATCTCCTCCACATCCTGGTAACGCTTGGAGTGGCGCGAACCGGGCGTATTCGTGTGGGCAAATTCGTCCACCAGGACCAATCGAGGGCGGCGTCTTAGCACCACATCAACATTCAGTTCAGACAAAGTTACGCCATGGTATTCAAATTGCTTGCGCGGCAAGACATCCAATCCAGCAAGCATTTCTTCGGTTTCAGCCCGCTTGTGCGGTTCGACGTAACCAACGACGACATCCACACCTTGCTCTTTACGTTGATGGGCGGCTTCGAGCATGGCATAGGTCTTGCCCACCCCTGCGGCATAACCGAGGAAGATTTTCAGCCTTCCGCGTTTGGTTTCTTCTGACTGAAGATTTTTAAGCAATTCATCTGGATCGGGGCGGGAAATATTCATTGTTTTATGTTGCGTCGCTACCTGTTTACACTATCTATTGTAGTCCATCCAGGGCGAGATTCAACAACAGGACATTGACGCGTGGTTCGCCCAGGATGCCAAACTGGCGGCCTTCTGTATATTTCTCCACGAGAGATTCAACCACCACCTCATCCAACCTTCTGGCAGACGCCACCCGGTGAATCTGATAGAGGGCCGCAGCAATGCTAATGTGCGGGTCGAGTCCACTGGCGGAGGCGGTGACCAGGTCCACGGGGACCGGGAGCGGGTTGCCGGGGTCCGCGGCTCTGAGCGCGTCGATCCTTGCTTGAACCGCCTCGATCAGCGCGGGATTCATCGGTCCGTAGTTTGAACCAGAGGACGCAGCCGCGTTGTACCCTGCAGCGGAGAGACGCCCCCAAAAATATTTAGGGGCGGCGAATTGCTGGCCAATGAGTTCGGAGCCATAGGTTTTGCCATCAATAGCGATAAGACTCCCGTTGGCCTGGTATGGAAACGCGACTTGCGCGATGCCAGTCACAACGAGGGGATAGATTACACCGGCAATGACAGTAAAAATCAAGAGCATTAAAAATGCGGGACGAAGTTGTGAGATCATTTTTATTCCTTCCTCATTTCCTGCGGAACCTCATCCATTGGAAAAGATTCAGCGTCAATATAATCCATTTCGAACGTATCGCTCAACACGCCTTCGGTTTCCAGATCAGGCGGTTGGATCGCCGGCCGTTTGTCGTCACCGGGTTCCGGCAATTGGGCCTCATACAAGCGAATCACCCGGATCGTTCCGCGATATCGCCCCGGGTCCATTTCTGACAAAGCCTTTGCGTTGGCTCTCAGCCATAAATGGACAAGCCCATAGATGACCAAAAGAATTCCAATCTGGACTACCTGGTGGCCGCGAGGCGAAAGCTTAAGACGGAAGTCAAACGAGAACAACGCGATAATGAGTGGAAACAAGAGATATAACTGCCACCATTTTGGATGAAGATGTGAGGAAGACATAATTTCTCCAATATGGCAGGTCACGTTTGAAACGGACCTACACGCTTAAACAAAATGCAATGCGACCAACAGCATATCAATCAGTTTGATCCCGATGAACGGCGCGATCAACCCTCCCAGACCGTAGATCAACAGATTGTCGCGCAAAAGTTGGGCCGCGCCAACTGCCCGATATGGCACGCCGCGCAAAGCCAGCGGGATCAGCATAATGATGATTAGCGCGTTGAAAATGACTGCGGACAAAATCGCGCTTTCAGGGGTGGCAAGCCGCATGAAATTCAGGGCTTGCAATTGCGGGTACGTCGAAGCAAATGCAGCAGGGATGATGGCGAAATATTTGCTCACGTCATTGGCCAGGCTAAATGTGGTCAGAGCGCCCCGCGTCATCAGGAGTTGCTTGCCGATCTCCACGATTTCAATTAATTTCGTTGGGTTGCTGTCCAAGTCAATCATGTTGGCGGCTTCACGAGCGGGCTGCGTGCCGGTGTTCATTGCCACAGCCACGTCGGCCTGCGCCAGCGCGGGCGCGTCGTTCGTGCCGTCGCCCGTCATCGCCACGAGTTTGCCACCCGCCTGGTGTTCCCGGATCAGTTTCAACTTTGCTTCGGGCGTGGCCTGGGCCAGGAAATCATCCACACCTGCTTCGGCCGCAATGGCAGTTGCGGTCAACGGGTTGTCGCCAGTGATCATCACAGTCTTGATCCCCATCTTGCGCAACTGGGCGAAGCGTTCCTTGATCCCACCTTTAACAATATCTTTGAGGTGGATCACACCGAGAGCCTGGTTGTTTCGCGCCACCACCAGCGGAGTGCCGCCCATGCGGGCGATATTGTCCACGGCGGGCTTCAAATCGGGCGGCAGGTGATTGCCATGCGATTGGACCAGCGCCATCATTGTATCGGGCGCGCCTTTGCGGATGGATGTGCCGTCGAAATCCACGCCGCTCATGCGCGTTTGCGCGGTGAACGGGATGAAGTGCATCCCCTCGGGCGCTTCATCGCTGGACCCTATGACCCGGCCTCGCAATCCAAACTTTTCCTTGGCGAGAACAACGATCGAACGGCCTTCGGGCGTTTCATCCACGAGGGAGGCGAGTTGGGCTGCTTCAGCCAGATCGTGCGCGTTGACTCCATTGACGGGGATAAATTCTACAGCCTGACGATTGCCAAGCGTGATCGTGCCGGTCTTGTCGAGCAGAAGCACATCCACATCGCCCGCGGCCTCGACAGCGCGGCCCGACATGGCGATGACGTTGCGCTGGATCATGCGGTCCATGCCTGCGATGCCAATTGCAGAGAGCAGGCCACCTATCGTGGTCGGGATGAGACAGACGAGCAGCGCGATCAAAACGGTGATCGTGATGGGTGCGCCCTGGCCCGCAGCGTCCACGCTATAGAGCGAATAGGGCAAAAGTGTGACACACACCACCAGGAAGATAATGGTGAAGCCTGCCAGCAAAATATTGAGCGCGATCTCGTTGGGCGTCTTCTGTCGCTTTGCGCCTTCGACCATGCCGATCATCCGGTCAAGGAACCCCTCACCAGGGTCCGCGCTGACGCGGATGATGAGCCAGTCCGAAAGCAGACGAGTCCCGCCAGTGACCGCGGAGCGATCTCCGCCTGCCTCGCGTACTACGGGAGCAGATTCGCCGGTCACCGCGCTTTCGTCCACCGAGGCGATCCCCGCGATGATTTCGCCATCTGCAGGCAGAATGTCACCGGCTTCGACGAGATACAGGTCATGCTTGCGGAGCGCCGTCGAAGAAACAACTTCGGTTTTTGACAGGGCAGTCTGGACATCGTTGGCAACACCGCGCAGTTTTTTCGCGGGCGTATCCTGCCGCGCCTTACGCAGCGACTCGGCCTGTGCCTTACCGCGTCCCTCGGCAACTGCCTCGGAAAAATTCGCGAACAAGACCGTGAACCATAACCAGAGCGCGATGGCTCCGATGAACCTTGTCGGCGCTTCGCCCTTTCCTGTGAGAGCTTGAATCCACAGCAAGGTGGTCAACACACTTCCCGCTTCAACGACGAACATTACCGGGTTGCGCACCATCCAGCGCGGGTTGAGTTTGGCAAAGGATTCCAAGACGGCGCGCTGGTAAATTTCGTGGCGATAGGTTTTCTGAGTCGTCATTCATTCCTCCATGCCTGGAACGTGTTACGTGTTCAGTTACGCAACACGCAGCACTTTATCCAAAGATCATCAACTGTTCCACAATCGGCCCCAATGCCAACGCAGGGAGGAAGCTCAACGCGCCGACGATGATGATGACGCCGATAAGCCAGGCGGTGAACAGCGGTGTATGCGTGGGCAACGTCCCTGCGCTTTCAGGGACTTTCTTTTTCTGAACCAGCGAGCCTGCAATCGCCAAAGCGGGGACAGCCAGCCAGTAACGGGCGAACAACATGGCAACCCCCAGCGCTGTGTTGTAGAAGGGCGTGTTCGCGCCGAGGCCTGCGAACGCCGAACCGTTGTTATTCCCGGCGGATGAGAACGCGTACAATACTTCGCTAAACCCGTGCGCGGATGGGTTGTAAATTGCGGCCCTGCCTGCCTCGCTCATCAGCGCAATTGCTGTTCCAACAAGCACCACGATCACCGGGACAAGGATCATGATGGAAGCCATCTTCATTTCATAGGCTTCGATCTTCTTGCCAAGATATTCGGGCGTGCGTCCCACCATCAAGCCAGAGACGAAGACCGCAATAATGACGAACGCCAGCATCCCATACAAACCCGAACCAACGCCGCCGTAAATAATCTCGCCAAGTTGCATCATCCACATCGGGATGAGTCCACCGAGCGGCATGTATGAGTCATGCATCGAGTTGACCGAACCGTTTGATGCGGCTGTCGTTGCCGTTGCCCATAGCGCGGAGTTTGCAATCCCAAAGCGAATTTCCTTGCCTTCCATATTGCCGCCCGGGTTGATGTCAGTTTGCTTCTGGTCAATTCCCATCGCTGTGAATGCGGGATTCCCACTTCGCTCTGACCACACTGCGGCCGAGAGCAATGTCACGAAGACGAGCGTCATCGCGGCGAGCAGCGCCCAACCCTGACGCGTGTCGCCAACCATTTTGCCGAAGGTGTAGCACAGCGCAGCGGGGATAAGCAAGATGGACAACATTTCGAGAAAATTCGAGAAAGGCGTTGGATTTTCCAATGGATGCGATGAATTGACATTGAAGAATCCGCCGCCGTTGGTACCAAGCTGTTTAATGGCAATTTGTGAAGCGGCAGGCCCAACGGCGATGACTTGCGATTCACTCGCCGCCGACGGTTGAATTAGCGAAACAGTTCTATACTCGCCGAAAGTTTGAACCACACCTTGCGAAACCAAGGCGATGGCAAGCACGACCGAGAGCGGCAACAAAATGTACAAAGTTGTACGCGTTAAATCCGCCCAGAAATTTCCAAGCATTTTGGTTGTGTGCCTTGCAAGGCCTCGAATGAATGCAGCCAGCACTGCCATCCCCGTTGCGGCTGAGACAAAATTCTGCACCGTCATACCGAGCATTTGGGTGAGGTAACTCATCGTCGCCTCGCCGCCATAGCCTTGCCAGTTGGTATTGCTGGTAAAACTGACTGCCGTATTCCAGGACGAGTCAGGCGATATCGCGCCGAGTCCTTGCGGGTTGAGGGGCAAAACGCCCTGGAGCCTTTGCAACGCGTAAACAACGACCAGGCCCAGCGCGTTGAAGGCCAACATCGCGACCGCGTAGACTTTCCAATCCATTTCGGCGCGCGGGTCAATGCCTGAGAGACGGTACACTAATCGTTCAACGGGACCCAGCGCCCGGTCCAGAGAGATGCGTTCTCCCATGTACACGCGCGCCATGTATGCGCCCAGCGGCTTCGCCAACAAGATCAACACCGCCAGGTAAATTATCAATTGGAGCCAACTGTAAAGTGTCATCCGAACCACTCCGGTTTCAGCAAGGCTAAAACGAGATAGACAAACAGAATCAAGGCAACCACGCCCGATATCAAATAAAGCGCATTCATGGTTTGTTCTCCATCAGCCGCTCACAGACTGTTACCAGTCCATAAGTAAGAGCCATGAACAGGAAGACAAGACCCAGGTAAATTAAATCGCTCATAGAATCTCCATTCAAAAGTGACCCCAGTGTATGCGGATACAGGTCAAATCGAGGTCAAGAAAATAGCGGGGAAGGTTAAGAAAGGGTCAAGATGCTCGCGGCCAACAGCGCCCAATGGGTACAGGTCAGGGCGTTTTTATTTTTTCTTAACGGGATTGCCCGAATTCTTTGTCACCGTTTAACTCCGGCTTGTTAGGATAGGGGAAAAAGAAGGTGCTATGAACGCTCCCAATGCAAACCACCCCGAAATGCTCGTTTCCCTGCCTCCTCCGCCGGTTGCGGATTTCCCGACCGGCCCCGGTCGCCGCTTGATCGCCCTCATCCCCGCTGCGGAACTGGATGATGCCGAACTGGCGCGGCGGATCTGTGACCTTGCTGCGGCGCTGGAGTCATCCGTCCTGTTGTTTGGCCTCTACCGGCGCGCCTCGGATGAAGCCCGCCTCCGGCGGCAGATGGTGACCATCGCCGCAGTCCTGCGCGCTTGCAGGATCAGCGTCCAGGTGCAAGTCGAACCTGGCCCTGACTGGGTCGCAGCCCTCAGGACCATACTGCGCCCTGAAGACAGTATCGCCTGCATTGCTGATCAGCAGACCGGCCGGCTGCGCAGGCCCCTGAACATGATCCTTTCGTCCGGGCTGGGCAGGTCGGTCCACGTGCTGTCTCTGCCGGGTCCGGTCGCGCCGGTGTACCCCAGGAAAAGCCTGCTCGCTGAAACCATCGCCTGGGGCGGCGTCATCAGCATCATCCTGGGCTTCTTCTGGCTCCAGGTGCGGATCGAGCAACTGCCGAAAGATTGGGCGCACAGCGCGCTGCTTTACCTGTCCATCATCGTCGAAATCGCCCTCATCTGGGCCTGGAATTCATTTTTTGCCTGACACGGCTTATTGGAGAAACAACCTGTGATCTCGATCATCCTACTCGCCGCCATCATCCTCCTGGCGGTCAAATTCGGGCCGCGTGAAAACAAAGCGGACGAACACATTCACGGGGCGGGGCAGATCGGCCTGATGGCCGCGGTAGCCCTCTTCGGCGTGGATTACTTCACTTCGTATTATTACGCCACCGGCGAAATGATGAGCGCCCTGCACCCTTACGGCTTGCAGGATAAAGCCTACATCGCGGTAGCCGTCATCGCCTTTGCCAACTTTGCCTTCGGCCTGCTGTACATGTTCTCGCTCGGTCCATTCAACGAGGGCGGCGGGTCGTACACCGCATCCATGCGGTACCTGTGGCCCACCCTGAGCCTGATCGTGGCCGTGGCGCTGATCCAGGACTACGTGCTGACCATCGTCGTCTCGGCCCTGTCCGGCGGCGACCAGTTGCTGTCCATCCTCGGCCTGTACGGGAAAAATTGGGTCTATCACTTCGGGCTGGGGGCGGTGCTGGCAGCGGTAACCTGGTTCCTGACCATCCGCGGGCGGGGCGAGTCGGCCAGGGTGGTCTTCTCCCTGATCACCGTCTTCATCCTGCTGACCATCACAATGGGGATCGGCCTGCTCATCGCCCACTTCCGGGGAGTCCCGCCCGTCCCGGCCACCGAGACGCCGGAGGCCGTTTCCCTCGGTCAGGCCCTGATGCACCTGCTGACTGCGGCGATGAAGGGCATGGTCGCCCTGACCGGGCTGGAGGCCGTCTCGAACGGCATCCAGTTCATGAAAGACGAAGACGCCGGGATCGTCCAGTGGGGCAAACAGCACCTGCCGCGCCTGATGGGGTTGTGGAAGTTCTACGGCGGCAAGTCCGGGATCGGGCGCTTCGTGCAGACCTCCTTCCTGTTCTACGGCGGCCTGACCACGCTCTTCCTGACGTTCTTTGCCATCCGTTTCGACGTCTTCGACGGGACCTTCGGTCGCACCCTGGTCGGGAACCTGGCCTTCATCGGCTTCAACGAGATCCCAGGCGGGGTGGTCCTGTTCTGGGCCTACCAGATCGTGGCCGTGCTGATGCTGGCCGCGGCCTCGATGACCGCCTTCCAGGACGCCCAGGCGACCGAATGGCGCGACGTGGCTATCGGCGAAATCCCGGAGGCGATCGTCTACCGCGACCCGCGCGGCACCTTCACCCGCTCGGTCACGATCACCTTTGGGCTGGCCGTTTTCATCATGCTGCTGGTGCGCGGTCAGACGACCGTGGCAGTCCCCTTCTACGGCGTGGGCGTCTTCATGCCGATCACGGCCATGGGGCTGGCGGTGCGCAAGCACGTGCTGACCCATTTCACGGGCCGCGCCCGCGCCTGGGGCGCAGCCGGCGCGACCTTTGTGACCGGGCTGGCGATCACCGTCTTCATCGGCCAGTTGGTCGGTAAATGGCACGAAGGCGGCTGGATGGCGCTGGTCTCGTTCAGCGTGCTGGCGATCATCGCCCACCTGGTGCTGCTCTCGCCCATCGGCTACCGCGAGGCCCGCCAGGTCCACCGCATCGTCCACGAGAAGGCCCGGGTCGAAGGGGGCATGGCCTCCATCGTCAAATGGCAGGCCTTCAAAATGCAGGAGTACCGCTTCAGGCTGATGATCGGGATGGCCGGCTTCCTCGAACTGTTCGGGATCGGGCAGGGACGCAGGGCCTTTGCCCTGGCCGTGGCCGGCGGCGGGAACCTGCTCAAAACGCAACTCAACCACACCCGGACGCTGGCGGACCCCAGCCGGTATGCCCCGAAAGCGAATTTGGTCAAAACAAAAAATGGATCGAAGAATGGAATGAAAGAGGAAATTATGGAGCAACCGCAGACAACCCATTACCACCTGCCGCCCCACATCGTGCGCCACCGCATCATCATCCCGGTCAACAGCGTCCACCAGGGCACGCTGACCGCCCTGCGCTACGCCCACTCCCTGTCCAGCGACATCACCGCCGTCCACGTCTCGATGGATACCCTGGAGGCCGAATCCCTGGAAAAGGAATGGCAGGTCTGGGGAGACGGCGTCCGCCTGGTGGTGCTCGAATCTCCCCACAGCATGGTCCTGGAACCCTTGCTGGAGTACATCCAGAAGATGATGGAACTGCGGCAGGACAACGAGATCATCACGGTCGTCGTCCCCCAATCCATCCGGCCGCGCTGGTGGTCGAACCTGACCCGGACGCAGTTGGCCGTGCTCCTGCGCCTGGCCCTGCCCTACGAAGCCGGGATCGTGATTACGGATGTGCCCTACGCATTGGAAACAGACAAATAACTGGCTTGCCCAGGGAGTGCGTCGCACCTTCACATTATCATTCTGAGCGGAGCGAAGAATCCCTGAGATTTTCGTAGAGATCCTTCGCTGACGCTCAAGGTGACATTCCTGCAATGGCGCAACCCGCACAACATCAGTGAGTAACTTCAAAGTAATACAGTAAGGAGAATTTGATTATGAAAGTCATCATCGTTGGATGCGGACGGGTGGGCGTCGAACTGGCCCTGTCCGTCCACCGCGAACACCAGGTCACGATCATAGACCGGGACGTCCGCTCGTTCGACCGGCTCGGCCCGCACTTCAGCGGGCAGACGATCCAGGGAGAGGGGATGGACCGGAGCGTCCTGCTGCGGGCCGGGATCGAAAGCGCGGACACCCTGGCGGCTGTGACCTCCTCGGACAACGTCAACGCCATCGTCGCCCGGATCGCCCGCGAAATCTTCCACGTCCGGCAGGTGGCGGCGCGCCTGTATAACCCGCGCCGCGCCCCGGTCTACGAAAAGTTGAACATCCAGACGGTATCCTCGTCGTCGTGGGGCGCGGAGCGCATCGAACAGCTCATGCTCCACCCCGGCCTGCTGAACGTGGCCTCAGCCAGGGACGGGGAGGTGAAAGTGTTCGAGATCACCGTGCCCGCCGAGTGGAACGGGCGCAGGCTGGACGAACTGGCCCCGCTGGAGCACACCATCCCGGTCATGCTGGAGCGGGACGGGCGCGGCCTGCTGCCCCGCGCCGATATGGTCCTGGAGACGCAGGACATCCTGCAAATCAGCGCCACGACCGAAGGCGCCCGCATCCTGCGCCGCCACGTCCATGACATCGAAAACGGGTAAGGAAAGGAATAAACGAAAATGTACGTAGTCATTGTCGGCGGAGGCCGCACCGGTTCGCACCTGGCCTCCCTTTTATCTTCACAGGGATACGAAGTCCGGGTGGTCGAAAACCGGATCAATGTCCTCGAACGGCTGCACCAGGAAATCCCCACCGAGCTGATCTACGAAGGCGACGGGACCGACCCGCAGGTGCTGGACGCGGTAGGAGCGGGCCGCGCCAACGTCCTGGCGGCGGTCGGCTCCCACGACGCCGATAACCTGGTCGCCGCTTCGCTGGCCCGCTTCCAGTACGGCGTCAAGCGGATCATTGGGCGGGTCAACAACCCCCACAACGCCTGGCTCTTCACCCCCGAATTCGGCGTGGACGTGGCCCTTAATCAAGCAGACATCATGGCGAAACTCATCAAGGAAGAGATGTCGCTGGGCGACATGATGACCATGCTGAAACTGCGCCGGGGCAAATATTCACTGGTCGAAGAAAAGATCGCCGCGGGTGCGCGGGCCGTCGGGGTCGCCATCCGGGAACTGTCCCTGCCGCCCAATTGCATCATCTCCGGCATCATCCGCCACGGTGAGATCGTCCTGCCGGGCGGGACGACGGTCCTCGAAGCCGAGGACGAAATCCTGGCCCTGGTGGACGAGGCGGCGCGGGAGCCGTTGGAGAGATTGTTGGGAAAACCGGTGGATTAATATCGCAGGTCACGCCCTAGGCGTGACCTTTTGTTTACCTTGAAAATGCCAGGAATCGTCACAGCGAAGGCATGGCCTAATCACCTTTACCATGCTCGAGACTTTTATACGTTAACTTTCCCCCACTGTTTAGCCATCTTTTTCAAATCCTGAATGTATTCGGGCCAATCGTGCAATGTAGCAGGATCGAAGTCCGCGCCGTTCGGCCAGACCAGGGTGTGGACTTCGGGGCCAATTTCCACCTGATTGAAAAGGGCTTCATCTTGCAACGGGCCATATATTTCGCCTGTCAGGATGGGGCGAAAATCAATGGTCTGCCGTGTATCATCGTCGAAAGTTATCCGTAAAGTAAACGGGCGGACAGGCTCAAAAGCTAGGATACGATAAATTTTATGTTTTATTTCTCAAACCTTCTTCCTACTTGAGTGGCGCAATCTTGAAGGGCAATTTACTGGATTGCAACCGATCCCAATTTTCCAATAATTCATTTTGATGCAAGACAATCCATGCTTCAACAAGGCGCTGTTCTCTTTTTGCGAGCAAGCCCTCGATCATCTCGATCTGGTCAATTCGGTAAAATGCCAATTGAATTCTGGTAATAAGCGTGCAAGTGCGGGTGGTGATGAGGTGCGCCCAGCTCAACAAACATGCGAATGGTGATACCGAAGAAACGGGTCACAAATTCTCCCTGATCCACGCCAGCGCGTCGCCCGGCGTGCCGATTTTCAAGCCGGATTTCTCGGCAACCTTTGGATCGTCAAGGAAATGCCGGCGATTGTGGGTAACGAGGAAATCCACTTTGGCCTTGATCGCTGCGGCCAGGATGGGCGCGTCGGTGGGATCAGAGATCATATAAAGACAAGGCTGTAATTCCTCGCTTGTCGGTGCAGTCACAATTTTTGGTTGTATGTCTTTTAGGGTATTTCGGAATGCAGGCAGTGCTGCCGGGGCTTTCCGTGCCAGAGACCGCTCACACTCTTCGATAACATGCTCGCTGATGAGCAGATCCAGCTTGCCCTGTTCTGAAAAGAGCATGAGGACACAGGCGGCGCCCGTTCGCGAAAGCACACCCGCGATCAAAGCGCTGCTGTCAAAAAATAACTTACTTTTTGTTGACATAATGCTCTTCGTAGTAGCGTTGGCGTTCTTCGTCTAACGTCTCTAAGAGTTCTTCCAACGTGACACCTGCATCGGCAACCGCCTTAGCCACTTTATCCGCGTCACGTAAGAAATTGCTGCTTTTCGATGTAAGCACAAAGTTTCCGTCACCCATGTCAATCAGAGTAAGCATATCCCCTTCTTCGAGGTCATATTTCTTGCGCAAACCAGCGGGCAGGGTAATGGTCCCCTTGCTACGGATTTGAAGCGTAGTCATAACATTTCTCCAGAAAATCGGGAATTCGGAATTTCTGGTATTCTAGCATGGTCTTGTGGAAAAATAAAGCCCCTGAAAGTTGCAAAAACTTTCAAGGGCCAGTGAGACTCACTCCTCCCGGAAGCGCAGCCGGGCGGGTTCTTTTTGTTCGGGGAGTTCGACTTCGGCCAGGGTCGGCTCGCGTTTGTCGAAGCCGAAGCGTTCGAAGATGTCGGCGTAGAGTTCGATGATCTGCTGGCGGGTGAAGCCCATCTCCTCGTAAGCGTACACGTGGTCGGAGGCGTATGCCCGGGTCTCGGCCACCGCCTCGGCGACGATCTGGTCGAGGCCGGGCTTGTCGGGGTAGGCGAACTGCTCGTAGAAGGCGCGGATGACCCGCTCCGGGTTGCCGATCAAATCGTCGTAGTGCAGGATCAGGTGGCGGGGGGAAGGATGCGAGTCGAGGTAACGCAGGGGGTGGCGGTACCAGTGCCGGGTCAGGTCCAGGATTTCGTCGAGGTAAAAATATCCATCCCCCGGATCGGTGGACTGGCGGCGGGCGTAGTTGATCCACGAAACGGTCGAGGGCAGCATGTCGAGCGGGTTGCGGACGAGGTAGATGATGCGGGCGTCGGGGAAGAACTCGCTCAAAGTCTCGATCTTGGGGCTGAAGGCCGGATTCTTGGCGACGAAATATTTCTTGCCGGTGGCGTACAGGTGGCGCTGGAGCATGGACTTGTAGAAGCCCATGATGCGGCGCTTGTGTTCGGGCGGCAGGGCCTCGTCGAAGTGGGTGTAGTCCGGCATCTCATCCAGGAAGGGGAACAGGTAGCTGACGAAGTAGCCGTCCCAGTTCTGGAAGTGGATGTTTTCGTCCTCTTCGGGTTTGAAGAACGAGATGGGGTGGATGCGGACCCTGCCGAGGGTGGCCCGGTCGAAAGCGTGCAGGACCCGGTGGAGGACCCCGCCAAAACGGTTGTCGAGGCGGGCGACGAGCTGGGTCAACTTCTTCTGCGTGACCGAGGGAGCCAGGTAGATGTCCCAGATGGTCAGGCTGGTGAAGATGTCGTCCCGCGAGAGCAGGCGGTGGAGAAAGGTCGAGCCGCTGCGGAAGTTGCCGAGGATGAAGAGCGGCTTCTCGACCGGCTGGTCTTTGTAGCCAGGGAAGAGGAGGTCATCGAGGAAAAAGAAAAACCAGTGGATCAGCCCCCCAATGGGCCAGACGAGATAAAAAAGGACGAGGAAGATGAGGCGTTTGCGGGTCAGCCGGGCGGGCGTGCCTTTGGCCTTGAAGAAGGAACGGTAGAACATGCGCCAGAACAGACGGAAGTTGTAGGACATGGAGGGCCTTTAAAACCTGTAGCGCGACATTCATGTCGCTAATAAGGGCGAGATAAATCTCGCGTTACAGGTTTGGAGATTGGATTTACACACAAAAAGGCCGGGTGGCCTTCGGTTTGGGCAATTCTATCACCGAACGGGCCGAGGGATGAGTTAACGATTGATGAAGATCCCCCGATGAAAAAAGCAATTTCACCACAGAGCGCATGTGCGTCGCACCTTTACTGGTTGACTCATCTCAAGGGGGAGATACCCCGTTAAAAAAGATTTTGCCCCAAGGTCAGGTGCGACGCACTCGCGGGTGAGCTAGAACGATGGGTTGGAGTGCGAAATCTCCAGGCCGTCCACCTGCATGAAGCGCGGCACCACGTAAGCGACGGGATTGCGCGCCCCGTAGCTCTGCGACTGGTTGCAGGCGACCGTGTCCTGCGAGAGCCAGGCCACCTTGTCGCCGAAGATGTCGAGCAGGCTCTGGGTCAGGCGCACGTTGAACGGGACCACGACCGAGCCGTCAGCCTTGAGCAGCAGCGCCCCGAAGCGCGAACTGCCGGTGATGACGCCCTTGGACGGGTTGACGATGTTCATGTAGTGCAGGAAGGGGATGTAGAGCACGTCCTTCTGGCGCGGCATCCTGACCAGCTCTTCGAGCGAGGCGGCCTTGACTTCGCCGGGGTGGAGGTGCAGGCTCTTGTGCATCACGGTGTGGCCGCTGGGCTGCGCCCCGAACTCGTCGGCGTCGTCCTGGAACCAGGCGAAACCCTTGAAGACGCCCTGGTCGAAGAAGGCGAAGGGATTGCGCTCCATGCCCATGAAGTCCCGCTTGAACGGGTAAGTGTCCAGCAGGCGGGGGTCGTCCACCAGCGTGACCTTGTCCGAGAAGACCTTTTGACCGAGCTTGTCTTCGGCGACGAAGGAAAAGCCGCGTTTCATCGAGCCGCCGCTGAAGCCGATCCAGTTCATGAAGTGGACCATGTCGGCGATGGCCGCCGGGCCGAAGACGATGTCGTAGCTGCCGGTGGGCAACTGCTGGCGCGGGTCTTGCTGGAAACGGTCGAGGAGGAAGGACAATTCCCGGTTAAGGGCGGCAGGCTCCAGGTCCGGTTTGCGGTAAGCCGATTGCTCGGCGATGATCTCCCATTTTTCGGCCTCGTGGGCCAGCACGGCCGTCACCTGCGCGTCCGAAGTCTTGAAGTATTGGGTGTGCTCCGAGCGGGTGGTGATCGCCGCCAGCACGTTCGTCCCGGAGGAGAAGATGCCGGAGAGTTTGAGCTGGTCGGTCTCGAGGTCGCCGGCCACGGTGTTGAAGTAGTCCAGGCGCTCGGCGTTGCTAAGCTGGGCCAGGGCCTGGTCGTAGCCGCTCTCGTCGGCGAAGGAGTCGGCGTAGGCGGCGACGGTCGGCTGGTAGGTCAGCGGCATGGCGTGTTCGACCATTTCGGCTGCGGTATCTATGCCGCGCTTCATCTCGTCCAGTTTTGCCAGGTCGGTGATGAGTTCGAAGCTGGCCCGTTTGCGGCCCGAATAAGCGGTGATGTCGAGCCGGATCAGGTGTTCGTTGGTGTTGAGCGAAATGGCCGAGTTGGCGAAGCGCATCAGATAGCTGTCTTCTTCGTGGTAGAAGAGCGAAATTTCGTAGCCTTTTTCGAGGGCGTAAGCGCGCAGGTCGCGCAGGGTTTGCAGGATGCGTTCCTTCACGGTTATTCTCCTATGCGGGTGTTGTCGAAACGGCAGACCGGGATGCCGTGGCCGAGCTGCATCACCTGGTTGGGCTGACCCTTGCCGCAGTTGTTGACAAGCTGCACCTGCCAGGTCGATTCGTCGCCCACCGCCGAGAGCGAGTTCCAGAATTTGACTGTATCGCCCTTGTAGGTGGCGTTCTTGACCACTTTGGTGATCTTGCCGTCGTCCACCAACCAGCCGATCTCGGTGCCGAAGTGGAACTGCTCCCGGTTCGAGCCGATGGACCACGAGCGGTCGCCGTCCATGACGATGCCCCGCTCGGTGTTGGCGATGATGTCGTCGAGCGAGCCGTCCGAGCCGGGGTCAATGTTGATGTTGGTCATGCGTTCGATGGGGACGCGGTAGAAAGACGTGGCCCGGTTGGCCCCGCCGCTGCCGTCGAAGATCTGCCGTTTGGCCTTGACATTGGCTTCCTCGACCATTTGACGCCCGGTGATGGCCCCGACCAGGATGCCCTTGTCAATCAGGACGTTATCCTGGGCCGGGACGCCGTCATCGTCGTACCCGAAACTTCCCGGACTGTTGGGCAGGGTCGCGTCGGCCCGGGCGGTTAACTTGCCCGAGCCGTATCTCAGCCTGCCAAAATCGTCGAGCGTGACGAATGAGCCGCCGGCGTAAGCCAGCTCGTAGCCCAGGATGCGGTCCAGTTCGAGGGCGTGGCCGATGGTCTCGTGGGTCTGCAGGTACATGATCCCCGGCAGCAGGATGACCGAGCGGTCTTCCTTGGGGCAGTCCTCGGCGGCGAGCATCTCGTTCAACTCCCGGACGATGCGTTCGGCGTTCTCGCCGAACAGGGCCGGGTTGATTGATTCCCAGCCGCGGGTGTCGCCCTGGCGGTTGAGCTTGTACTTGCGCTCGTGGCTCATGCCCTGCGCGTCCAGGCCGTTGACTTCAAGGGAGGAGAAGACCTCGGTGATGTTCTTCTCGATCTCGCTGCCCTCCGAATCGACGAAGACGATCTGTTTGCGCATGAAGCTCAGGTCGGCGGAACGCTGGAAGACGCCCTTCTGGTTGAGCTTGTCGTCCATTGCTTTGAGGAAGGCGACCTTTTCGTTCAACGGGACCTCGAACGGGTTGACCCGGCTCGGGCTGGTGAACGAAGCCTGGAGGATGTCCTTCTCTGCCAGCCGCACCGGGAACGTGACTCGCTCGGCGGCGGTGCGGGCATTGTCGAGGGCCTTGTCGAACACCGCGGCGATGTCGCCCATATCGGACGAGGCCGAAAATCCCCAGGCGCCCTTGTACAGCACCCGGATGCCCATCCCGCTTTCGCGGGAAGCGGCAGTCACTTTGAGATTGCCGTTCCACATCAGCAGGTAGTTTTGCTCCTCGAAGGGATACCAGCGGCAGTCCACGTAAGTGGCCCCCATGCCTTTGACACGATCTATCTGTTGCCTGATTTGATCGAGCATTACACAATCTCCTTGTTTGAAAGTGTGCGTTTGCATTCCATGATACCACCTGAACGTTGTCGCGGGCAGATGCTGGATTACCGGATATTTGGGAGTGTCCCTTCAACGGCTTGCGCGGCCCTGATAATCCCTACGGGGGAGGCCAACCCCGCAAATCACCTGTGATTGAAAACGAATTTCACCCGTGCCAGGTACTGGCAAAACGCTTTCTTAAACGCTCTCCAGGTTTTTATCCACCCTGAATACGAATTCGATCTCCTCGAAGCCACCCACCCAGAAACACCACAGGCGCGAACAGATCCAGGGAGAAAGGTTGGCAAAAAAGTCGAAGAACGCACCGAGCGCCCGCCCGACGTAATACACGGAGACGGGCAGAACAGTCTTTTTCATGTAAGGCTGGGCGAACCAGCGCAGGCGCATCTTTTCGAGCTTGAGCGGGATATTCTGGTAGCCGGGCTTGAAATCCGGGTTGAAATAGAGCGGGAAGGTGACGTCGAAGCCGCGTTTGTGGTCGGCGTGGGTGAAGCCGCGCGAGAAATGCGGCACCCGCAGGTGGATGGTCGCGCCGTGCCTGGCGATCCGGTATAGTTCCTCCACCACCCGGAAGGCGTTTTCCAGGTGTTCGAGCACGTGGTCGGCTTCGATCACGTCGAAATGATCGTCCTCGAACGGGTAAGGGAACCGGTTCAGGTCGTGGCGCACATCCGGCTCGGAGATGGAGGTGAAATCCACGTTGACGTAACCTTCTTTCAGGAATTCACCTGAGCCGAGGTTCAATTTTCGAGACCGGTATGGTTGGGTCATTTTGTCTCCTGGTTCATGTACTTTTCGTGCCAGACCTGGAACATGAGCAGCGTCCACAGGAGTTTGCGGTTGTCGCGGCGGTGGGCGAAGTGGTCGTCCAGCAGGTTCTGGACGCAGGCCGGTTCGAAATAACCCTGCCTTGCCAGGCGCTCCGGCGAGAGCATGTCGAGCAGCAGTTCTTTCAGGTCACTGGCCAGCCAATGGGCTACCGGCATGTTGAATCCCTTTTTGGGGCGGTTGATGATCTCGTCCGGCAGGCGGCCGCGCACGGCCTTCTTGAGCAGGAACTTGCTGGTACGCCCGCGCAGTTTCAGGTTGATGGGCAGGTCGTTCGCAAAGCGGACCACCTCCCGGTTCAGGATGGGGACGCGCACTTCGAGCGAGGCGGCCATGCTGGCCCGGTCCACTTTGTAGAGGATGTCACCTTCGAGATACATCTTCTGGTCGTCGTACAGCACCCGGTTGAGCGGGAGTTCGGCGTCGCATTCGAGGGCGTGCTGGTAAGACTGGTAGTAGGTGTCACGCAGCACAGGCCGGGTCCAGGCTTGCAAAAGGGACTCCTTCTCCTCGTCCACAAAAGAACCAAGCCAGCGGTGATGACGGGTGATCAACGGGACGCCGCGTCCGCCCAGGAAACGGCGCAGGCGGAAGTCCAGGCTGATGTTGTCAAAGGAAACGGCCAGCCGCTCCATGAGATACGGGGCCACGTAAGCCCGCACCGACCAGGGCACCAGCCGTTCGTAGTACCCGATCAGGCGGTGGGCCAGCAGGGTCGGGTAGCCGGCGAAGAGTTCGTCGCCGCCGTCGCCGCCCAGCACCACTTTGACCTTCTGGCGGGCGAAGCGCGAGAGCAGGAAAGTCGGGATGAGCGACGAATCGGCGAACGGCTCGTCCACCAGGCTGGGGATTTCGCGTACCAGGTCGAGCGCCATCTGGCTGGTCAGGATCAGTTCGTTGTGGTTCGTGCCCAAATGCTGCGCCACCTTGCGGGCGTGCTGGGCCTCGTTGAACGAGCCTTCATCGAAACCGATGGTGAAACTTTCGACCGTTCCGGGATACTCCTTGACCATCATGGCCGCGATGGTGCTGGAATCGATCCCGCCGCTGAGCAGGACGCCGACCGGCACGTCACTGACGAGTTCGCGGCGCACCGCCTCGCCCAGGACCTGGTAGAGGTTCCCGGCATAATCGCGCCAGTCCACCGGAGGGCGGCTCTCGCTCTGCCGGAAGCTGATCCGCTCGTAGGCAACGTCATCCACGCCCCGGGCGCTGAAGCGCAGGATGTGTCCTGCCCTGACCCGCCAGACATCCCGGATGATGGTGCGGGGGGTGGGGACGTATTCGTAAGAGAGATATTCGTTGAGGGCGATCAGGTCCAGGTCCCGTTCGACGCGGGGGTTGGCGAGCAGGACTTTCATCTCGGAGCCGAAGATGATCTTCCCGTCCGGCTGGCGAGTGTAATAGAGCGGCTTGATGCCCATCCGGTCGCGGGCCAGGACGAGTTCTTCCTCGTCCGCGTCCCAGATGGCGAAGGCGAAGATGCCGTCCAGGTATTGGACGCAGTCCAGGCCATATTCTTCGTACAGGTGCAAGATGACCTCGGTATCCGAGTGGGTATTGAACTCGTGGCCGCGCTTTTGGAGGTAGGCGCGCAGGTCGCGGTAGTTGTAGATCTCTCCGTTGAAGACGATCCACTTGGATTTGGTCTCGTTGGGGATGGGCTGGCGCCCCCCTGCCAGGTCAATGATCGAAAGGCGGCGCGACCCCAGCCCGACCTTGTTGGTCAGGTAGAAACCGTCTTCGTCGGGGCCGCGATGGGTCATGGCGTCGTTCATGCGCTGGAGCACTTCCCGGCTGAGACGCCTGCGGCCTGAAAAATCGGCGATTCCGCAAATTCCGCACATGGCTGCCTGTCTTTCTGTGGAGCGTGATTCTATTCAAAGGAGCGCAAACTTCAGTTTGCCAGGTTTAACGGACTATTGTACAGACTAAAACGGCGGACTGAGATCCGCACTCCTGAAGTTTTCAGAAAAGCCTTAATTTTTTCGAAACAGATACTGGTTGTTGCCGAACCCGTGCCCGGTCTTCTGGAAGTTGACCAGTTCGAAGCCCAGGTTTTCGTAGAATTTGATGATGCGTTCCGGCGAGGCGACCTCGAAAGGATAGCCGCCCAGCCAATCGCGCCAGTCATGCAGCAGGGACATGCCGCGGTATTTCTTATGTTCGCGGTAACGCCGGGCCGGGTTTTGCAATTTGACCAGGTCAATCAGGAGACCCGAAACGAAAAAGACGGGGAAAAAGATGGCTGTGGTCATGGTCCGGCCCATTTCCCCGGACGAGTTGACCCGTTTGATGATCTCCCATATTTTGGAAACCAATCCCTGGTCGTTGTAGATGGCGATGAAGAGCAGCCCGTCCTTTCGAAGCGGGAGTTGGGCGTTGTAAAGCGCCTGCCAGAGAAAGCCGGTATGGTGGAGCACGCCCCACGAATAAACGATGTCGAACGCGCCCAGCGATTGCATATACCCGGCATCCAGAACGGAATTCTGCTCGACCGCCCAGGCCGGGTCATCGGGGAAATAGCGGCGTTTGAGTTCCTCGGTGCAGGCCACCGATTGCGGGTCATAGTCGAAGGCGTGGACCGCCGCCCCGAAGCGCCGCGCCGTCAGGCTGTGCAGCCCCGACCCGGAACCGATGTCGAGGAAGCGTTTGCCGGACAGGTCGTCTGTGCCGAGGAACTCGCGCATGGACCTTTCGGCCTCGGCGATGTGTTCGTCGGTCAGCACGGACAGGAAGCGCAGCCAGTTGTCGCCGAATTGGAAGCGCGGCTCAGATGTCGAAGTCGTCATGTTCTCTCTTTCAGGGCGAGTTGCGGCGGAAGACCTGGAGTTCGCCGATCACGGTTTCGAGCGAGTAATCGCCTGATATTTCCTGCAATAAAAAATCTGTGGGGATGTTGAAAACAAGTTTGGGACTCACGACCACGTAGAGCGGCTTTTTCGCCAGCACCTCGATGATCGCGCCTTCGTCCAGGTATTGCGGCCAGAGCAGGTAAGCCGGGGTGCGCCTGTCGGCAAAATAATAGATCTGGACATTGTCCGACCAGACGAAGATCAGGTCATCCGGGGTCGAGCGTAAACGGACGTAATCCGCAACTTCCAGCGATTCCAGGTGGTCGGCGCCCATGGTCGGCCCCTCCCGTAGGAAGGCCGTCTCCGAAATATTCCCTAGACGGTACTGGAGGTACGCGCCGAAATACTGGCGAGACAGGATGAACCCGTTGAGGAAGACCGCTGCGAAAAACAGACCCGCCACCCAGGCCAACGGACGTTCGCTGCGAGACCTTTCCCAGAGCTGGCCGATCTCGGTCCCGGCGAGGAGGGAAAGTGGGGGGACGACCAACAGCCCGTAGTAAGCGAACGGGAAGCGGGAGATGCCCTCAGCGAAGACCGACGTCACCAGCCAGACGACGAGCATCAGGCGCACCGGACCTGCGGCCGGCTCCCGTTCAATCGCCTGCCCCGCCCGCCGGAGGGTCTGCACCAACCCGATCAGGCCGAGGACGGTCAGGGCCAGATTGGCGCGGGCAACCATGAAGAGCGGAAAGAGGATGGTACTGTAAAGCGGTGAATCCAGCCGGCCAACGTAACTCGTCCCCAGTTGGAAGACGAGTAGCAGTCCCGGCCAGGCCCCGACCGCTGCAAAATAAGCGGCCACAACCGCCAGGGGCGCGACGAACCCGGCCAGGGCGTAGGATCCGGCCTTGAACAACGCGGCCCAGGCCGACCGGTCCCGGCGGAGGAGCGTAACGATCAGCAGCGTGATCCCGACCGCGGCCAGGGCGTGGACGAAAGTCACTTTATAAAGGAACGAGATCCCGCCTAAAAACCCGACGAGGAGATACCAACCCACCGGTTTGTGCCCCGACAGAATGTTAGAGGCGGCCAGGATGGTCAGGCTGAGCGGCAGGTTGGCGAACTGTTCGATCTCGGCGGTGTCGCCATGCAGGATGGGAAGGGCGTTGACAATGACAAAAAACAATGACGCCAGCGCCCCGCCCAGGACATTGCCAGCCTTCCGCCCGATCAAGTAGATGACCCAGGCGTTCAGCCAGGACCAGAAGATCAGGGCGATCTTGACGGAGGTGAATTGGTCCCCAAAAAGCGCAAAGATCGCGGCGTAGGTGTAAAACGCGCCGGGCAGGTGGTGGGCGGGATGGTGAGTGCTGTAAAGGGGTTGACCTTCGATGATTTGACGGGCATGATAGGCGATGGCCCCGCTGTCTTTGTCGAAGACTCCCAATGAGGGGAGCCGGAGCAGGACGACGAGCAGTCCCAGCAGCAGGAAAAATATCAGGGGATTTTTCAACGTTTTGGGTTTCACCATGCTCGGAGATTATAAACGTCAGGAGATAAGTTTTCCACCGGCTATCAATATTTGACCTCTTGCAAAAGTC
>DIDQ01000066.1:45158-45623 GCA_002418215.1 Anaerolineales bacterium UBA5796
CATCACGTTTGCCCTATAACTATTGACATTCATGTAAGTTGGTTAAGTTGGGCTTGTTGGTTGGCCTGTCATGCTGAACGAAGTGAAGCATCTCAGGTCAATTAGCGAGACTCTTCGGTCGCAAAGACCGCTCCCTCAGAGTGACAGGCTTGACTGATTTTTATGAATGTCAATAATGAAAGACATCTATTGTCAACCTCAGTTAAAAAGCGTGGCGACGTGAGGGGGGCACGCCGCCACTATAGGAGCAGGCTCAAGGCCCGCTAAAAATATTTTACACACATATACACGGAAATGCAATAGCTTTGACCAACAAGGGTGTGGTTTAAATTTTCGGANNAGCACTTCACGAAAGCGTTGAGAGGGTTCCCTGTTATTTCGCGATCTGCTGATTCTAAGTTGCCATGAAAGGCGCAGGTTGCCTTCATCCTGCCGGATTCTCATCGTTGATGGAAGCGATGCCGT
>DIDQ01000105.1 GCA_002418215.1 Anaerolineales bacterium UBA5796
CTGCGCCGGGGCCGGGACGAACCCGGCCGGCATCGGCGGGGGCGAGGACCAGTTGCGGGTCAGCGAAACAGGCCGGGGGTCCCCAGGGCGCTCCTCCACGGCCCAGCCGCGGGGTGAAAAACGAAGGAGAAAGACATCCGCAACCGTCCAGAGCAGGGCATATTCTTCCAGGTTTTCCTTCATCCGCCAGAAGAGCATGTCCTGGAGGGTGTTATTGCCCTTATCGAACCTGCCGGACGGGTTCAGCCAGCGCAGCCCGTCGAAGCGCAGCCGCAGCGGGCGGTACGTCCCCTCGATGTGCTCCCGGATGATGCCTTTGGTACGCGAAAGGGTGGACGAATGCGCCTCCAGGTGCTGGATGTCCAGGTTGAGTACGTGGGTCCTGTCGCTTTCTTCAGTGCCCAGCGCTTCGAGCAGCGAGCCTGCCAGTGAGAGATTCCCCGGCAGGTTCAGGATTTTAGTATAGTGGGTTGGCATGGGAATAAAAAAGGCGCAGGTGACTGCGCCCGAGGCCGGTTAGTCGTCTCCGAGCGAGGCGATGGCCCTCAGCAGGCCAAAGACCAGCACGCCGATCTTCAGTCCCTCGCCGGTAGTGATGGCGGTTTCGCGTTCGTCCTTCTCGGCGCGGCGGTTGAGCAGGGAGGCGGCCACCAGCCCGGTCACAGCGCCGATCAGCGCACCGACGATCAGGTTTTTGCTCTGGTTTTCCATAATCAAATAAATCCTTTCTATTTCTTCCCGAACAAGGCCTTCAGGCTGGCGATCAACCCGCCGCCCGCGATGACGGGCCGGGTGGCAACGTCAGCTGCGGTTTTGATCTTGTCGGCGGCGCGGTTGACGTAGTATTGGGCTTTGCCCGTGTAAGGCGGGATGATCTTGAGCAGGCGCATCATCCCGTAGATCATCGCGACCAGCACGGCCAGGAAGACGAAGGCGATGAGCATCACAGGGACGACCAGCCAGATGGTCGAGATGGCGGCCCAGCGGACCGAACCGCTTGCCTCGCCGAAGGCGGAAATCCCGGTCAGCACTGCGACGGCCAGAACCAGGAGCACCGTCATGACCAGCGGGAAGGTGATCTGCCAGAAAGCCTGGCGTTTATGGGCCTTGATGGAAGGCGTCTCTTCGAGTATGGGGAGGGTTTCTTTCATCGCCCTAATTTTAGCATAAGTGGCCGCTGAACCCCAAAATTTTCCGGGATAAACAGAGATGAACGGCGAGGGTTCGATAAACCGGATTCGCTCCTGGCGAATTAAATGCGCGGGGCGGTCTGACATGCCCGGCCCAGGCACGCTTCGACCGCCCCGGCAATGGGGGGATAACTGGACGCAGATGATGGCTGTAGGTCGGGATTAATCCCGACCTACCATAACTCTCCTAGCGGCGGTTACGCAGGAAAGTGGGGATGTCCAGGTCTTCCTGATTGATGTTTTTCGGCTTGACTTCAGCCTGTTGCGGGTGTTGGGCTTCCGCGCTGACGCTGACATTTTCCGCCGGGCGGGCGAACCCTACCGGGCGGTCGTCAAACCGGGATGCCGATGTGGGGCGTTCGAGGGCGCGGCGCGGCACGCCGCTGCGCTCAAAACCCGTGGCAATGACCGTGATGCGGATCTCCTCGCCCATGTTCGGGTCAATGACCGCGCCGAAGATCATGTTGACATCCGGGTGGGCGGTCTCGCGGATGATGGCCGCAGCCTGGTTGACCTCGAAGAGGGTCATGTTCGGGCCGCCGGTCACGTTGAACAGGATGCCGCGCGCGCCGTCAATGGTGATGTCGAGCAGCTGGCTGGAGATGGCCTGTTCGGCCGCATTGCGGGCGCGCTCGTCGCCGGAAGCTGCGCCGACCGCCATCAGCGCCGCGCCGCCTTCGCTCATGATGGCTTTGATGTCGGCGAAGTCCAGGTTGATCAAGCCGGGGATGGTGATCAGCTCCGAGATGCCCTGGATGCCCTGGTGGAGCACCTCGTCGGCCATGCGGAAGGCGTCGGACAGGCTGGAGCGTTTGTCGGCCAGTTGCAGCAGGCGGTCGTTGGGGATGGCGATGAGGGTGTCGGCGTGTTCCTTGAGTTTGCCGATGCCGCTCTCGGCAGACTGCATCCGTTTGCCGCCTTCGAAAGTGAACGGGCGGGTGACGACCGCAATGGTCAACGCGCCGCTTTCCTTGGCGACCTGGGCCACAATCGGGGCCGCGCCGGTCCCGGTGCCGCCGCCCATGCCGGCCGTGATGAAGACCATGTCGCTGCCTTTGAGCACGTTGTACAACTCCTCGGCGGACTCTTCAGCGGCTTTGCGTCCGACCTCGGGGTTTCCGCCTGCGCCCAGGCCGCGGGTGAGTTTATCGCCGAGGCGCACGCGGGTGTTTGCCTTCGAGAGCAGCAGAGCCTGGGCATCGGTGTTGACCGCGATGAACTCCACGCCCTGGATGCCCTCTGCGATCATGCGGTTGACGGCGTTCGATCCGCCGCCGCCCACGCCGATCACCTTGATGCGGGCAAACGATTCGGGTTGCATATTTTTTGCGTCCATGTTGTTCCTCCTCAAAATGAGTACCTCTGAATGGATGGAAAATAATTTGGTAGGGCGACATTCATGTCGCCAGGCCGGTGATATTGCGACATAAATGTCGCCTTACATTAAGGCAAGAGCCGTTTGAAGAAATTCTTGATACCATCAAGGTTCACGTTGCTCTCTCCTTTCGTTCGACGCCGCCTCGGCAGCGCAATGTCCTGGGCGCTCATGGATAAGGCCCAGTGCAGCAGGCCCACGCTGGTGGAATAAGCCGGTGAATCCAGCCGGTCCACCAGGCCGACCAGGTTCTCCGGTTTGGCAGTGCGGACGGGCAGGCCCATCACTTTGCTCGCCAGTTTGCGGATGCCGGGCAGGGCGCTCGTCCCGCCGGTCAGGATCATGCCCGCAGGCAGCAGGCCGTCGTAACCGCTTCGCTTGATCTCCTGGAGCGTGAGGCTGAAAATCTCCTCGACCCTGGCCCCGATGATGTGGGCCAGTTCCTGGCGGTTGATCTGCACCGGCTCGTCCTCGCCGAAGGGCTGGATGGTGAAATACTCCTCCAGGCCCACTTCGCTTTTGATGGCGTGCCCGTATTCCTTCTTGATCTCCTCGGCCTGGGCCATCGGCAGGCGCAGGCCGTGGGCAATATCGGCGGTGACGTGGTTGCCGCCTACGGCCAGCACCATCGTGTGCCACACATCGCCGTCCACATAGATCGCCAGGTCGGTCGTCCCGCCGCCGATGTCGCAGACGATACAGCCCATCTGCCGGTCGGTCTCGGTCAGCACCACCTCCGCCGAGGCCAGCGGGTTGAGCACGAACTGGGCCACGTCCACGCCGGCGGAGGCCACACTCTGGCGCAGGTTCTCGACCGAAGCAGCCAGGGCGGTGATGATGTGCGCCTCCACCTCCAGCCGGTAGCCGTGCATCCCGATCGGGGCGCGCACTCCGTCCTGCCCGTCCACCACGAACCCGCGCTGGATGACGTGGATCAACTCCCGGTCGCCGGGGATGGCAATCGTGCGGGCGTCTTCGAGGGCGCGGATCACGTCGTAATCATCCACGACCCCGCCGCTGATCCCGACCTTGCCGCGGCTGTTGACCGAGGCCACGTTTGCGCTCGCCAGACTGACCAGGGCAGATTTGATCTCGACCCCCGAAGTATGCTCGGCGCGTTCGACCGAATTGGCAATCGCCTGCGCGGCGGCTCCCAGGTCCACGATGGCGCCTTTCCTGATGCCTTCAGACGGCTCGATGCCCACGCCGATAATGCGGATGGAATTGTCTTCATCCACCCGCCCCACCAGGGTGCAAACTTTCGTCGTGCCGACATCTATGCCAACAACAATCTCGTCCATAAGCTAGTCCGTGCGATAAAAAGGATGATGCGGGAATTCCACGCTCACCATCGTGGCGGGGATGCCGCTGCGGGCCAGGTAATCACTCAGGCCCTGGTAAACCGTCAGTTTCAATGCCATGTCGGCGGTCGTTTTGCCGAAGTAGACGATCCAGCCGCGGCTGTCATTCCAGCCGAAGCCATAACCCGGATCGTAGAAAATCGAAGTGTCCTGCGGCACATACGGAGCCAGCATCCGCAGCGTGCCGATCATCCCGGTGGACAGGAAAGGCAGCGCGGCTGACAGCCCATCCGCCGTCAACTCGCCCTGGACCTGGGGCGGGCTGCCGTTTGCGACGACCGGGATCAGCCCCTCGGCCTGCCCCCGCACCGGGAAGGCGAACCCCTGGGCGTCAATCCAGAGCGTCTCGCCGCCCTGCTGCCAGGCGATCACCGGCTGGCGTTCCGCCACGACCACAGTCACGAAATTGGGCAGGTCCACGCTGACCGAAATGCTCTCCACATCCGGGTAACTATCCCGCAGGGTATTTTCGATAACAGCCGGTTCCGCCCAAAAAATGGACAGGCCTGCCAGGTTAAGGGTGCGGTTGATCTCTTCGGCGCTGATGCGCTGGTTGCCGAGCACATCCGCCTGCCGGATATAGAAATTGTCCGAGTTCCACATCATGTAAAGCACAAAAGCCATGGCCGCAGTCAACGCCAGGGAGACCCAGCGCCAGCCCATCTCGACGATCGGCAGGGCCGGGATGCTGAGGCGTGAGCCGCGTGATCCCAGGGCCACGTTGTACTGGCGTTTGCGGGGCTTGGTCATGCTGCGCTTGGTCGCCGGCCTGGCCACGATGTCGGGATGCAGGTTGCGCACCAGCACCGCGGCCCGGGTGGTCTTCTTGTACTGGCGTTTGGCGCTTTCAGAGGCGCGCCGCCTGCGGACGGTCTCGGAGCGGGATTGGGCAGGTTTGCTGGCAGGACTCATACGTCCCTCCGAAAACGGCGTTCGGTGCGGTCGCGCTCGGCTTTGCGTTCCAGGGCCAGCTCGATCAGGCGGTCCACCAGGTCGGCGTAAGGCAGGCCGCTGGCTTCCCACAGCTTCGGGTACATGCTGATGGAAGTAAAACCGGGGATGGTGTTGACCTCGTTCAGGAAAAATTCGCCGCTGTCTTTGTCGAATAAGAAGTCCACGCGGGCCATGCCGGCGCAGTCAATGGCTTTGTAGGCTTTCACCGCCAGGCCACGGACCAGGCTGGCCGTCCCGTCCGGCAGGGGGGCGGGGATGAGCAGGCCGGAGGTGCCGTCCACGTATTTCGATTCGTAAGAGTAGAACTCGCGGCTCGGCAATATCTCGCCGGGGAGGGAGGCCTGCGGGTCGTCGTTGCCCAGCACGCTGACTTCGATCTCACGCGGGGCCTTCACGCCGCGCTCGACCAGAACCCGCCGGTCGTAGGCGGCGGCTTCCATCAGGCCCTCCTGCAAGTCGGAGCGGTTGTTGCATTTGCTCACCCCGACCGAGGAGCCTAAATTGGCGGGTTTGACGAAAACCGGGTAGCCCAGCGCCTCAGATTTTTGGATGACCGCTTCCGGGTCCCGCTCGATCTCGGAACGCAGGACCAGCACCGCCTCGACCACCGGGATGCCGTTGGCGCGCATCACGTCCTTGAACACGCCCTTGTCCATCCCGACCGAGGCCCCGGTCACCCCCGCGCCGACGTAGGCCACGTCTGCCAGTTCGAGTAATCCCTGCACTGTGCCGTCTTCGCCGAAAGTGCCGTGCAAGACGGGGAAGACGACATCAATGTCGGTGATCTTTGCGTATTGCGAGTTACGTATTCCGTAAAGACCAGGTTTGGAAGGGTCGGGCAGGATCGTGCAAGGGGTGAGGCCACCGGTCTTTTCGTCGGTGAAGGCCTGGCGGGCGTCCTTGCCGGTCAACCAGGCGCCTTCGTGGGTGATGCCGACTTCGAAGACCTCGTATTTGGCCGGGTCGAGCACCGCCAGCACCGAGCGCGCCGAATTGAGCGATACTTCATGTTCGCCGGAGCGCCCACCGAAGAGGACGACGACCTTCAATTGGCTTTTGCGTTCTATCATGGCAATTCCATTAACTTTTGTGTTGCACATCCCGTGTTGCGTGGTGCGTACTTAACGAAACACGCACTACGCTGCACGATTCACCACTCACCAACCAGCTCTATCTCCAACTCAAGCTGGACGCCAAATTTTTCCTTGACCGTTTCCTGCGCCAGGTCAATCAGGGCTTTCACGTCGGCGGCGTTCGTCTCGCCGTTGCTGACGAAGAAATTGGCATGAACCGGGCTGATCACTGCGTTGCCGATGTGGGCGCCTTTCAGTCCGGCCTCCTCCAGCAATCTGCCGGCGTAATTGCCTTCGGGGTTTTTGAACATCGAACCCATGCTGGCTCCGGGCGGCTGGGTGGATTTGCGCTGTTCGGTGATCTCGCGCATTCTGGCCAAAACAGATTCTTTTTCGCCAAAATCGAGGCGCAGTTCTGCTGCCAGGATCACGCCTTCAAGTTCGCCGCGTTTCATGACGCTGGTGCGATAACCGTAACCCATTTGCGCCGCGGTCAGTTGTTCGCGGCCTTGCCGGGTCAGGACATCGGCATAGCGCAGGCTGCCGGCCATGTCGCCGCCGAAAGCCCCGGCATTGCCATAGACCGCCCCGCCGACCGTGCCGGGGACGGTGGCCGCCCATTCCAGCCCGGTGTAGCCCCTGGCAGCAACCCGATTCGACAGGTTGCTGAAGACGGCGCCAGACTCGGCCCAGACGCGCGGCCGGGCTTCGTCTGTAAATTGCACGGCTTTGGCCCGGTTGAGCACCACCACGCCGCGCACTCCCTTGTCGCTGACCAGCAGGTTCGAGCCGCCGCCCAGCAAGATGAAGGGGACGCTCATCTCCCACAGGCGGGAAACGGTCTTCGCCAACTCCTCCGCCGAGTGAGCGGTTATCAACGCGTCTGCCGGGCCGCCGATGCGCGCCGAAGTGAACGGGGCAAGCAGGGCATCTGTTTCCAGCCGTTCACCAAAAACCGCATGGAGGGCGTCAATAGGCAGGGTGGTGGTCATTCTCATTCGCAGCAGCGACTTCGCAAAGTCGTTACTATCCTATAACTTCGCATCCTTCAGGTGACTGATCAGCTTCTGGACCGCGGATTCCATCTTCCGGTCCATTTTGGATGCGGAACGGGCCGGCTGGCTCACATCCGGGTCGGGCACGTCGCCCAGAACCATCTTCAGCGGCGGCAGGGCCATCACTTCCGCTTCATAAGTTCGCATGGATTTCTTCTTCTCAACCATAAGTTCCTCGCTTTCAAAACTTACCTTAAACCGGCCAATACGTCGGCGCTGATCTTGTCGGCATCCCCGGCAGAAAGGACCAGCAGCACGTCGCCGGAGCGGAGGTGTTGGATCAGGAAATCGCTGACATCAGATAATCGCGGGATAAACCGGGCCGAGTTGTGGGGCAAAACTTTCACGATCTGGCTGGCCGAAAAAGCCTGCTCCGGCCCTTCGCGGGCGGGGTAAATCTCGGTGACGACCACCTCGTCCGCGTCCTTGAAAGAATCAAGGAAGGCGTCGAACAAGGTCCGGGTACGGGAGTAGGTGTGCGGCTGCCAGACGGCCCAGATACGCTGCTTTGGGTAACGGGCGCGGGCGGCAGACAGGGTAGCGCGGATCTCGGTGGGATGGTGGGCATAATCATCGAAGATGCGCACCCCGCGGGCCTCGCCGCGCTTCTCGAAGCGGCGTCCCGTCCCGGTGAACCCTTCGAGAGCCTCGGCAGCCTTCTCCAACGACATCTTGAGCACCCCGGCCACTGCCAGGACAGCCAGCGCGTTCTGGACATTGTGACTGCCCGGCACCTGCAGAGCGACCGGCTGGGCCTTCAGGTGACGCGGGTCGAGATTGGAATAAGCTTCGAACGAGAAACCGCCGTACTCGTTGGGGCGCAGGTTGCGCGCCATCATCCAATGCGGGCTGGCAACGGTGTTCTCACTCCGCACACTGTAAGACACCACCTGGCGTCCATTCCGGTGCGCCCGCTGGGCCAGGCCCATCGTCCCGGGATCATCGGCGCAAGCCACCAGCGTACCGTTGGCGGGCAGCAAGTCCACAAAGTTCTCGAAGGCGCTTTCCATATCCCTGAAAGTCGGGTAACAATCAGGATGGTCGTGTTCCAGGTTGGTGACCACCTCGATCCGCGGCTTGAGTCCCAGGAACATGCGGTCATACTCGTCGGCTTCGATGACAAAAATCTGGCCCTTCCCGGCATGAGCATTGACGCCCAGGTTGCTGGATACGCCGCCGATCAGGAACGAGGGGTCCTGTTTTAGCTGGGTCAGCACCCAGGCCAGCATGGCCGTCGTGGTGGTCTTTCCGTGCGTCCCGGCGATGGCGATGCCAGTCTTGCGCTCCATCAGTTGGCCAAGGAAATCGGCCCTTTTGTAAACCGGGATTTTCGCCGCAAGCGCAGCCCGGACCTCGGGGTTGTCGTCCGCTATGGCAGAGGAGCGCACCACCCAGTCTGCCCCGGTGATATTGACCGGGCTGTGGCCGACGAAGACCCTGGCCCCGGCGGCCTGTACGTCCCTGGCAAACGACGACATCACCCGGTCTGAGCCGGTGACGGTATACCCGCTCTCCAACAGGAGCCGGGCGATGGCGGAAAGTCCGCTGCCTCCAATGCCGATGAAATGGACGTGTGTCATCAAAATCCTTTGTGTTCCTTTTCGGAGTGCAGGCTTCAGCCTGCGAACCTCAGCCTGCGAACTTCAGCTTGCGAACTAAAGTTCGCACTCCTGGATCATTTAGATAAAAACAACCAGCACAAAGATGAACGCGATAATGACTGCAAAATAAATGCCGGGTTCGCCCAGCAGGTTGGGCGGCATATAGAACAGCATCCGGGTGACCACCTCGACCGCGTCGCCGGTTGGGGCGGAGATGTTCGGCGCAAAGGGGTATCCGGCCTGGGCCATATCGAACCACAGGGTGCCCATGATCAGGTATCCGTTCGCAGCGCCGACGACGAAGCCCAGCAGCCAGTCCTGCAGCCGTTCGCGGGTCGCCTTGGAGGCGAAGCGCGGGATGTGGACGGTCTGGTAGCCAAAAAACACCAGGGTCAGCAGCACAATGGCCCGGATCCAGAACAGGGAGGTGCTGGCCCTGTCCATCGTGTTGATGACGGGTACGAAGTTCTCCATCAGGCGGCTGAAGGCCAGGGACAGAATGACGCTGAATGAGACCAGTAATTCCTTCGACCAGCCGCGCATCGCGCCGATCACCGCAAAGATGAGGACGAAAAGCCAGAATGCGAAAGGTAGACTCATCATGGGACTAATTCTTTCCAGCCAGCCTGAACAGTTGGCTGGCGATCCCGGCCGCTGCCTGCGGGCGTGAGAGGGAACTCATGGCCTGCCGCATCCCGTCCAGCCGGGCATCGTCCGAGAGCAGGCGTTTGACAGCAGCGGCCAGGTCGCTTTTCAGGCTGGCGTCTTCCAGCACGATGGCCGCGCCCCGCCCGGCCAGGTAATCCGCATTGACCTTCTGGTAGCGCCAGGCATGCGGATACGGGACGAGGATGGCCGGCAGTCCCAGCAGCGGGAATTCGCCCAGGGTGGAGGCCCCGGCACGCGCCACCACCAAATCGGCAGCGGCGAGGGCTGCGCCCATATCTTCGTGAAGATACGGGTAGGCGTGATAGTTGGGAGCCAGGTCCTCGCCCAGCTCTGCCCTGGCAGCTTCAACGACCGGCCAGTCGAGCGCGCCGGTGATGTGAAGAACCTGCATTTCTTCCAGCAGGTCGGGCAGGCTGTCGAGCAAGGCCATGTTGATCGAACGGGCGCCCTTGCTGCCGCCGAAGACCAGCAGCACAGGCAGGCCGTCTTCGAGATCGAGCGACTGGCGGGCTATGTCCTGGTCCCACTGAGCGATGCCGCGCCGGACAGGGTAACCGGTCACAACCAGGTTGGCGCGGGATTTGAAATACGGCCGCGACCCTTCGGCGGTGACGGTGATCGTATCGGCGAAACGGGCAATCGTCTTCAGCGCCAGGCCAGGCTCGATGTCCGGGACGTAGAGCAGGGTCGGGATGCGGCGTCCGGCCAGGGCCATCGGGAAGGCCACGTATCCGCCGGTGAAGAAGAGCACATCCGGTTCGAACTCGTCGAGGATGCGGCGCGAGGCCTTGACCCCGCGCAGGATGGCGGTCACGTTGCCCGGCAGCCGGCCGAGACCCACGCCATGCACACCCGCGGCCGGGATGGAGCGGAATGGAATGCCCTGGCGCTCGACCAGTTCCTTTTCCATGCCGCCTTCTCCGCCGACCCACAACAGTTCCAGGTTGGAAGGTTCAAAAGTCACAGGATCGGGTTTTCCTTCGACTTGCAACCTTCCAGCTTTCAACTGTTCAACTACGGCCAGTGCGGGATACACTCCGCCGCCGGTTCCCCCGGCGCAAACCAACAGTCGCACCGAATTCTCTCCTTTCGTCAGGGTTCGAGGTGGATTTTTTCTTGCTGTTGCCCTGGCGGGCGATATTGAACAAAATGCCGACCGCGGCCAGCGAGGCGGTCAGGTTCGAGCCGCCGGCGCTGATGAAGGGCAGGGCGTTGCCCGCAAACGGAAGCAGGCCGACCATCACCGAGATGTTGATCATCGCCTCCAGCGCGATCCAGACGGACAGTCCCGACGCCAGGATGGTGCCCAGGAAATCGGGGGCCTTGCTTGCGATTTTCAGGCCGCGCCAGAGCAGCAGCCCGTAAAGGCTGAGAGTGACCAGCGATCCGAAGAGGCCCAGTTCCTCGGCGATGACGGCGAAGATGCTGTCGGTCGGCGGGACGGGCAGGCCGGTGTACTTCGTGTTGGCCTGCCCCAGGCCGACGCCGAACACGCCGCCTTTGACAATGGCCTCCAGCGAGCGGCGCACGTGGTACGAAGCCTGGGTAGGATCGAGAATGCCCTGCCAAAACTCCCGGATGCGCTGCAACCCGGTCGGGCTGAAATGGATCACTACATAACCAACGATGACGGTCATGATGAGCAGGAAAACGATTTGTTTGATGTCGCCGCCAGCCAGGAAGAACAGCAGGCCGCCCAGGATGAGCACCGTCGCTGTCGCCGACAGGTCGGGCTGGAGGAAGATCAGGCCGCCGATGATCCCCAGGATGATGCCCAGCGGGATCAGCCCCAGGTTGACATCGTGCAAGTGTTCCTGTTTGGCGTACAGCCAGGCCGCCAGGTAAATGATGGTGACCAGTTTTGCCATTTCGGACGGCTGTACCGAACCCTCGAAATACGAGCGGACTGCGCCGAGACGGTTGTCATTGGTGAGCAGCACGCCGACCAGGGCTGCGATGGTCACCAGCATGATCGGCACGACCAGCCGCCGCCAGTAGTGGTAATCGAAGAACGACAAGACGAACATTGCGAGCAACCCAAGTCCCATCCACAGCACCTGGCGGTTGAACATCAAGGTAGGCGAGTCGTAGACGGCCAGCGAGAAATCCCAACTGGCCGAGAAGACCATCACAATTCCCAGCACGGCCAGCACGGTCACGGTCATCAACAGGGGCATATCACCGAGGTTGGGAGCCGGGGCCGGGGTTTTGGCATTTACCTGCCGCTTGCTTCGGTTTATGAGAGTTCCTGTACCCATGTTCTAAAACTTTCTCCGCGCACAGCGAAATCCTTGAATTCATCGAAACTGGTACCGCCGGGGGATAACAAAACCACGTCGCCGGGTTCGGCAATTTCAGCAGCTTTCTGCACGGCCTCGCGCAGACCCTCGCAGCGGGTCAGGCTTTCCAGCCGCCCGCCGGGGCTACCGATGGCTTTCCCGATGATCCCGGCGCATTCGCCGAAGAGGATCACGTGGTCCACGCGCTGGCGGACGAGGCCGGCCAGGTCGCCCCAGGGCAGGTCTTTGTCCCGGCCGCCGAGCAGCAACACCAGCGGCTCCTCGAATGAGCGGATGGCGGCAATGGTCCGCTCGGGGGCGGTGGCAATCGAGTCGTTGTACCATTTCACGCCGCGCAATTCGCGCACCAGTTCCAATCGGTGTGGCACGCCGTGGAAGTTGTCTATCGCTTCGAGCATGGCATCCAGCCGCAGCCCGGCGGCGTGGCCGATGGCGACCGCAGCCAGCACGTTCCGGCGGTTGTGGTCGCCGGGCAGGTGGATGGCGCGGTTAATCGGCAGCAGGACATAAGCGTTACCGTCCCGCAGATGGTACAGGCCATCCTGCATATAGGTTCCGTCGAACCCGTCTGCCAGGCGGCTGAGGCCGAACGACAGCAAGCGGCCCTTGACGCTGCCGCGCATGGCCCACGCGCCGGGATCGTCGCGGCCCAGGATGGCGATGCCGTCCGGGGTCTGGAAATCCAGGATGCGGCGTTTGGCGGCGGCGTAAGCCTCCATCGTTCCGTGCCGGTCGAGGTGGTTGGGAGTCACATTCAGCACCGCGGCCACGTCCGGCGAAAGGGTCATCTGTTCCAGTTGGAAGGATGAAATCTCCAGGATCGCCAGGTCGTCCGGCGTCATCTCGTCCACGTAGTTGATCAGCGGGTCGCCGATGTTGCCGCCGACGTAGACGGACCGTGGACGGCGGACCGTGGACGATGTAACCGTCTCTTGCGCCATGCGCCCGACCAGGGTGGTGGTGGTGGTCTTGCCCGCCGAACCGGTGACGCCGACGGTCTTGCAGGGCGCGGCTTCCATGAAAATCTGGGTGTCGTTGGCGAGCGGGATGCCGCGTTTTTGGGCCTCGGCCACGATGGGGATGGTGGTCGGGACGCCCCCGGACAGGCACAGGACATCGGCCTGGTCCAGCAGTTCGAGCGGGTGCCCGCCGAGCGCCCAGCGGACCGGCAGGTCTGCCAGCGCGGCCCGGGCCTCGGTCAACGCCTCGGGTTCGCCGCGGTCAGACAAGGTCACGCGCGCCCCGTGCCGGACCAGGTAACGGGTCAGGGCCAGCCCCTGGCGGGCGGCGCCGAGTATGAGCACGCGGGTTCCGGTCCAATTCCTCATCAGTTATGCCAGTGCCAATCCGATGCCGATCATGGCGGCGATCAGGCTGATCAGCCAGAAGCGTTGGACCACCTGGGTCTCGCTCCAGCCGAGCAGTTCGAAATGGTGATGGATGGGGGCCATCTTGAAGAAACGTTTGCCTTTGGTGGCCTTGAAATAAGAGACCTGGATGATGACACTCAAGACTTCGCTGACCGGGATGATGGCGATCATGACCAGCAGCGGCCACTGGCCGGTCATCAGGGCGACCACGGCCAGGGTGGCGCCCAGGGATAGCGACCCGGTATCGCCCATGATCAACTGCGCCGGATGGACGTTGAACCACAAAAAGCCGAACAACGCGCCGACGACCGTGAAGCAGAAGCGGGCCAGGTAATCCTGGCCTTGCAGGGCGGCGATCCCGCCGAAGGCGGTGAAGGCCGTGGCGGTGATCAACCCGGCCAGCCCGTCGAGGCCGTCGGTGAAGTTGACCGCGTTCGAGAAGCCGGTGATGATGAAGGCCGCGATCGGGATGTAGACCCATCCCAGTTCGATCTCAGCCGGGATGCCCGGCAGGAACAGGTCTGGGACCCTGAGCAGGTATTTGATGGCCGCGGCCACGATCAGCGACAGCGCCACCTGGGCAATGAACTTGACCCTGGCACGCATCCCCTCGCCGCGCCGTTTGCCGCGGATGCCTTCCCAATCGTCAACTGCGCCGAGGACGGCATAGGATACCAGCACCAGCACGGGCAGCAGGATGGAACTGCCCAGGAACCGTCTCTGGGTAATGCCCATGATCGAAACAAAGTTGAGCAGCACGGTGATCAAAACCACCGGCAGGATGAACATCACCCCGCCCATGGTGGGCGTGCCCATCTTGGCAAAATGCCGCTCAGGGCCTTCGACCCGGATCAGCTTGCCGATCTTGAAATGGCGCAGGATGCGGATCAACGGGCCGCCCCAGATAACGGTCATGATGAAGCTGAAGCCTGCCAGGCTCAAGGCGAGGGAAGTTTCACTCATCGGCTGACCTCAAGGGCAGAGACGATGCGGTCCATGCGCAGGCCGTGTGAGCCTTTGACCAGGGCCGAATCGTTGCTGGAAAGATTCTTGCGGAGCCAGTCCACCACGCCGTCAATGTCCTCGAACTCGAAAACGGAGACTTTCTTCATCCCGGCTTTGCGGGCGGCCTCGGCGATGATGTGACCCAGCTTGCCGACCGTGAGCAGCACCTGGGCCACTTCGCGGGCGCGGACGCCGACCATTTCGTGTCCCTGGCGTTCGTAGGGACCCAGTTCGAGCATGTCGCCCAGCACGGCGATCTTGCGCCCGTCGAGTTCGGCCAGCAGGTTGAGGGCGGCCATGGTCGATTCGGGCGAGGCGTTGTAGGTGTCGTCGAGCACCAGCGCGCCGCTCTCGGTGCGGATGGCAACCAGGCGCAGTTGCGAATGCCCCTGGCGCAGGCCGTTGACGATCTCCTGCCAACTCAAGCCCTCGACCAGCCCGACCGCGGCGGCCCGCAAGGCCGTGTGGACCGAGTGCCGCCCGATCAGCGGGACGCGCACATGCAGGGCCTCCCGCTGGTATTGCAGCCGGAAGCGGATGCCGTCCAGGCCGAGGCCTTCGATCCGGTCGGCCCACAGGTCGGCGTTGGCGTCGAGGCCGTAGAAGAACACGCGGGCGGGGGTTTTTTCGGCCATGGCCCGGACCCACTCGTCGTCGTAGTTGAGGATGGCGTAGCCGTCGCCCGGCAGGGCCTGGACCAGTTCGGTTTTGCCCCGGGCGATGGCTTCCTGCGACCCGGCCCGCTCCGCGTGGACGGTGCCCACGTTGGTCACCACCCCGACCTGGGGCAGGGCGATGTCGCACAGGAACTGGATCTCGCCGGGGACGTAAAATCCCATTTCGAGCACGGCGTATTCGTAGCCGGGGCCGAGGCGCAGCACGGTCAACGGCAGGCCGATCTCGTTGTTCAGGTTGCCGGTGTTTTTCAGGGTGCGGAAGCGCTGGCCGAGCACTTCGGCGATCATCTCTTTGGTGGTGGATTTGCCCACGCTGCCGGTGATGCCGATCACACGCAGGTCTTTCAGTTTGCTCCGCCAGAATCGAGCGATCTGCTGGAGGGCAGCCAGGCTGTCGTCCACGCGCAGGCAGAGGGGGGAGTCGAGGTTTAGCGATTCGAACGATCCAGGCGTCAGGTCCCCGCGCAGGTCGAGGGTCCGGTACGAGGCGGGCATATCCCGCTGGACCAGCGCGAATGAAGCCCCGTGCTCGAAAGCCGCGCCGATATAGTCGTGCCCATCCACGCGCTCGCCGGGCAGGGCCACGAACAACCCGCCTGGGATGACCTGGCGCGAGTCCACTGCCGCCTCGGTGATGACGGGGGTTCTGCCCGCCGGGCGGAGGGTGGTCAGGGCTTCGAGGGTGTCAGCGAGAGTAAGCATTCTTCCTTGGGTCTATCCAAAAGCGGAGTGCAGGCTTCAGCCTGCGGCGGGCTGAAGCCCGCACTCCATATTTTTACTGTCCGGCCAGGGCCTGGCGGACGCTGTCGGGCGGGATGCCCATCAGCACCACCAGCTTTTCGACCACCCGGGCAAAGACCGGGGCGGCAACTTCGGAGCCCCAGATGGACGAGGAGGGCCGTTCGATCCAGACGTACACCACAAATTGCGGATCGTCCACCGGCCCCCAGCCGATGAAGGAGGTGTTGGTGATGCTGTTGGCGTAATAACCGGTCGGCAGCGGGATCTGGGCCGTGCCGGTCTTGCCGGCCAGCCGGTAACCGGGCACCAGCGCCAGCGACGATTCGTTTTCGAGCGAGTAGGCCAGCATTTCATTCAGGGTGCGGGCGGTGGTTTCCGAGATGGGTGTGCCCAGGTAGCGCGGCGGCGAATTATACTGGCGTCCGTTCTGGACCATGCCGTACAGGACGTGGGGAGCCACCATGCGCCCGTCGTTGGCGATGGCCGAGGCGGCCATGACCATCTGGATCGGCGTGACCGCGACGCCCTGCCCGAAGGAATTGGTTCCCAGGTCAACGGGGTACCAGTCGCCATCGCCCGGGACCTTGAGGCGGCCGGCCGCTTCCCCGGCCAGGTCTATCCCGGTGGGATGCCCGATGCCGAAAGCGCGGGCGTAAGAATAGAATTTCTGCGGCCCCAACTGCGAGGCCACCCAGGCCAGGCAGACGTTTAGCGAGTGCTGCATACAACCGGTCATGTCCTGGTAGCCCCAGGCAGCGTCGTCCCAGTTGTAGACCGGCACGCCGCCGATCAGGAACACGCCCGTATCCAGGAAAGATGTCGAAGGCGTCACCGTGCCCGAATCCAGCGCGCCAGACATGGTGAGGATCTTGAAGACCGAACCCGGTTCGTAAGGCAGGCTGATGGCCCGGTTGAATTCGCTGGCGTTGTTGAAATACAGTTCATAATCCCAATACTCATTGGGGTCGAAGCGCGGCGTGGAGGCCATCGCCAGCACTTCGCCGGTCTTGGGATTCATAACGACAATCGAACCGGCCTCCGCTCCATGCTCGACAAGGGAGAGGTCGAGGATCTCTTCCACCGCAGCCTGGATGTCGCGGTCAATGGTCAGGATCAGGGTCGCGCCGTCCGGGATGCGGGGCAGGTCTTCGGCCCGGTTGGGGTCGGTCGGCACCAGGGTCGTGACCGGGATGCCGGCCAGTTGCTCGTCATACTTGGCCTCGACGCCGAAGTAACCGTGCCCGTCGTGCATCACAAAGCCGAGGATATTGGAACCCAGGCTCTTTTCAGGATAACTGCGCTGGAAATGCGCCCGGAAGACCAACCCGTCCAGGCTGGGACGGTCGGCAGCGCGCCAATCGTCCGGCTGGTTTTCCAGTTCTTCCTTCAATTTTTTGAGTTCTTCGACCTTGCCCGGCAAAACGAAATCGTCGGCCACCAGGTACAGTCGGCCTTCGGGATTGGTGAGAGTGTCGTAGATGTCGTTGTAATCCAGGTCGAGGGTCACGCTCAGGGTCAGGGCTACGGTATGCGGATTGCTCACCCGCGGGATGTCCACCCCAACCTCGTAGACGATCTCGTTCCCGGCCAGCAGGCGGCCATTGCGGTCATAGATCGAACCGCGCGCCGGGTAGAGCGTCCGCACTTCCCAGTTGTAATTATTGGACTGGTCCAGGATCTTCCCGGCTTCCGGGCTGTTCTGGATGCGTAATATCTGAGCCGGGATGGCCAACCCCACCAGGGCGAAAACGCCGATTACCAGCTTCACCCGCCAGGAATATTCGTAGTTCATTGAACGCCTCCGCCGGACAATCCCGAAGTGACCAGTTGCGCCTCGAACCACTCCCATAAGGATTGGGTGTAGGCATCCGGCAGGGTATTTGCCTGCTGCTCATCAGGGCGCGCCTCCGAGAGGTCCACCGGCTGGGGCGCGGCGTAACCGGGGATGGTCACATATTCGATATCCTCGGGGCTGGCCAGGGTGAAGCCCATGGCCCAGGCGCGCTCCGCCATACTCTGGTATGACAACAAAACCCCCAACTGGTTGGACAGGTCGGCGTTGAGGCGTTTGCCATCCGTGATCTGCGCCTCCAGGTTTTGGATCTCGCGGCCCAGCACGGCAGCCCGGGAGGTGATGGTCAGGTAGATCCCGGCGATCATGGCCGCAAATACCAGCACAACCAGAACAAACCCGAACAGTTGCTGTTGGGTTTTCCATGGAGTTTTTTGAGTGATGTTCCGAACGAAGTCCATGTTGATGACCTTTGTTGAGGGCCGTTTTAGGTCACTGATCACGGAGGAAAGAGAAGTTTAGTTCACCTTTTCTGCTATCCGTAATTTTGCGCTGCGTGCCCTGGGATTAACCCGAATTTCGGCGTCATCGGGCACGATAGGTTTTCGGTTGATTTCTTTCAGCGTTGCGACATGCCCACAGGTGCAAACCGGCTGCCTGGGCGGGCAGATGCAGTCCCGGCTTTCGAGGCGGAAGTATTCCTTCACCAGCCGGTCTTCCAGCGAGTGGAAGGAGATCACCGCCAGCCGCCCGCCGGGAACCAGGGCCTTCATTGCAATCGGCAAAGACTTGCGGATGGTCTCCATCTCATCGTTGACCGCAATCCGCAGGGCCTGGAAAGTGCGGGTGGCGGGATGGACCCGCCCGGCGGGCTTTTTCACCGCCCTGGCGACGATCTCTGCCAGTTGGCGGGTGCCTTCCACGGGGCGTGCCCGGACGATGGCCTGGGCGATGCGTCGAGCGGCAGGTTCCTCCCCGTAGCGGAAGAGGACCTCCGCCAGGTCGCTTTCAGGCCAGCCGTTGACCAGGTCCGCGGCCCGCACCGGGAGGTCCGGGTCGAAGCGCATGTCCAGCGGGCCGTCCTTGATGAACGAGAACCCCCGTTCGGGCGTATCGAACTGCATGGACGAGGCGCCCAGGTCGAGCACGATCCCGTTCACCGGCGGCCAGTCCAGCTCATCCAAAACCGCTTCCAGCGACAAATAGGAGGCCTGGACCAGTCGGACGCGCTCTCCGTAAGGAGCCAAGGTCTCACGGCAGAGCGCTAACGCTTGCGGGTCTACATCCAGACCCAGCAGGCGTCCCTCAGGTGCGCAGGCCTCCAGGATGCCGCGGGCGTGTCCGCCCGCACCGACAGTCCCGTCAACATAGAAGCCTGGGCTGGTGGGCTGCAACGCGTGTATAATCGCTTGGTAAAGAACAGGTTGATGCGGCGCTTTGTTCATCGGACTCAGTAGCAGCGACTTAAGTCGCTACTACGAACTCAAGTCGAGCGTCGAAAAGCGCTGGTCGTTGGCCTGGCTGTCATCGAACAGGTCCATCTGTTCTCCCCAGGAGGCCGGTGACCAGATTTCGAAGTACTCGCCCTGCCCGGCGACAACCGCGACGCCGTCCAGACCGAGGAACTCACGCAGGTTTTGCGGCAACAGGATGCGCCCGACTTTATCTGCCGAAACCTCGAAAGCATTCGATATAATGAGGCGGCGCAGCAAGCGGGCGCTCGGATCGGCCAGGTTCATCGCATTGATCCGCCGGTAGACTTCATCGAAGTAGGCAGGCGTCATCACCATCAGGCAGTGGTCGAAGCCCCGGGTGACAAAAGCACCCCCTTCCAGCAGCTCGCGGAAACGGGCTGGGATGGTCAGGCGACCTTTCTCGTCCAGGGAGTGCTGGTAGTTTCCGATGAACATTTGTTCTACTTGGCCTTTAATGCGGCGAACGCCGGACTGATCCGGCGTCCCACTTTCTACCACTTTCTCCCACAATTATACGGGTTTTGGTCTTGATTTGCAAGTAGTACTTTTGGATTCTTTTTGTCCGAATTGTTGCAAGAACGTTGCGCCATTCTTTTATGCACCGTCCCGAAGATGGCTTCAAAGAATCTGAACACTTGGCAGAAACCTTCGGGACGTTTTTCCAGATCGGGCAAGGCGACATGACTGTCGCGTTACACCCTCTCACCAAAGACAATGACCCAAATCACCCTGCTCGACTCCCCCAACTGGAAAGACTACGCCCTGCTCGACAGCGGTAACGGCCTGAAGCTGGAACGCTTCGGCCCGTACACCTTCGTCCGCCCGGAGGCGCAGGCCATGTGGTCCCCTGCCCTGCCGGAACAGGACTGGGCCGCGGCCCACGCCGTCTTCCAACCGACCGGCGAGGAAAGCGGCGGCCACTGGCAGTTCAAGAATCGGGTGGACGAGAAGTGGGAGATGGGCTACCAGTTGGCCTCCCCCCATTTCCGTTCCCAAAAAGATGAGAGAAAAGAAGGGGGTCTGCGCTTTTACGCCATGACCACCCCCGGTCGTCACCTGGGAGTCTTCCCCGAAGTCGCGGCCCATTGGGACTGGATGGTTGAGCGAATTCACCACAGGGCACACGGAGAGCACGGAGAAAAAGAAAAAATCTCTGTGGACTTTGCAATTTCCGTGGCGAATCCCCAACCCAGAATCTTAAATCTCTTCGGTTATACCGGCCTGGCGACCCTGGCCTGCGCCGCGGCCGGGGCACAGGTCACACACGTGGACGCCTCGAAGAAATCCGTCGGGTGGGCGCGGGAGAACCAGGCCCTCTCCGGGCTGGCGGACAAACCCGTCCGCTGGCTGGTGGACGATGCGCTCAAGTTCGTCCAGCGGGAGGCGCGGCGCGGCAGCCGCTACGACGGGATCGTGCTCGACCCGCCCAAGTTCGGGCGCGGGCCGAAGGGCGAGGTCTGGGAGGTCTACAAATCCCTGCCGCGGCTGCTGGACGCCTGCCGGGAGGTCCTCAACCCAAACCCGCTGTTCGTCGTCCTGACCATCTACGCCGTGCAGGCTTCGGCCATCCATGCCGGGCAGGCCCTGGCCGACACGATGATGGGTCTCGGCGGCGCTATCGAACAGGGCGAACTGGTGACGCGCGAACGATCCGCCGGGCGGCTGCTTTCGCAGGCGGTGTACGCGAGGTGGATGATGGAGTGATGCGTGGGGAGTGTTGCGTATTTCGTAATGGGCTACGATTTTGGATTTACGATTTCGGATTTACGATTTTGAGTTTCCATGAGCCTGCCTGATATTTGCCGTGTTGCCTTTGAAAACCGTTTCGGCGGCGAACCGGACTTCATCGTCCGCGCCCCGGGGCGGGTGAACCTGATCGGCGAGCACACCGACTACAACGACGGCTTCGTCCTGCCGATGGCGATTGACCGGGCGGTCTGGATCGCCCTGCGCCCGCGCCCCGACCGGCGGGTGGCCGTCCATTCGCTGGATTTTGGCAAAAAGGCGGGCTTCTCGCTCGAAAATTTCCGCCGGGGCAGGGGCTGGATCGAATATGTTAAAGGCGTAGCTTTTGCCTTGCAAAATGAAGGCTTCCGGCTGGAAGGCTGGGAGGGCGTCCTGGCCGGGGACGTGCCGCGCGGCGCGGGGCTTTCCTCGTCGGCGGCGGTGGAGATGGCCGCGGCCCGGGCCTTTGCGTCCGTAGCGGGGATCGCCTGGGAGCCGGCGCGGATGGCGCGGGCAGGCCAGGTCTGCGAGAACCGCTGGGTGGGGGTCAAATCGGGGATCATGGACCAGATGGTCAGCGCAGCAGCAAGAGAGGGCCACGCCCTGTTCCTGGACTGCCGCTCGCTGGAGTACGAACACGTCCCGCTGCCGGAGGGGGCGGCAGTGGTGGTGCTGGATACGTCCACCCGGCGGGGGCTGGTCGGCTCGGCTTACAATGAACGGCGCAGCCAGTGTGAATTGGCGGCGCGGGCATTGGGGGTAAAAGCCCTGCGGGATATTGGCTGGAAAGAGTTCAAAGTAAAAAGTAAAAAGTTGGAAGGGGTGGTATTAAAACGCGCCCGGCACATCGTTTCGGAGAACCAGCGCGTCCCGGATTCGGCGGCGGCCATGCGGGGCGGGGACGTGAAACGCCTGGGATTGCTGCTCAACGCCAGCCACGCCAGCCTGCGGGACGATTTCGAGGTCAGCAGCGAGGCTCTGAACTGGATCGTGGAGGCGGCCCAGGCGCAGGACGGGTGCTACGGGGCGCGCATGACCGGGGCGGGGTTCGGCGGCTGCGCCGTGGCCCTGGTTGACGGGTCGAAGCTGGGGGAGTTCGTACCCGCCGTCGAGGCAGAATACAGGCAAAAGTCCGGGTTGGAGGCGGCGGTGTACGTCTGCCGCGCCAGCGCGGGAGCCAGCGTTAACGTGTCGTAATCAGGACGGAAATAGTCCCCTTTTCGCCTTGCGTTTTTGTAAGGTCTCACATAGAATGTACAAGTGAGGCAAGGTTGCTTATGGTGTTTTTTCCCTGTCTCATTTTCGAAGATGAATGAACATGCTTCTGTTCAATCCAATTAATTTACTGTAGAGAAAGGATGGAAAAACTCAAAAGTTCTTCTGAAACCTGCAATGTTTTCGGTTCCCACAATTCGCCCAATCGTCCTGAGATGCTGTTTGAGTTTGGGTTGAACGAAAAATTCAAAAAGGAGAACGTTATGCAGTTTCGTAAACTTTTAGCACTATTTCTAAGTTTGGCGCTGATGTTACACCTGGCGCCATTCTCTTCGGCTTTCGCGGCCTCGCCTTCTGTGTTCATTAATGAAATTCATTATGACAATACCAGCACAGACGTTGGCGAGGCCGTTGAAATTGCAGGCCCTGCCGGAACAGATTTAACCGGCTGGAGTTTGGTGCTTTACAACGGCAGTGGAGGAGCATCTTATACGACGTCTCCTCTAAGCGGAACCATTCCCGACCTCGGGGGCGGGTTCGGTGTCAGCGTTGTGAACTACCCTGTCAATGGCCTCCAGAACGGCTCACCCGATGGCCTGGCGCTCGTAGATGCCAGCAGTGCGGTCATCCAATTTCTCAGCTACGAAGGTACTTTCATCGCAGTTGGCGGTCCGGCAAATGGGATGACCAGTGTGGACATCGGTGTCGCCGAGGCATCGACTTCAGCAGTGGGAAATTCCTTACAACTGACAGGCACCGGTACAAGTTACGATGATTTTACCTGGACCGGTTCTTCAGCCAACACTTTTGGCAGTTTCAATAATGGACAGACGTTCGTTGGCACAACCCTCGAACCCAAGATCAACGAATTTTCGGCCAGTACAACCGGTACGGACGTGGAGTACGTCGAAATCTTCGGCGCGGCCAATACCGATTACTCGGACTACACCGTGCTTGAGATCGAAGGGGACGGCAGCGGCTCAGGTGTGGTGGACGAAGTCATCGGCCTCGGCACGACCGACGCGGGCGGCTTCTACTTCGTCAACCTGCCTGCCAATGCGCTCGAAAACGGCAGCCTGACCCTGCTGCTGGTCAAAAATTTCACCGGCGCGCTCAACACCGACCTGGACACTAACAATGACGGCGTCTTCGACCTCACGCTCTGGGATGCCATCGTGGACGCGGTGGCCGTGAACGACGGCACTGCCGGTGACCTGTTCTACGGCGTCCCGGCCCTTGGCCCGAACTACGACGGCCTGAGCAGCTTCGCCCCCGGCGGCGCATCCCGCATCCCCGACGGTTTCGACACCGACGCCGCCAGCGACTGGGTCCGCAACGACTTCGACCTGGCGGGCATCCCCGGCTTCCCCGGCACGATCGTTTTGGGCGAAGCCTACAACACCCCCGGCGCGCCGAACGAGATCTTCGTGCCGCCGCCCGAAATGTGCGGCGACCCGTTCACCCCGATCTATGACGTGCAGGGCAACAGCGCGGCCAGCCCGCTGGCCGGCACCGAAGTGGCGGTCGAGGGCATCGTGACCGGCGACTTCCAGAACAACGCCTCGCCGGATGACGGCAACCTGAACGGCTTCCACATCCAGGACCCGCTCGGCGATGGCGACCCGGCTACCTCGGACGGCGTCTTCATCTACGCCCCCGGCGGCATGGATGTCAACGTAGGTGATGCGGTGCGGGTGCGCGGCAGCGTCTCCGAGTTCAACGGCATGACCGAGATCACCGCCGCCCAAATTTGGCAGTGCTCCACCGGCAATTCCCTGCCGGCTCCCGTTGTCCTGTCGCTGCCAGTGACCAGCGTGGATGACTTCGAGGCCTATGAAGGCATGTACGTCACCTTCCCGCAGGACCTCTACATCTCGGAATACTTTAACTTCGACCGCTTCGGCGAGATCGTGCTGACCTCGCAGCGTCACCTGACCCCCACGGCCGAATTCGAACCAGGACCGGATGCCATCCAGGCTGCGGCAGATTTCCTGCTCGACAAGATCACCCTCGACGACGGGCGCTCCAACCAGAACCCGGACCCGGCCCTGCATCCAGACGGGAATATCTTCGACCTGGGTAACCTGTTCCGCGGCGGCGACATCCTCCAGAACGTGACCGGTGTTGTGGATGATACTTTCGGCCTGTACCGCATCCAGCCGACCCAGGGCGCGGACTACGAAGCGGCCAACCCGCGCACGGCCCAGCCGGAGGACGTCGGCGGCAATCTCAAAGTCGCCTCCTTCAACGTGCTCAACTACTTCACGACCATTGACACCGGCACATTCATCTGTGGCCCGCTGGGGAACCAGGAATGCCGCGGCGCGGATACCGCCCTCGAATTCACCCGCCAGCGGGACAAGATCATCGCCGCCCTGGCCGCCATTGACGCGGACGTGGTGGGCCTGATCGAGATTGAGAACCACCCCGGCGACGTCCCCACCGCCGACCTCGTCAGCGGCCTGAACGCCGTGATGGGCGCGGGGACCTACGATTACGTCGCCACGGGCGCGATCGGCTCCGACGCCATCCGGGTGGCCTTCATCTACAAACCGGCGAGCGTAACGACAGTCGGGAGCTACGCCATCCTCGACTCGACCGTTGACCCCCGCTTCGACGACGGCAAGAACCGCCCGGCCCTGGCCCAGACGTTCATAGACGACACCACCGGTGGCGTCTTCACCGTGGCTGTCAACCACCTCAAGTCCAAAGGCTCGGACTGTAACGACGTCGGCGACCCGGACCTGGGGGACGGCGCCGGCAACTGCAACATCACCCGCACCCTGGCCGCCCAGGCCCTGGTGGACTGGCTGGCAGCCGACCCGACCGGCAGCGGCGACAGCGACTTCCTCATCATCGGCGACCTGAACTCCTACGACAAGGAAGACCCGATTGACGCCATCAAGGCCGGCCCGGACGACAACGACGGCACAGCCGACGACTACACCGACCTGATCTCCCTGTTCCAGGGCGAGGACGCCTACTCCTACGTCTTCGACGGGCAGTTGGGCTACCTCGACCACGCCCTGGCAAACGCCGGCCTGTTGGATGAAGTCACCGGTGTGACCGTCTGGCACATCAACGCCGACGAGCCGGACCTGATTGACTACGACATGTCCTTCAAGCAGCCCGCCCAGGACGCCCTCTACGCCCCGGACGCCTACCGCTCCTCCGACCACGACCCGGTCATCATCGGCCTGGACGTGTGCGACGAGATCGCCCCAACCTTCGACTCGGTTTCGGTATCGCCGGATACCCTGTGGCCCGCCAACCACAAGTACGTGAATGTGACGGCCACCGTGACCGCCAGCGACAACTTCGACCCGAATCCGACCATCACCCTGATCTCGGTGACTTCGAGCGAACCGGACGACGGCCTGGGCGACGGTGATACGGCGACCGACATCGTCATCCTGGACGACTTCCACTTCAAGCTGCGGGCCGAACGGTCCGGCGGCGGCAGCGGGCGCACCTACACCATCACTTACATGGTGACGGATGCCTGCGGCAATTCCACGTATGCCACGGTGACGGTCTTCGTACCGCACAGCAAGGGCAAGTAGGGTTTACCTTACGCTGGTAAAACAGGCGGAGCCGATTGGCTCCGCCTGTTTCATGGCTTAGGAGTCGTGCAAAAATAACTTCCGTTTTTCACTCGGGGTGAGCGGGGCTAAAGCCGCCTGCTCAGTTCATGGAAGTCGTTTCGACAGGCTCAACGCGCCGCCTGCGGACTGGCATCGCGAGTCGGTTTTAACCGACTTTCATGAACTGAGGCAGGACTTTAGTCCGACGAATACAGGCGAGAAGAAATCCAGAATCGGGAAGTTGTTCTTACACAAGCCCTTATGCAGTGCATCTTTTCATCAACTCAGGGGGTGGGGTGCTGCGGACGGGCTGCCTGGTCACTTTTTTTCAAGATTTCGTCCACATCCGGGATCTCGCGGGCGGCGCGGCGGAGCAGCTCGAAGGCCCGGTCAATGAGCGGGGTCACGCGCCCAGGCCCAACGTCCCGGCCCGCTTCGATCTCGTCCAGCACTTTGAGCAGGTTGCCGCGCAGTCCGCTCGCCCGCCGCGCCCAGTGCGAATCCACCGAAAGGCGTTCCAGGCGTCCGGCCAGCAGCCGCAGCAATTCGACATCCGCCGGGTTCATAGCTGTTCCCCCATAAATTTCGTAGTAGCGACTTTAGTCGCTTCTTTGCGGCGAGTGAAAACCATTTTCACCAGCAACCCCGCCCGCCAAAAAGCGACCGCAGCCATGCCGTGCGCCAGCACCGCAAAGAGCGGCGGGGTCTGGGCGGTGTAGTAGGTCCAGCACTCGCGGGTGGTGCCCCACAGTTCCAGGTAGTAGCCCAGCCCGGCCCCGGCGAGGAAGGTCAGCACGGCGGTGCGGTGGTCGGTGGGGGTGGCGATCAGCAGGGCGCACAGGACCAGCGCCGCCAGGGTGTAGGATTTGTCGAAGGTGGGGGCGGTGAAGGTGAGCATGAGTAAAAAGAAAACGGTAAAGAGTGACCAGTAGGCAGTTTTGAAACTCACCCTCGCGAGTGCGTCGCACCTGCCAGCGGAGAACCATTCCGCTAAACGGGAATGTTGCTCGCTTGAGACCAATCCGTTTAGAAAGGTGCGACGCACCCTCCGCCCGGTGAGAAAAACCAGAAACCTGGTGATCCGGTCAATCGAGAGCGAGGCGATCGGCCAGGCGGGGATGATCCACAGCGGCGGGCGCTCGGCAGTGTAGTAATGCCACAGGTTGGTCTGCGTGCCCCACGACTCGATCACCAGCCCGCCGAAGGTACCGACGAAGACGATCAGGGAGTCGGTTTTCAAATCGGCCCCGGCCATGATGGTCAGCGACATGAAGGCGAAGACGCCCAGCAGCAGCCAGTCCATGTACAGCCACCACGGGCCGCCCCAGTCCACGTAAGCCAGCACTTCCTCGGCCAGCGGCCACCAGATGTAAACGATCAGGAATATGACCAGGAAAAACCCGGCGAGCAGGATCGAAGAGTGCTTCGTCCAGCCGAGCAGCCTGCCTAAACTTTCTTTTTTTGCGGTTTCTTGGTTCATAATTTCTCTTAGCGACGTAAAAGTCACCCTGAGCGCAGCGAAGGGTCTCTGACACGATTAGAGATGCTGCGCTGCGCTCAGCATGACAACCTCGCGGATCATCTTTCGTACACTTCCGGGTTGACGCAGTGCGGCAGGCGCTCGCCTTTCAGCCCGGCCACCAGGTTTTGAGCGGCGAGATACGACATCATTTCCCGCGTCTGTTTGCTGGCGCTGCCCAGGTGCGGGACGATGAGACAGTTGTCCAGCGCCAGGAGCGGATCGTCACTTCGAATGGGTTCCGGCTCGGTGACATCCAGCCCGGCGGCGAAGATCGTGCCGGACCTGAGGGCCTGCTCCAGCGCCGACGGGTCCACCACGCCCCCGCGGGAGGTGTTGACCAGCACCGCAGTCGGCTTCATTTTTGCCAGCGTTTCAGCATTGATCATGTGATAAGTTTCGTCCGTGAGCGGGACGTGGAGCGAGATGAAATCCGAGTCGCGCAGCAGGGTCTCGAAGTCCACCGGGAGCGCGCCGTAAGCCGATTCGGCAGTCGGGTCGTGGTAGATCACCCGCAAGCCAAAGCCCCGGGCGCGCCTGGCGACGGCCTGACCGATCCGCCCGAAGCCGACCAATCCCAGCGTGGCCCCGACGAAGTCCGCGCCGAGCAGCAGCGACGGCCCCCAGGTCTTCCATTTGCCGTCTTTCACGTACTGCGCGCCTTCAACCAGGCGGCGGGCGGCGGCCAGCAGCAGGGCAAAGGCCATGTCGGCGGTGGCGTCGGTCAGAATCCCGGGCGTGTTGCCCACCGGGATGCGCCGCGCCGTGGCGGCGGGCACGTCCACATTGTCGAAACCGACCGCGTGGTTGCTGATGACCTTCAGCCCCGGCCCGGCCGCGTCCATCACTTCGGCATCCATCCGGTCGGTCAGCAGCGAGAGGATCCCGTCCACGCCGCGGGCACGGCGCAGGAGTTCGTCCCGCGAGGGCGGCAGTTCACCGGGCCAGACATCCGCCTCGCAGAGTTCGAGGACAATGTCCAGTCCCCTTTTGGGGATGATGCGGGTGACGAAAACTTTGGGCTTGGGCATGGCCCAATTGTAAACGGGAATCGGAATTACCCTCTAAATTGTTCCACCCGGTTGCGCCCGAAGGATTTGGCGGTGTACATGGCGGCATCCGCCCGCTCGAGCAGCGTCGCCAGGTCGGAGCAGTCCCCGGTCAGGTCGGCGATCCCCAGGCTGATGGTAATGGAGACCAAAGCCCGGTCGGTCTGGATGGGTCTCTCGGCCACACAGAGGCGCAGGCGTTCGGCCACCACAGAGGCGCCGTTGACGTCGTTCTCCGGGAGGAGGATGATGAATTCCTCGCCGCCGTAACGGCCCATGATGTCCACGTTGCGCATGGCGTCCCGGCAGTGCCCGGCGATGGCCTGCAAGACCTGGTCTCCGGCTGCGTGGCTGTAGGTGTCGTTCACCTTCTTGAAATGGTCAATGTCGAACAGGATCAGGGCCAGCGGGCGCTGGTAACGACGGGCGCGCTGGAATTCGTTTTCGGCCAGATCGAGGAAATGCCGCCGGTTGTACAGGCCTGTCAGGCTGTCTGTGATCGCCAGTTGTTCGACGCGCCCAAACAAGCGGGCGTTTTCGACCGCAATGGCGACCTGGTTGGCGAAGGCCGTCACCAGGCGGGCGTGATCGGGAGTGTAAAAGGCCTGCATAGTGTTGTCTACGGCCAGCATCCCGATCATCCGCTCCCCGACGATCAACGGGACTCCCAGCCACGACTGGATGTGGTCGTGAGGTTTCTTGTGGAATTCCGAGTGCATGAGCGCCGCGTTGTCCAGGATATACGGCTGCCGGTTGCGAATGACGATAGTGTTCGGGTTATCGCCAGGGACCGGGAAGCGCATCCCGATCACCACCGACGGGTCGGCCCATCCGCGCCCTCCGACGATTTCGAGGTATCCCTCACCCGTACCGGGCCGCTCCTCGAACCATAACAATACCGAGGCGCTGTCATACGGCACGACCCGGGCCAGTTGCTGCAAGATCAACTGGATGGCCTCGTCCTGCCGCAGGGTCGCGGCGACCACTGCGCCGGCCTCTCGCAGGGTCTCGGCTTCCTCGCGCTGGCGCTGCTCGGCCTGGAACAGGCGCACCCTTTCGATGGAAGTGGCGAGCTGCCCGGCGAAGGTCATCATCAGGTTTTCGTCGCCTTCGCTGAAGAAATCCAGTTGGGTGCTCTCCAGGTTGATGAGACCGATGACCCGTTTCCCGACCTTGAGCGGGACGCACAACTCAGACCGGGCGCCCGGATTCACCTCGAAGAAAAACGGGTCGGCGGCAACATCCGCGATGCGGCGGGGCAGGCCGGTCTCGATCACTTTCCCGGCCACGCCCTGCCCCAACGGGAAGGTCAACCGTTCGCCCCGGGTGAAGCGGGTCGAACGGTAGATGCGCAAGACGCCCAGAGACTCGTCCACCAGGCCCACGCCGAAGAAATCGGGATGCAGGACATCGTCAATGATCTGGGCTGCATTCGCCAGCAGGGGTTCGACGCCGGTGGCCTCGATGCCGAGCATGGCCAGCCGGTTGAGGATGGATAATTCGTCGGCGCGGCGGCGCTCGATGCTCCGCTGGGTTTCCAATTGGGCGGCCAGGGCGTTCAACCGCTCCTCAAGCCGGCTCCGGATCGAGATAATGCGGACTCCCAACAACCCGGCAGCAACCATCACGCCCAGCCGGGCCAGTTCAGGCAGCTTATCGGGCAAGACCAGCCAGGCATACGGGATGTGCAGGGCCAGGAACCACAAGAGCGCGCCAGCCCCGACTGCCGGGGTGAGCTTGTGGGCAGCGTACAAAGCCAGGATCAACGCCAGCAGGTCGTGGATCTCGTGATAGTAAGGGAAGAGAGGATGGGCAACAAACCCTGAAAACAGGGGGATTACTTCGACCAGGTCGCCGCCGGCAAGCGCGATCTCGAACAAAAAGATGAGGCCGATCCCCACAGCATCTCTGCGAGTAAATTGCCCGATATCCCGCCAGGTTTGGAGCGGGAAATGATCTCGTCTCTTCCCATTTTCGATTGGCTGTTTCATCATATCCTCAGGCGGGAAACAGTTGGTCCAACCCGTCATCCAGCAATCGCAAGAACGCGTCCACCACCCGGGGGTCGAACTGGGTGTTCGAATACCTCTTCAATTCGGCCACAGCCTCCTGGTATGACCGGGAATTTTTATAAACACGCTCATCCAAAATGGCGCTGTAAGCATCTACAACTGTGAGGATGCGCGCCCCCAGCGGGATCGCCTCACCCGCCAGGCCGTCCGGGTAGCCTTTGCCGTCGAAACGCTCGTGGTGGTGGCGCACGATTTGCGCCGCGCCCGCCAGCCGCGGGATCGGGGCCAGGATGCGGGCGCCAATTGCAGGGTGTTCGCGCATCACTTTCCATTCCCCGGCGTTGAGGCTGGACGGCTTCTTCAGGATCGCATCGGGAATGCCGATCTTGCCAATATCGTGCAAGATGGCCCCGTAACGCAAATCTTCCAGTTGACGGGCGCTCAGCCCCAGCTCCTGCCCGACAGCGAGGGCCATGCCCGCCAGTCTCTGGGCGTGGTCCGCCGTGTAGGTATCCCTGGCATCTACGGCGTTCGCCAGCGCGTACACGGTTTGCAGATAGGCATCTTCGAGTTCGCTATAGAGTTCAGCGCGTCGCAGGGCGCTGACAGCCTGGTCGCCGATGCTGTGCGCCAGGCGGATTTTCTCCGGGGTGAACGGTTCGCGCTCGTCCCGCCGCTCCTCGCCGAGGATCAACAACCCGATGGCCTTTTCGGCCACGCGCAGCGGGACCAGGCACACCGTTTGCACATCGCCGATGAAAAGGATTTCGGATTCGGCCTCGGTGAGACAGGGATCGCCGCGCCGGAAAACGACAGGGACGTTATCCTGGGCTACATTGAAACAATTCGGCAAATCTTCGATGGCGTGTTCCATCCCCACCAAATCCAGGCCGGGATCGAGAGGGCGGATCGAATAAGCTTTCCTGACCCGGCAGCACCCGGCTTCGGCCAGCGTGATCCGGGCCAGGGTGACGTGGACCATGTCTACGGCGTAACGCGCGATCAGGCCGAGGATAGCCTCGAAATCGTAGGCGGCATCCGCCAGGGCGCGGGAGAGGTCGTAGAGCGCGCCGAGTTCCGCCCGCCGGGTCCTTTCGGACTCGAAGAGGTGCGCCTTTTGGATGGCGGTGGCCGCCTGGTGGGCAATGGTTTGCGCCAGGGTGATCTCATCATCGCTCAACAGGCGCTGCGCCTGGATGCTGTCCAGTTCGATCATACCGATCACCTGATCCTGGACGATCAACGGGACGATGAGCATGGATTTCACGTCGGGGAGGGAGATGAGCGGCTTGGTCCCGTTCGAAGTCCGGTCATGATCCCTGCTGGTCAGGGATAGATAATGCTGCTCACGCAAGATATATTCTATCGTAGGATTGCCCTGCACGGGGATATACCCGCCAATGGCCGGGGAGTCGCTGGCCGGGTCGTTGACGGCGATGACCGTCAATTTATCGCGGGCGTCGGTAAAGATGGCTGCCGTGCCGCGGTCCATGGAAAGCGCCCGGGTCAGTTCGCGCAGGGTGTTGGTCAACACATCGGCGAGGGTCAGGGGTTGGTTGATGGCGGTCGAGATGTGGTTGATGAGGGCAAGTTCCTCGGCCCGGCGGCGCAGGGACTCCTCGGCCTGCTTGAGGGCGGTGATGTCGCGGTTCACGCCCACGTAAGCCACCGGCTGGCCCCGCTCGTTCCTGATCGTGGAAATGGTGTTCCAGGAATGCCACTCCTCCCCGTTCTTCTTGCGGTTGATGATCTCGCCCCGCCAGTAGCCCCTGCGCAGGATCTTCGCCCACATTTTCTGGTAGAACTCGAGGGTCGTGTGTTGCGACTTGACGATGTTCATCTTTTGGCCGATGAACTCAGCGGGGCTGAAACCGGTCAATTGCTCGAAGGACGGGTTGGCGTCCAGGATGCGGCTCTCCAGGTCGGTGATCACGATCGCGTCTGCGGTGCTGCTGAAGGCGTTTTTGTACAGGCGCATCTCCTGGAAGAGCCGGGCGTTTTCGAACGCGACGGCGACCTGGTCGGCAAGGGTTTGGAGCAGGAACTGGTCCTCGGCGACGAAGGCGTTCGCGGGGTATTTCTGGAACCCGATGACCCCGATGACCCGGCCGCTGGCCTTGAGCGGCACGCACAGCTCGGACCTGGGGGCTGCTTCCCGGTCCCCGTAGAAATGCCCGTTCGAAAGCGTGTCGTTCACCAGGAGCGGCTCGCCGTGCTGGGCCACCCAGCCGGTAATGCCTTCTCCCAACTTGAGCCGCAGGTCCCGGTCCAGCAGGGGCTTGCCCGGCCTCCGAAGCCCCGCGCTCTGGACGATCTCGCCCGCCTGGTGATCCACCAGCCACAGACTGACGTTATCGTAACCGAGTTGTCTTTGTATCTCCAGCATCAACTCGGTCATCAGGGTCTCCGGGTCGAGGATCGAGGTGATCTTCTGGCCCACGCTTCGGATGGCCTCCAGCGTATCGGCGCGCCGCCGCTCGGCATCCCGTTGGGCGTTGAGGCCGTCCATCAGGTGGTTGAGGTGCCCTTCGAGCCGGTGGCGCACCGCGATGATATGCACCCCGAGGAAGGCCGCGGCGGCCAGGATCGCCAGCCGGAACAGTTCGGGGTTGTGTCCGGGGAAAGTGATGTAGTAGTACGGAATGTGCAGGATGAAGAACCACACGACGGCCAGGCGGCCTATCGTCGGCGACAGCTTGTGGCTCACGTAGAGGGCGACCATCAAGGCCAGCAGGTCATGCACCTCGTGAAAGTAAGGGAACAGGGGGTGGGCAATCACCGCCGAAAAGAACGGAATGATCTCTAGGAGGTCGCCCGAGGCAAAGACCGCCATGCTCAGGAAAACGGAAACGACGAGGAAAGGATTGGGTCTGGTCTCCTGCAAAGCAATCCTGGCAGATGAAAAAAGAGACTGGAGTCCCCCGGTCTTGATCCTGTCGGGCCGTTCCATCTTGTTCTCCTTGAATAGGGTGCTGAATCCGATCACGAAAACATCACGGAATCGTTGTCATGCTGAACCCCAAAGGGATGGTGAAAGTATCGTAATTCAAAGAAATTATCGCAATATCGCAATCCTTCCCGCGCAGTGCCTATGTCGTCACAAGTCTGTACAACTTTAAGTATATATCTTGTCAAGTTTATATTCAATAATAGACATCATCGTTAATAACTTGCACATACCGTCCCGAAGGGTTTTTCTCGGCTGAAACCGGGTCGGAATGCCATCCTTCGGGACGTTTTTCCTATTGCCGATAGAGTTTATTGATCGGGATCAGGCTCTCGATAACCCAGCGCGGGCGCTTCAATGTACCCTATTGTAAGCGGGAATTTACCTGGCAGGTGACTGTCACTTTCTAATCAAACGAGTGTGACTAAAACCAGTTGGCTGTTTTGTCACCCCTTTCTTCGTCAGGGCAGGCTCTGAGCGGAGCGAAGGGTCTTAACGCTCAAGAACGAGATTCTTCGCTTCGCTCAGAGAGTGTTTGAAAACCTTATCCCCAAACCACCAGGTCGCGAAGTCACAAAATATTTTCCCCTTTGAGTCTTTGTGACTTCGTGTCTAGTGGTGAAAATGCAGACTTTTCAAACACTATCTTGGAATGACATCAACCAGGTTTAGTCACACTCTAATCGAACAGCCATCTTCGTGGAGGATGCGTCGCACCTTTTTAACGGGATTGATTCCAGCCGGCAGCATCTCCGATAAACGGCAATTTCTCCGGCATGAGGGTGCGACGCATTCGCGGGTTACGCGCCCACCGAATCCATCGCCGCGCCCAGGCGCTTGACGATCTCGTCCACCTCGTCCTCGGTGATGGCAATTGGCGGGGCGAAGGCCAGGGTGCTGCCCAGCGGACGCGTCCGCAGGCCGACCTTTTCGGCGGCTTTGAAAATGCGGGCTGCCAGGGCCGGGTCGGCGGTCTTTGCGGCCTTGTCCGAGACGATCTCCACGCCGCAGACCAGGCCCAGGCCGCGCACGTCCCCCACAAACGGGAACTCTTCCAGCGTTTTCAGCCCGTCGAGCAGGCGCGCCCCAAGCCTTTTCGCTCGCCCGGCGTAGTCGTCGGCTTCCATGATCTCCAGGTTCTTGAGCGCCACGGCGCAGGCCATCGGGTGGCCGGAGTAGGTGTAACCGTGCATCCAGGGCTGGTCGGCGGGGGCGGTCTCGATGCTCTCGCGGATCGCGTCCGAAACCTGGATGCCGCCCAACTGGGCGTAACCGCTGGTGATGGCTTTGGCAAACGACAAAATGTCGGGTTTCACGCCCCAATGGCGCAGCGCGAACCACTCCCCCGTCCGCCCGAAGCCGGTGATGACCTCGTCAGCGATGAACAGCACGTCATATTTATCGCAGATCTGACGGACGAGCGGGAAATAGTCGTCCGGCGGGACGATCACCCCGCCCACGCCCATCACCGGCTCGGCGATAAAAGCCGCCACCGTGTCGGGACCTTCGGCCTGGATCGCCGTTTCGAGGGCGCGGGCCGCCGCCTGTCCGACCGTCTCGCCGGGGCGGACGTCGCCCTCGTAGCGGTACGGGTTCGGGGCCGGGATGTGGACGAATCCATCCACCGCCGGGCCGAACATGGTGTGGTATTTCTCGATCCCGGTGGCGAAGGTGGCATACATCGTCACACCATGGTACGCGCCTTTGCGGGCGATGATTTTCGTCTTGCCCGGTTTGCCCATCCGCTTCCAGTAATAGCGGGCGGTCTTGAAGGCCGAGTCGTTGGCCTCCGAGCCGCCCGAGGCGAAGAAGGTCGTGTTCAGGCCGGGGTAGGCGTACCCGGCCAGTTTATCGGCGAGCAGGCTCGAGGGCAGGTTGGTCATCCCGGCAAAGTTCGAGGTGTAGGCCAGATCCTTCATTTGGTCGAACGCGGCCTGGGCCAGCTCGGCCCGTCCATATCCCACATTGACGTTCCACAGCCCGGCCATCCCGTCCAGGATCTTCTGCCCGTCGGTGGTATATAGCCAGACGCCCTCGCCGCGCTCGACGACGAGCGGGTTGGCGTGGGCGCTGGGGTGATAGGTGGGGTGCAGTTGCCTGCGGTCTTTCTCGATCCATTTTTCAGTATCTTGTTTGCTCATGGGGCCTCCGTTGGGAATATTATACCTTCCCGGCTTCAGCAGCAAGTTCAAATGGGATATAATAATTTTCGGAGAACCGCTGCATGGAACATCGCTTCGAATGGAACGACGAAAAGGCCAGGAAGAATTTGGAAAAGCATGAAGTGAGTTTTGATGAGGCCAGCACAATTTTCGACGATCCGATGTTCATCACCCTCCTTGATAGCGAACATTCGCAAGATGAAGACCGTTTCATCACGATTGGTCTTTCGAGCAAAAACCGGCTATTATTGGTAGCGCATACCGAGCGCAAAGACAAAATCCGAATTATCAGCGCCAGAAAGGCAGCGAAGAATGAAGAAAAATTCTATGCCGAAGCAGGATGATTATGATCTGAGGGACGAATACGACCTGTCCAAGATGACGGTTTTGCCCCGAGGCCGTTTTGCGCCAGAGCGCCGGATCGGCAAAAACGTGGTCGTGTTGGAACCAGATATTGCCCAGGCTTTCCCGGATGACAAAGCCGTCAATGACGCGTTGCGGCTTGTCCTGAAAGCTGCCAAAATCCCACGCACGGCAGCATCCGCTCGATAACAAAGACTTCCGAAGTTTTAGACCTTCGGAAGTCTTGTTTTTACAAAGTGCCTTTGTACATTCCCCCATCCACGTTCAGCATCACGCCGGTGATGTACGAAGCCGCCGGTGAGACCAGGAAGGCGGCCGCGTTGGCAAACTCCTGCGGATCGCCCATCCGGCCCAATGGGCTGTCTTGGGATTGCTTTGCGGTTTCCTGCTCCACGGTCGTGCCGTTGGCTTTGGCGCGGGCCGTCATCAATTCCACGACCCGTTCCGTTTCCGTCCACCCCGGCAGGATCGAGTTGAAGCGGATGCCGTCCCGGCCGAGTTCCAGCGCCAGCGACTTGGTCAGGCCCACCGTGGCGGCCCGCACCGAGTTCGACAGCACCAGGTTGGGGATCGGCTGCTTGACCGAGTACGAGGTAATCGTCAGCACGCTGGCCGCGCCTGATTTCCGCAAATACGGCAGGGCAGCCCGGATGGCCCGCACATGGCTCATCAACGACAGGTCCACCGCCTTCTGCCAGACGGCTTCGTCGAACGACTCGAAGGCCCCCGCAGGCGGCCCTCCGGCGTTGGTGACGAGGATGTCGAGACCCTGCCCTGATCCCCCCAGGGCGGATACCGCCGCCTCGACCAGTTTCGCGGCTGTGGCCGCCTCCCCCACGTCTCCCGCGAGACCCACGGCCTGCGTCCCGGTTTCGGAGGCGATATTCTGCGCCGCGGCGGTGACGTTCGCCTCGCTGCGGCTGTTGACGGCCACCTTGCAGCCTTCCCGCGCCAGCGTCAGGGCCACGGCGTAGCCCAGTCCACGCGAAGCGCCCAGGACGAGAGCGCGCTTACCGTTCAAACCAAGATCCATTTCGACCTCCTGTAAATTCGTTTATTATCTGTCTTTCAAAAACTGCTCGATTTCCACAAAAATGACTTCCAAATCATGCTGCGGATCCCCGTCAAGGCTGGATGAAGTAACGCTGCCGTCCGCACCATGGAAATGGTGTGGGAAATTTACCAGTCCAGGGTGGTGTGGAGCATTGTCCCAGCCTAATACCCGGCGCTCATCCTTTGTGAGCGTGTACGAATATTTTGGGCCGGAAACGTTGAAATACACATCGAGAACATATCCGCCCTTGAGTTGGAGCCACCATTTGGTCGTCAGGTTGTAAATCGAGACGGTCAACGGGGTGGTTCGGATGATCTGCCTTAGCGCATCTTCGAACGTAGCAGCCATTCCAAAATGTTTTTCATCAAGCTGGTTTGCTGCAATTCATCCTGCGCATTGCGCCACTCAATGGAAATCTCCCAATCCGGGTGCTCCTGTCCTTCCCCGAGAGCGAGACGAGATTCGAGCGATTCCAGAGTGATACCATATTGAGTCTCGAAGCGCTGGACCATCGCTTTCAGGAGCGTTTCCCGGCGCATCAAGTCTTCGCGCAAGCGCGTCAGCGCCTGGCGGGAAATGTTTTTGGGGAAAGTATCGAATGTGGCTTGCATGATGGAAATTATAGCATCGTTTATTTGTACCCAGGGCGGTTGAAAATTGCGCTTTTACGAGAAGGAATGCGCAATTCCCTGGCACCGCCCGCCAGGGCAGGTGTTCAACGGTGGGTATTATATAAAAATTTGCGCCCTCCCCCAGTGACGGTGGAGGGCGCAAACGATCAGAAGATCACATCAGTCACGTCCCGCTCGCGCAACATGCGGCGTTTCCAGTTATTGACCAGCGGCACGATGAAAGGCAGCAGCCTCATGCTGTAATACGGCGGCAGGATAGGCACGCCGAGCAGGTCGCCGAAGCTGACCAGCACGAAGAGATGCTCCAGGCTGCCGCGCTGGCGCGTCAGGGCACGCACCTGGTCGTGGATTGCCATGCCGTAGATGATCTCGCGCAAGACGCGGGCGGGGCGTGAAAGGACGGTCGCCATGCTCTATCAGACGAAGAGAGCCTTGCCCATGCGCTGGAGCATGTCCACGCCGCGCACTTCGGTCTCATAGAGCGGCAGGGTCGAACGCACCATCCCCTCGAACTTCTGCCAGACATCGTCCATGTAGCGGTCCTGCATGGCTACCCGGTTTTTAACAAAGTCCGGCGATTTTTCGTCAACCTGCTTTTGGTCAATCAGCATGTTGACGATCACCCCGCCGACCGGGATGCCGAAGTCGTGGAACCAGCCGATGAAGCGGGTGATGACCGCAATCGGCAAGGCCTCGGCCAGTGTGACGAAGAAGAAGGCGGTCTGCGCCGGGTCGGTCAACATTTCGCGGGCCTTTCCCATCCGGTCACGGAAGGAGACCAGGTAATCCATCAGCGGATCGGCCTCCTTCTTTTTGGTGAACGAGAGTAGTTCCCGTAGGGAGCGGGCTTCCTGGCGGCTCTTGAGCATTTTGCCCACCCACAACGAATAGACCTGCGACATGCCCAGCAGCCGGCGGGCGTTGGCGGTCGGGGCGGTGTCGAAGACGTACACGTCATATTCGCCGCCCAACATTAAGTCCACCATGTTTTCGAACATGGCCGACTCTTCGAAGGCGGGATTCATCGTGGCCGATTCGACGAAGTCTTCGGCCTTGGTAGAAATATCGGCAAACTTCAGGAACCATTGGATCTTTTCGCGGATTTCCTGTTTGGAGCGCTCGATCGTATCTTTGGTATCAATTTCATAGGCCCACAAGTTCGGTACGCCGTTGACTGCCGTCGGCTGTCCGAAGACATTTTGTCCCAGCAGGCCGCTCAGACTGTGGACGGGGTTGGTGGAGGCCAGCATCACCCGCCGGCCCTGTTTCGCCAGCCAGATGGCGGTCGCGCCGGCCATGGCGGTTTTGCCCACCCCGCCCTTGCCGCCGAAAAACAGGTACTTCAGGCGCTGGTGGTCCATCACATAGTTTTTCATGGACGTTTCGATTTGTGTTGTCATGCTGTGCTCCTACTTCCCGTACATGATTTCGGAGAGTTTTTCGATCATATCCAGCCCCGTCACATCCCGTTCCAACTCAGGGACGTGCGCCGCGACCTGCGTTCCAAACATGGTCTTGATCTGTTCCAGGTATTTATCCTGCATTTCGATCCGGTTCTTCAGGTAAGGCGGGATGTTTTCCTTGAGCAGTTCACGCGGGACGACGCGGTTGACCACGTACCCCATGATCGGCACGTCGAACTTGGCGAACAGATCCGCCGCTTTGCTGGTATCTATCAGGATCATTTCTTCGGGAATGACGACAAAGAAGAAGCCGGTCTTTTCCTTATCAGTCAGGATGCTCGATGAAGCATTGATGCGGGTGCGAATGTATTGAAGCTCGGTCAGGATCAGGTCTTCGTCCGTTTCTTTTTCGCGCTTCATGCGGGAGACCATCTCCTCATATTCGCGCATCTCTTCGCGCAGTTTGGTGATCTTGTTGATCCACTCATCGTATACTTTTGCCATGCTCAGGTAATACAACGCATGGCCGAGCGGCACCAAGTCGTAGATGTAGTAATCGTACTCGCCGCCGACCACAATATCCACCACCGCATCGAAGATGGCGCTCTCCTCCATGGCGGGTTCCGCCGAAGCCGCCTGGATGTATTGCTCGATCTCTTCCGGCACTTCTTCGAAGCCGTACATGTCCAGGATTTTCTGGCGGATCTCGTTCTGGTAGGTCTTGATGTGCGAGTCGGCGTCAATCTCCTGCGCCCACAGGTTATCCATGATCTTCACCGGGCCTTTGCCGAAAATATCCTTCTGGAAGATATCCGACAGGCTGGCCTGCGGGTCAACCGAAAAGACCAACACTTTTTTACCCTGCGACGCCAGCCAGTAGGCGGTGGCGGCAGAGAAGGTCGTTTTGCCCAGCCCGCCCTTGCCGCCGAACATGATGTAGCGGCGTTCGGGGTGATCTTCGAAAATTTGTTTGAGGGACATGCTGTCTCCTGATTTGCGGTTTACGGTTTACGGTTGGCGATTTAGAACATGGCGTCCGAGACGTCTTTCTCACGGAGCAGGCGCCGCTTCCAGGTGGAGATTTGCGGCACCACATACGGGAGCAAGCGCAGGCTGTAGTACGGCGGCAGGATCGGGATCCCGATCATATCGCCCATCGTGATCAGGATGAAGAGGTGCTCCATGCTGGCCCGCGTCCGCAGGGCGTAGCGGCTCATGTCGTGCGAAGCCATGCCGTAGATCACCTCCTGCATATTCTGCAAGAAACCTTTCTTCTTCGGCTTTTCGGGGGTATCGCTCATTGTATTTTCCTTTCTTCCTGGGTTTCAAGCCATGATCCGGCTAAAGTCCATCGAGATGGTAATCGTGTTCGTCGCTGAACTCGCGCTCACGCAAAACACGTCGTTTCCATGTCGTGATATGAGGGACGATGTAGGGTAAAAGGCGCAAGCTATAATACGGGGGCAAGACGGGCACACCGATCATGTCGCCGACAGTCCCCAGCATGAACAGACTTTCCAAACTGGCGCGCATTTCCATGGCATGTTCGGCAAATTCCATCCCGATCATGCCGAATAAAAACTCTCGTAGAGCCTGCCAGCGGCTCGGCTTGTTATTGGATTGAGTCTGACCGTTTTTCATATTATACTCACGCCTACTCCTTCGCTTCGAGGTGTCATGTGAACTCTCAATATATCGTCATTATTGCTGTTGCCGTCTTTATGGGCTGGTTTGCCCTGGGCATGATCTACAACTTGCGGCGCGGCGACGCGCTCATCAAGTGGTTGCAGGGGGGGTTGCCGCTCGTCGGCCAGCGTACCACCTTCCGCTGGCTGGGCACTTCCGTTGCGGAGATGGGCATCGCCAAAGCCAAACGTCCCTTCCAGCGCCTCGACACCCTGCTTGTACTCAAACCGCGTGACGTTTTTTGGATGACGCTGATCGCGCTCTTCCAGGGACGCGACGACGTGCTGATCTTCCGCGCCCATCTCAGCACGCCTCCTCTCCTGGACCTCGAGCTGGCGGACCCGAAAACCTGGAGCGGACGCACCGCCCTGAACCAGGCCGCCCAGCGAGGGTGGGAGAGCACGGACTATCATGGTCTGCGCCTGATGGCGCCCAAAGGATTGCTGACCCTGGCGGCGACAACGCTCGACCATCTGGCCGCTTCCATGCAATCCCTTTCCCCGCGTTACATCCGATTCAGCCTGCGGAAAACCGGGCCGAACTTCGAAATCCATCTCCCGTTCCCCAACCCCCGCATCACGGATGCGAAAGCCTACTTCCAATCCCTGAGCGAGTTGGGGCGCGCTGTCGGCGAACGCCAATGATCGGGTAACGGATTCGGGCCAAAGGGCAGGGAGACGCGCAGCCGCGTCTCCCTGTTTTGTTGTTTGGCAATTAATCCGTTGCCGCTGCCGCCTTCTTGGCAGGAACTTTGGAGTAACGCTGGTAGGCCTGGTAACCGTCCCAGCCGATGACGAGCGCGGTGACGAACAGGAGCAGCGAGATGATGATCATCGCCCAGGCGCCTACCGCAGCCGAACCGCCTTGCGGCACGATGGTCACGAACAGGTTGCGCGCTGTAACCAGCGTGGCGGCCAGGGTGGTGATGTACATGAACAACGTGGGCCATAGGGCATAAGACGGGTTCTTCTTCTGCTCCTTGAGCCAGACGGTGACGATCAGCAGGCTGAGGGCGGCCATTAACTGATTTGCCGCGCCGAACAACTGCCACAGGTAGACCCAGGTGCCGGTCAGCACCAGCAGCATGGTCAACACCATCGAAGTGACCGTTGAAACATGCATGTTTTTCAATACCGGCATCGTCTCGCCAACCCACTCAGAGAGGGTGACGCGCATGACGCGGAAGATCAATTGGGTCACGGTCAGCACGATGACCATGAACGCGCCGAAGCCCAACGCCGTGCCGAATAATTGGAAGCTGCTGCCAAAGACGACCGAAAGCAGGCTGCCTACACCTGCGGCAAAGCGGCCTGCGCCGCCGCCCGCCCCGGCAATGGAAACGGCCACCAGGGCCAGCAGGGCCAGCGTGTTCTCGGTGAACATCGCCCCGCCGCCTACGGGCAGGCCGTCGGTCTCATATTCCAATTGGCGGGCCGTGCCGATGGAGCCGATCAGGGCGTGCCAGCCGGAGATGGAGCCGCAGGCAATGGTCACGAACAGCATCGGCCAGAGCGGCTGCCAGGCCTTGCCAGCCTCGGGCAGCCAGGACTGGGCCTTGACCGCTTCCAGAGCGAAAGCGCCAATATCCGGCCTGATGAAGGGGGCCAACACCGCGCCGAGGGCGCTGAATCCGATGGTCAGCAGGGTGATCCAGAAACCGATGTAGTTGACCGGCTGGGCAAAGCGCCAGATGGGCAGCGTGGCCGCCAGGTACGAGAAGCCGAGCAGGAACAGCGCCCAGAACAGGTAGGAAGGCAGGGTGTTGATCTCTTTGGTTTCGGCATTGTAAGAGGGCGTACTCGGTCGCACACCTTCTGCATTTGGCGCCGGGATGCGCGGGTCAGCAATGGTCGGATCGGTTACGGTCATCACCGCCTTGCCGCCGGTTATCCCGTCAACCGCCTTGTTGAAGCCGATAACCGCCGAACTGATGGGGCCTTGGGTCAGGTCGAGTTTGCCTTCGGCATTGACCGCCCCGAGTGGGCCAAGCATGATCGCCGCCAGGGTGACGACGACCACGATCCCCGTGACCAGGACCAGATCCATCTTCCATTTGTAGAGCATCTGCCCGGCCAGGAAGCCCATGATGCCCAGCATGATGATGCCGAACGGCACATCGGCGCGGGCGGCCAGCAGGGACGACATGATGCCCATGAACGCGCCCGCCACCAGAAGCAGGTAGAAGAAGATGAAACTGAACAGGATGGTGCGGGTACGCGGGGCGATCAGTTTGTGACTGATGGCGCTCAGGCTGTTGCCGTCATTGCGGACGGCGACCATGATGGCGCTGTAGTCGCTGACCCAGCCGATGAGTGAAACGCCGATCAAGAGCCACGCCAGGGACGGCGCCCAGCCCCACAGGTTGGCCGCCGTGATGGGTCCCACGATCGGTCCCGCCGCAGCAATGGATTTGAAGTGATAGCCGTAAAGCACATTGCGGCTGGTCGGCATGAAGTCCACGCCGTCCATGTACATCTTGGCCGGGGTAGCCTTCTTTGCGTCTGACTTGATGATGTCACGGTCAATCCGCTTGGCGTAGAAGTTATATGCCGCGTAGATGAAGACCGTTCCAAGTACAACAATCCACAGGGTATTCATAAAAACATCCTCCTTTGAGCGAGTTGTTGACGATGGCTCGACTTCCAGGGTGGATCATCCGCGCCGCCATCTCTGCACGAATGACTTTGGCATAAGGAATATCTTCTCTCAGCGACTCCTTTCAGCCTATGCAGGCTCAGTTGTGATTTCAGGTTGGGCCAATAAGCGATTGATTTCATCCGCCGCGGATTTTAGCGAATCCCGGCTGGTAAAACGGGATTGCCGGTCAACGATGACTGCCGGGTAACGGCGGGCGTTATAGCGCAGCGACTTGTAGACCCCCTCGATGGACGCGGCATCTATCACCTTGATGATCAGTTGGTCACAGTGAACCCGGAACATTTCCTTCACCCAATCGGAGATTGCCTGGTAATCCTGGGCCAGGTCTTCGGGCAAACTGCTCTCCAGTTGCTCCTCATGGACACGATTGGACTTGCCCATTTCACGAAAAGCCACCTCGCAATGTGTGCAATGATAAAAAGCTGTCGGGGCATAAGCAATAATTTCCACCAGTAAAGGCTCGCTCATTTCATACCTCGTTTTTGGAAAACAAAAACGCCATAGAGCTTATGGCACAACTCTCTGACGTTTAACACAGCCCAACCTTCGCGTGGCAACGATCTGTTGCCAGCATGGAAAGGGGATTGTGAGCTGTAATGAAAAATCGGTTCTCATATTTCGGCAGAACACTTCCTTCCGAATCAAGAAACTTTCACTACGTATAACACCCGCGAAGTTAAATTGTTGCTTTTTATTGAAGGGTTGAATTTATTGTATACCCATTTTGGGGTTTGTCAAACAATTTTTCATAAAAATCAGGCGAGAATGCGCGCTTTCAAGTCGTTTGGCAGCAGGGAGGCGTAGATCATATCCGCCGCCGGGGTCGGGACTCCCAACTCGCGTCCCTTCCGCCCGATCACTCCGATCATCGATTCGATCTCGGACCTGCGGCCTGCCTCCACGTCGAGCTGCATCGAGGCCCGGATGGTTGGCGCGGCGTTGTCCATGAAAGCCAGCGACTTCTCCACTACATCCGCATCCAACCTGACCCCCTGCGCCCGCGCCACAGCCTCGACCTCCTTCATCAAGCCGGTAATCATCGCTCGCGTCTCGGGCACGGAGCGGTATTCTCCCATGGCCAGGCGCGTCAGCGAACCCAGGCCGCTGGCCGCAGAGATGAAGACCAGTTTCGTCCAAAGCGCCTTCAAAATATCATCCGAAACTTCCACCGCGATGCCCGTCTCCTTCAGGGCGGTTTCGATTGAGCCGACCCGCGCGGTAATAGACCCATCCAGTTCCCCAAAGATGATCCGCCGGAACTGCGAAACCTGCTTTACCACCCCCGGCGCTTCGATCGCTGACGAAATCTGGGTCACGCCTCCGAGGACATGTTCCATGCCGATCACGTTTCCGATCCGCTCAGCCGCGTCTACTCCATTTTGGAGACTCATCACCACCGTCTTGTCCCCGATCATGGGGCGCATTTGCCGGGCCGCCTCGTCGGTGTGATAAGTCTTGGGGCAAAAAATGACCAGGTCCACCGTCCCGACCGAAGCGGGATCATCCGTAGCCTGGGCCGGATTTACGTGGAAGTCCCCATGAATGCTTTTCACCTGCAACCCGTTTCCCCGTATGGCTTTCAAGTGCGCGCCGCGGGCAATGAAGGTGACATCATATCCTTTTTGAGCCAAAAGCCCGCCGTAATACCCGCCGACGCCGCCGGTACCGAATATTGCAATTTTCATCTCAGCCTCCAGTTTCCTATAAAACCAACTCTATCTTCTGGTCAAACACCTGCGCATCCGGCCAGTTGCTTTCCACCCAGCGCACCAGGCCTTGCAGGGAGCGCTGGAGATGCCCCGCGTCGGTGTTGACCATGGCACAGGCCACAACCGCCTCGGTCCACTTGTCTTGCAAATCCATCTCCGCCACCGAGACGTTGAACTCGCGGTGCAGGCGGTTCAGCAGCGGCTTGAGCCGTCCGCGCTTTTCTTTCAGCGAGGCGCAGCCAGGCAGATGGAGGTGGAGCGTGAGAGTTGCTATCATTAGTATTCGCTTTACGCGCTCTGCGTAACCTGCTTCACGAATGAATATTATGCCGAATTGTGCGATTTAGCAAGCGCCGGTCGGATGAATTTGAGTTCCCATCTCCACGCAAAACAATTCTCTTGACCTGCCTTTGCATATCGGGTAGAATACTCCCCGCCAGTGCCCTCGTAGCTCAGTGGATTAGAGCGCTTGCTTGCGGAGCAATAGGTCGCGTGTTCGAGTCGCGCCGAGGGCGCCATCATTCGAAAGCGGGTTCCCCCGCTTTTTTGTTTGGAGGACCATGCCCAAACCCCAAATCCTGCTCACCAACGACGACGGCATCCGCTCGCCCGGGTTGTGGGCCGCGGCCCAGGCCCTCTCCCGCATCGGCTACGTGACCGTGGTCGCGCCGCGCGAACAATCCTCCGGCATGGGGCGCAGCCTGCCGACCACGTCAGATGGGATCATCCACGAAGAGCGGGTGCAGGTCAACGGTCAGGAATGGACCGTGTACGCCGTGGGCGGCTCCCCGGCCCAGGCCGTGCTGCACGGCGTCCTCGAAGTCATGCCCGTCCGCCCCGACCTGGTCGTATCCGGCATCAATTACGGCGAAAACGTCGCCATCGGCGTATCCGTTTCGGGCACGGTCGGCGCGGCGATGGAGGGCGCGGCCCTCGGCATCCCGTCCCTGGCGATTTCGCAGCAGACCCCGATTGACAAGCACCTGTCCTACTCCGATGAAGTGGATTTTTCCGCCGCAGCCCATTTCGCGGCTTACTTCGGACGGCTCTTGCTGGACGGCAAACTCCCGCCGTCCGTTGACCTTCTAAAAGTGGATATTCCAACGGATGCCCGCCCGGATACGGCGTGGGAACTGGCGCGCCTCTCGCGCCAGCGTTACTTCCGCCCGCTCGCCCCAAACCGGACCTCCTGGTCTGATCCCGCTTCGATTGGCTATGACCTGGCCGTCAGCGTGGACTCGGACCCCCCCGGCACCGACGTGTACGTGCTGCTCAAAAAGAAGCGCGTGGCGGTCGTCCCCCTCTGCCTGGACTTCACCGCCCAGGTAAATTTCAACGAATTGGACCAACACCTGCGGGGATAAGCCGTGTCGTTGCGTACTGGAAAATGAACGTCCCGAAGGTTCGAAAGACCTTACTCATCTTTCGAACCTTCGGGACGGCTGTGTCAACCCAAACGAATTCACCCCTCGCAGACGAAAAAGGCGTTATTCAAAGTCACGTCCGCGGCCAGCGGCCTGAGCTTCAGCCCGGTCTCGGCCATGAACTCCTCGAAGGCGCGTGGCTCGTGGTCGGGCCGGGACATATCGTCGAAGTAGATGTAGGTCCCAGGCCGGATGTGGCCGCGCAGGGCACGCAAAACGTAGATCGTCGAGGAATACAGGTCTGCGTCCAGGTTGATGACCAGGGTATCGTGTTCGGGCGGGGTGTACCCCGGCAGGGTCTGGTCGAACCAGCCCTTGAAGAACCGCACCCGGTCATCGTCAATCTGGGGGATGGCCCCCCCGGTCGAGAACCAGCCCTTGACGTATTTCCCGCCCATTTCGTCGTAATCTTCGGGCAGCCCCTCGAACGAGTCGAAACCGTGCAGACGCGAGGCCGGGTTCTTGAGCGCCTGCGACCACCAGCGCATGCTGGCCCCCTTGAACACGCCGAACTCCAGGTAAAGCACCTGCCGGTCCCTGACGAGTGAAGCGACCGTCTCGAAGACCTGTTCCCGGTGCTGGAAACGGCGCGGGAAACGGAATCCCTGCGTCCGCATCCAACGGCCCAGCTTCATGTAATTCAAAGCCATCTGTAACCCGTGCAGGGCCTTTTCCGGCAGGGCTGCACCGAGATGGGTCAGGGCATGTTTGAAAAAACGCAGCAGGGCTTTGAGCATGGGCTAAAAATGCGGGCTGAATTTTTTGACGAGTTTGTCTTTCGGCTGGTAGCCGCTCAGGCGTTCGGCAACTTGACCATCCTTGAACAGGATCAGGGTCGGGATGCCCATCACCCCGTACTGCCCGACGATCTCCGGGCACTGGTCGGCGTCCACTTTGACGACTTTGACCCGGCCCTCCCATTCACCCGCCAACTGCTTGACGAGCGGATCGAGCATCTTGCACGGGCCGCACCAGACCGCGCTGAAATCCACCAGCACGGGCAGGTCGGCTTTCAAGACTTCGGATGCGAAACTTTCTTCGGTGACATTGATCATATCGGCCATATTTTCTCCTTGCTTCAATCAGACAAAACCGCCCCAGAACTTCTTACGTTGACGTGAATTTTATCGCGTGATAGAATGTCATCCGCTCCGGGCGCGTAGCTCAACGGCAGAGCAGTGGCCTTTTAAGCCATTGGTTCTGGGTTCGAATCCCAGCGCGCTCACTCTTTCAAAGCCTCCATTTTCGGAGGCTTTTTGGTTCCGGGTCCCCATTCAGGGGATGACATTCGAATCCCAGCGCGCTCACTTCGACTGAAGTCCCCGAATAGGGGCTTTTTGGTTCCGGGCCCCCATTGAGGGGATGGTATTCGAATCCCTGCGCGCTCACTCTTTCAAGGCCTCCATTTTCGGAGGCTTTTTGGTTCCAGGTCCCCATTCAGGGGATGGTATTCGAATCCCAGCGCGCTCACTCTTTCAAAGCCTCCATACTGTGGAGGCTTTTTGGTTCCGGGTCCCCATTCAGGGGATGGTATTCGAAGGAAGGGCCGACTTTTCACGCCGACGACAGGAGTCGTTGGAGTCCGAAAAACAGCGGACTCCGTCGCTTCTTAATACGGCGGGTATTGCGGCGGCTCGGACAGGATTTCGAGCATTTCGGCGTGGATGCCGGGCGCGGCCGCCAGCACGGACTGGGGCGCGGAGATGAAGTCCGGGCCGCCGTTTATGGCCGTGACGGTGGCCCCGGCTTCGAGGGCGATCAGGCCCCCGGCGGCCACGTCCCAGGGCTTGAGCGAGAGTTCCCAAAAGCCGTCGAAGCGCCCGGCAGCGACGTAACACAAATCGAGGGCGGCGGAGCCGAGACGGCGCACGCCCTGGGTCAGTTTGCCGAAACGGACGAAATAAGCGAAGTTGTCGCGGGGCGAAGTCCAGGCGTCGTAAGGGAAGCCGGTGACGAGCAGGCTCCTCCGCAGTTCCGTCGCATTGGACACGCGCAGCGGCTGGCCGTTGAGCCAAGCCCCCCGGCCGCGTTCGGCGGAAAACATCTCGTCGCGCATCGGATCGTAAACGGCGGCCAGGCTGAGAGTCCCGCGCGCCGCGCAGGCGATGGAGACGCAGAAGATGGGGATTTTGTGGGCGTAGTTGACCGTCCCGTCCAGCGGATCAATGTACCAGGTGTAATTGCCGTCGCCGTCCGATCCGCCGGTTTCCTCGGCCAAAATTTTATGGTCCGGGAAGAGCCGCCGTATCTGGCCCAGCAGGAAATCCTCAGACTGGCGGTCCACTTCGGTCACGATGTCAATGACGCCTTTGTAATCCACGTGGTGGTCGTCATTGTAACCGGCGCGTAAAATCTCGCCGGCCTGACGCGCCAGGCGTTCAAGCTCAGACAGGGTGGGCTGCATGGTTCAGTTGTCCGGTTTGGAGAAGGAGTCGAGGATGGCGTAGACTTCGTTCAGTTCGGCCTGGATCTCAGCCCGGTCCTGGACGGAATCGGCGAGCAGGGCCTCGAAAGCGTTCCGCTGGCTTTCGGGCAGGGTCTGCAAGAGGCGTTCGGTGCGGCTGATCTGCGAATTCTTATGGCGCAGTTTGTTCTCCAGCCGTTCGCGGTAGCCCCGGTAGAATTCGAGTTTATTTAGCGGTTCGGGCAGGGTCGGCGGGCCTTGGGTCAATAGTTCAGCAACGGTCAGGAGGAATTCTTCGGTGTCTATGGGTTTTTCGACAAAACGGGCCGCGCCCAGGCTGAGGGCGAAAGATTTGTCTTCGGGGGTGACGTAGGTGGCCGACAGGAACATGACCGGGATACTGTAAGTTGCCGGGTCGGTGCGCAGCCTTTGGACCATGGCGAACCCGTCCAGTTTTGGCATCAGGATGTCGGTGATGATCAGGGCCGGGCGCTGTTCGGCGATCTTTTTCAGCGCTTCCTCCCCATTGCGGGCGGTAGTCACGGTGTAACCCTTGAAGCGCAGGGTGACTTCGAGCAATTCAAGGATATTAGGAACGTCTTCGACGACGAGGATGGGGCCTTCAGGCATATTCATGAACGCAATTTTACCCGATATGCGGACGCGATTAATTGCAAATCTGTCAACCTGCCCAGACCCGCCGCCCGAGGGCCGAGAGGGCGAATTCGACAGCCAGCATGGCGGTCTGGTTTTGCGCGTCGAGGATGGGATTGACTTCGACCAGGTCCATGCCGGTGAGTTTTCCCGTTTCGGCGACCATCTCGCAGACGAGGTGGGCTTCGCGATAGGTCAGGCCACCCGTGACCGCAGTCCCGACGCCCGGGGCGTGACGCGGGTCGAGGGCGTCCATGTCGAAGGACAGGTACAGGCCGTCCACCTCGCGGGAGACGCGGGTGACGGCCTTTTCGATGGCCGCCACCATGCCCAGGCGGTCAACCTGCTCCATGCCCATGACCATCACCCCGGCTTCAGACAGGTTGCGCTTTTCGCCGGGGTCGAGGTCCCGCGCCCCGATAATGGCGACCCGGCGCGGGTCCACGGCCGGGACGGGGGCGTCCCACAGGCTGGTCAAGCGCGGGTCGCCGAGTCCGCACAGGGCAGCCAGGGGCATCCCGTGGATATTGCCGGAGGGGGTGGTTTCGGGAGTGTTGAAATCGGCGTGGGCATCCACCCAGATCACGCCCAGTTTTTTGTGCCGGGCCGCCCCATGGATCGAGCCGATGGCGATGCTGTGGTCGCCGCCCAAGACGAGCGGGAAGCGCCCACCCTGGAGCGAGGCGGCGACCGCCCCGGCCGCCCGGCGGGCCATCGGGACGATGCAGTCAATGTATTTGAGTTTCGGCTCGGTGATCTTGCAGGTCTCCATGATGGCGACTTCGAGGTTGCCTTTGTCTTCGACCTCGTAACCCAGGTCAATAAGTTTATCGCGCAGGCTGGCGTAACGGATGGCGCTCGGACCCATGTCCACCCCGCGCCGGCCGGCGCCCATATCTATGGGGACGCCGATGATGTCAATTTTTTGCATGGAGACCTCCGGTCATTGCGCCGTAAAGTGTGGAACGCGCCGGGACTTCAAGGTTGGCCGCCGCGGTCTTGATGCGGGTTGCGGTCGGACGGTTGTTTCCCGGCTTCTCCCCCGCGTACCTCGCGGCGGACAATGAACACCGGGCGGCGTTTGACTTCCTGGAAGATGTAGCCGATGTACATGCCGATGAAGCCCAGCAGGATCATGATCACCCCGCCGACGATCAGCAGCACGAACATCAGCGAACTCCAGCCCGGCTCCAGGGTGGACTGGCGGCCTGTGACCCAGAAACTGAGCACATAAATCACTTCGAGCACGGCCAGGAGCAGGAACAGCCCTCCGAGCGAAATGCCGAGATAGAGCGGCATCAGCGAGAACGAGAAGACCGCGTCCCCGGCCAGGCGGAGCATCTTCTTGAGCGAATATTTCGACGAGCCGCCGAGCCGCTCCGGGGGCTGGTAGGGCAGGATCACAGTCGGGAAGCCGATCCACGAAACCATGCCGCGCAGGAAGCGATGATACTCCGGCATGGAAACCAGCGCGTCCACCGCCCGGCGGGACATGGCCCGGAAGTCCGCCGCGCCGGGCTGGACCGGCGTGCCGCTCATGCGGTTGATCAGCCAGTAGAAGCCGCGGGAGGTGATGTTTTTGAAGGACGCGCCCTGGGCGTCGTCCAGCCGCTGGGTCTGGACGATGTCGTAGCCCTGTTCGACCAGTCTGAGCATCTCCGGGATCAGGGCCGGGGGATGCTGGCCGTCGCCGTCGAGCGAGACGACCACGTCGCCCCCGGCGCGAGCCAGCCCCGCCGAAAGGGCGGCTTGGTGGCCGAAGTTGCGGCTCAATTCCAGCACGGTGACACGTGGATCGGCTGCGGCGATCCGCGCTAAATCTTGCGAGGTTTCATCTGCCGAGCCGTCGTTGACGTAAACGATACAGAACTCATGCGGCAGGGCGTCTATCACCTGCCGCAGTTGGGCGTGGAATTGTTCCACCACGCCGGCTTCGTTATAAACGGGAATGACCAGGCCAATGGTTTTGGGCATAAGACCTTTTGTCCGCGAATTTACGCTAATTTTCGCAAAAAACTTTATGGAATAGACATTATCGGTGATAACACGCAAACACCGTCCCGAAGGATCGTTTCGAACATTCCAGGGCTTATCGGCAACCTTCGGGACGTTCTTCCCAATTGCCGATAAAGCCTAATGTCATGCTGAGCAAAGTGAAGCATCTTACTACAGATTGGAACAGACTCTTCGCTTCGCTCAGAGTGACATCTAATTCTGGGAAACAAAAATTAGCGCAGATTGACGAAGATTAGCGGTTTCTTTTATAACGATCCAAACACCCGCCGGTAGAGGTCGGATTCGAGCAGGTTGTGCGGATCGGTGCGTTTTTTCAGAGCCTTGAAGCGCGCCACCGTCTCTTCGCCGAGGAAGGCCAGGGCGGTTTCGGGAGCGGTCTCGCTGTTCTTGGCAAAGTAAAAACGGCCTCCAGCCTCCAGGACGGTGCGGTCGAAATCGCGCAGCATCGCCAGCAGGCGTGATCGGTTGCGGTTGGTGACTTTGAAGTCGAGGGCCAGCGAGAAACCGTCTAAAGCGTGGGTAAGCAGGAAATCGTCCGGGCGGTGGCGCTTGGTGACGCCCAGGTAGGATGGCAGGCCGTTCTTTTTGGCGGTATCCAGCATCTCGGTCCAGGTTTGGAGGGCGGTTTCCTTCGGGAGGAAGGACTGGTACTGGATCAGTCCGTCCCGGCCGTAGGAGAGTTCCCATTTCGGGACGTAGTCCAGCAAAAAGTGGAAGGCGGCGTGGCTCTGGCGAAAGGTGTGGCGGCGCAGGCTGGCGAGGTACTTGGCCGTGTTCACGCCCCACGAACCGAGATTGTTGACGAAAGGCTTCATAAAATAGTGCAGCAGGCGTTTGGGCATTACGCCGAAGAGGCGGCCCGGCAGGGTCTGGTAACTGACCTGCATCTTGGCCGGGTCGGGGTCGTCGTGGACGTAGTTGGCGGCGTGGATTTGGCCGTGGCCGATGGTGATTGTGTCGAGCCAGCCGACAATATAATCGTAATGCGGTGCGCCTTCCAGCAGGCTGTTGAGTTGTTCTTCGAGGGTGCGCGTGGGCCAGGCGTGGACTTCGAGCAATCCCGACTCGATCTTCTTCATTTGCAGGGTGACAGAGGTTATTACCCCTAACATGCCCATCCCGCTGATGATGGCCCGGAACAGGTCGCCGTTTTTCGTTGGCGAGCAGGTCACTTCGGCTCCGGTCGGCAGGATGGCGTCGAATTCGACCACGTGCTCGCCAAACGTGCCCATGCGGAAGTTGTTCTTGCCATGGATGTTCATCCCCAGGCAGCCGCCGAGGGTGGTGAGCATCGTCCCGGAGACGACCGGCGGCCACCAGCCGTCGGGCAGGACAGTCTGCCAGAGTTGTTCCAGCGTCAGGCCGGGTTCGGCGGTGATCAGCCCGGATCCGGGATCCCACGCTTTAACGCGCGCCAGGCCGCTCAGGTCCAGGACGATGCCGCCGCCGTTGAGGGCCGCGTCATTGTAACTGCGCCCTGCGCCGCGCAGGGTCACGGTCAGTCCTGTTTTGCGCGCCAGTCCAAATGTCTCCGTAATTTCTTCCACGGTTTCAGGTCTTAAAAGATAGGCAGGCGTTTTCAGCGAATGCCCAAAGTTTTCGAGCTTGGTAAAGGATTTTTCGAGGGTGAGGGACATTTTAAAGAGTCATTTAGGTTGTCATGCTGAGCGCAGCGAAGCATCCAGGGCTTGGTCAATAGACCCTTCGCGTCCGCTCAGGGTGACAATTAGAATGTAAGCCGCCGGAAGATGACCGACGGGATGTGGACGATGACAAGCATCAGCCAGCGCCAGCGGGCCGGGACGTAAATGGCCTGTTTCCGTTTGCGAATGGCTTTGACCATGTCCCGGGCGGCGGCCTCAGCCGTGACGACCCAGAAGAGTTTTTTGGCTCCCTTGAGCAGGTCGGTCTCGACGAAACCGGGTTTGATCGTCAGCACGTTGACCCCGTAGCGGCTGAGACGGTTGCGCAGGGCTTCGAGGTAACAGGTGAAAGCGGCCTTGGAGGCGTTGTAGGAAGGATTGCCCACCCGCCCGCGGTCCCCGGCCACCGACGACATGCCGACGATCTGCCCGGATCTGGCGCTCTGGAACATGGCTGCCACCGGGTTGAGCCAGGCCAGCGCGCCGAGGTAGTTGACCTCGGTGGTGCGGCGGTCTTTTTCGAAATCGTAATTTTTGAGACCCACCATGTGAGAAACGCCGCTGTTATAGATGAACAGGTCGAGGCCGCCCAGGTCTTGGACGATCTTTTGCAGCAGGGCCGGGACGGTTTCATATTCCGTCACGTCGTGGGCGTAGGGCTGGGCGCGGGTTTCCCCGGCCTCCCGGTTGATCTGGGCGCATACTTCTTCGAGCAGGTCGAGGCGGCGGGACAGCAAGGCCAGGCTGTAGCCTTCCTTTGCCAGTTGCTGCGCCAGGGCCGCGCCGATCCCGCTCGATGCGCCGACGAGGATGGCGCGCTTGCGCGGCTGGAGCGGTGTGGCCGGAGGAAAATTGGGCCGCGAATTTTTGGGCACTGGGTTACTCCGTTTTCAAGAATGAGTTCATTTTAACATAAGGCAGCCGGTTGAGGCCCGCAGCCGGAGGGCCGAATTCCCCGTAAGATGAAGCTTCCGCAGCGGGTTTTAGTTGGAGCGACGTAACGCGGAATTTATTCCGCAACCAAAAGGCGACATAAATACCGGTCCTGCCTGCACCTGTGGTGCGGCACAGATGAGCCTGCCGAAGAGTCGCGTTACAAGATTTGCGCGCACAATGCAAATGTTGAGCGGTAATACTATAAAAGTGAAAAAACTGGAATGCTAATGAGACTTTTGGCGGGTTGAAAGGCTTCAAATTTACAGTAACGTTAGGGGTATGATTTCGGACATAATCTTATATTATAATTTCGTGTGGAGAGGAACGATTTCTTGTGAATGCCTCCAATCAAAAGAGTTACAACGAAGTGCGCCAACATCTCGAAAACACCGATTTACCATCCCGCCAACGTGAAGCACTGATAAATCTTTTAGGGGCGCTGTCAACGACTTTGGAAAAGGAGCTTTATCCCGAAGCCAGGGATGAAGCTATTCTTAAATTGCTCAATGACCTGATGTCTCAGGAACGATTGTTGGCTGTGGTCATGCACCAGGCCGACGAATTGGAAGCCCTGAAGAAGATCAGCGTCCATCTCACCTCCAGCCTGGATTTGAAACAGGTGCTCCAGGCCGTTGTGGAAGAGGCCATGCGGCTTCTCGACAATGCCTTTGCCGCCCACATTTTCCTCTACGACAAAGAAAAAGACAAACTGGTATTCGGCTCGGCCCTGCAAAACGACGGGACCCGGAACGTGGCCTTCGCCGAACCGCGTCCCAACGGGTTGACGGCCACAGTTGCCCGTACCGGCCAGCCCATCATCATCCCGGATATGGGCAAACATCCGCTGTATATCAATACCCCCAACCATTGGCGAGGCTCGATCGTCAGCCTGCCCATCAGAGTGGACGATAACGTCGTGGGGGTGATGAACCTTTCGCGCTCACAGCCGGGCGAATTTTCCGAGTCGCAAATGCGCTTGATCACCATGCTGGTAGACCATGCTGCGGTGGCAATCGAAAATGCCAGGCTGCACGAACTGGTCAGCCAGCAGGCCAAGGTGGATATCCTGACCGGGCTGCCCAACCGCCGCGCCCTCGACGAACAATTGGAGTCCGAGGTCCGGCGGGCTTCACGTTCGGGGCGGCCCTTTTCGGTCGTGATGATGGACCTGGACGGCTTCAAACGGATCAATGACACCTACGGCCACGAGGTCGGGGATGTCATCCTGCGCCAGACATTCGGGATGCTCAACGAAAACATCCGCGCCACCGATTTCCTGGCCCGCTACGGAGGCGACGAGTTGACTCTCATCTTGCCAGATACAGATATCGAGCCATCTGTGCTGGCGGTGACCAAACTCCAGCACCGGCTTGGTCGCCTCCTCATCAAGTTGCCCGATGGCAATGAGATCAGTATGAGCATCTCAGGCGGGATAGCCCAATATCCCCTGCACGGCAAAACCGCCTCGGATTTGCTACGCGCCGCCGATGCCGCCCTCTACCGCGCTAAAAAATACCAGCGCGGTACAATTTTAAAAGCCCGCGGCCCGACCGACCGGCTGCCCCTTTCGTCCATCATCGCGGAGACCTGAGAACGGCCTCCGCTGTTTGTTGACGTAGTAACGACTTCCGTCGTTTTCATCGCATCTATAGCGGCTAAAGCCGCTACTACGAATTCTGGAGGCGCCGCATGTCCCGCAAAGTCAAGATCATCCTCAACCCGATGGCCGATATGGGCAACGCCTGGCGGGTCGCCAACGATGTCCGCCCGATCGTCAGCGAGTACGGCCACGCCGACTGGAGCGGCACAGTCTACCCGACCCACGCCGCCGAACTCGCCAAACAGGCCGGCGAGCAGGGCTATGAGATGGTCATCGCCATGGGCGGGGATGGGACCGTCCACGAGGTGGTCAACGGGTTGATGCAGCTCCCCGAAGGCAGGCGTCCGCTCCTGGGAGTCGTCCCGGTCGGCTCGGGCAACGATTTCGCCCACAGCATCGGCATCCCGGCCAAGGCCGATCACGCTCTCGCCCTCGCATTGAACGGGGAACCGTCCAGCGTAGACCTGGGCCTGATGACCGACGAGAACGGGCGTCGGGAATATTTCGACAACAGCCTCGGCATCGGTTTCGACGCGGTGGTCACCATCCGCTCGCATAAATTGCCCGTCCTGCGCGGCTTTGCCATGTATCTCACCGCCGTGCTGCAAACCATCCTCCTCAACCACCAGCCCGCCCAGATGAAGATCACCACCGACGCCGAAAGTTGGGAGCAATCCAGCCTGATGACGGTGCTGTGCAACGGGCCGCGCGAGGGCGGCGGCTTCATGGTCGCCCCCGAAGCCAGGAACGACGACGGCTTGTTCCACTACGCCATGATCGCCGGTTGCAGCCGCCTGACCATGTTCCGCCTCGTGCCCGAGGTGATGAAAGGCACGCACGGGCGCTTCCCGCAAGTCAAAATGGGCAGTTGCCGCAAATTTTCGCTCACCGCCGACAGGCCGCTCTACATCCACGCCGACGGCGAGATCTACACCAGTTTCGGCAGCAACCTGCGCCGGGTTTCATTCGAGATGCTGCCTAATGCCCTTCGGGTTGTAAAAGGTGAAAAGTAACAAGGTAAAAGCCCCTTTTCCTTTTTACTTCTTACCTTCTCACTTTTCCTTCTCACCTCGAACTCACCCATGCCTGATTTGTCCGCCTCCCTTCTTTCTCACGATCCCGGTCACTTGCGGATCATCGCCGAACTGTGGGGGATCGAACTGACCGGCGCGGATGCCGACGCCTGCCGCGAGCAACTCTGCGCGGCGCTCCTGGACCCCGGCCTGGCCGCCGAGATAACCGAGACCCTGCCCCCCGAAGCCCGCGCCGCGTTGGATGCCTTGTCTGCCAAAAATGGCCGCATCCCGCTGGTGGAGTTTTCGCGGCGCTTCGGCGAAGTGCGCGAGATCGGCCCCGGCAAACGTGACCGGGAGCAGCCGCACCGCAAACCCGCCTCCACCGCTGAAATTTTGTATTACCGCGCCCTGATCGCCACCGCCTTTTTCGACACCCCCTCCGGCCCGCAGGAATTTATTTACATCCCCGATGATTTGTTTAAGATCATTAACCACAAAGGGCACGAAGGACACGAAGGAAAAACCAATCAAAAAATCTCTGTGAACTCGGTAGTCTCTGTGGTCAATTATGAACCGTTGGGCAGGCCGGCATCTCCGCTGGAAAAGGCCCATCCCCTGCCTGCGGACGACTGGCTGCTGGACGACGCCGCCACCCTGCTGGCCGCCCTGCGCCTGGGACGGGAGGACCCCGCCGACCTGCGCCTCCCCGCCCCGGTCATCCGGGACCTGTTGGCGGCAGCGCGCATATTGGCCGCTTCCGCGCCCCAGCCGGATTCCGTCAAAGCCTTCCTCGAGGCGACCCGGGCCGAGGCCCTGAAACAACTCACCGACGCCTGGCTCGACAGTCCCGATTTCAATGAGTTGCGCCAAATCCCCGGCCTGGCCTGCGAGGGCGAGTGGCGCAACGACCCGCTGGCGACGCGCCGCTTCCTGCTGGCCCTGTTGGACGCGTTGCCCCAGGGCCAGTGGTGGAGCCTGACGGCTTTCGTCCGCAATGTCAAGGCCCAGCACCCCGATTTCCAGCGCCCGGCAGGGGATTATGATTCTTGGTTCGTCAAGCGCCTGTCTGACGGCGTGTACCTGCGCGGCTTCGACCACTGGGACGAAGTGGACGGCGCGCTGGTCCGTTACCTGGTGACGGGTCCGTTATATTGGCTGGGGATGGTCGAGTTGGCCGCCCCGGAGGAGGGGAAGGATGTTTCGGCATTTAGAGTAATAAGCGATAAGGGAAAAGGAAAAAGTGAGATCGGGAAATTCGTGGCGCGCTCAAGTGGACAAGTGATCGTGCCGCGTCTTGCGCCTCGGGCGGCTCGTTATCAAATCGCCCGCTTTGGGGAATGGCTGGGGCCGAAGAAGGACGATTACGTCTACCTGCTCACCCCGGCCTCGCTGGCGCGTGCGCTCAAGCAAGGCTTGAAGGTCGAGCACCTTTTGGCCCTGCTCAACAAGCATACCGGGGCCAACATCCCGCCCTCGCTGGTCAAGGCCCTCAAACGCTGGGAAGTCAACGGCACCGAAGCCCGGGTGCAGGAAACGGTCGTTTTAAGGGTCAGCCGGCCCGAGGTCCTGGACGAGTTGCGCCGGTCCAAGGCCGGCCGCTTCCTGGGCGAGATACTCGGCCCGACGACGGTCATCGTCAAAACGGGGGCGCAGTCCAAAGTGATGGCGGCCCTGGCAGAGATGGGGCTGCTGGCGGAAGATGAGACCGGGATTGCTGCCGACCTGTCAGGTTGAGGCGCAGCTTAAATCTCCACTTTATGAAATTGTCACTTTACAAAAAGCATGTATTTTTGTAAAATAAAAACGTGAGCACCTATTTTCGCTACCTGTTCCCGACCCTCGAAGATGCGCTCGCCGACCAGCGTGCTATCGTCATCACCGGGATGCGCCGCGTAGGCAAGACAACCACCCTGCGCTGGCTATTGGAGCAAATTCCCTCTCCCAACAAAATCTATCTCGACCTCGAACGCCTCGACCAGCGGGCCGTGTTCCAGGAAAGTAACTATGACCTGGTGTTAGATTACTTGCGCAACCGTGGCCTGGATCCCAACCAGCCGATGGCGGTGGCGCTGGACGAAATCCAGTATGTGCCCAACCTGCCGAGCGTGGTCAAATATTTGTTTGACACTTACGGGATCAAATTCCTGTTGACCGGTTCCAGTTCTTTTTACCTGAAAAATTATTTCAGCGAGTCGCTTGCCGGACGCAAGGTGATCTTCGAGATGTTCCCGCTGACCTTCGGGGAGTTCCTGGATTTTCGCGGTGTCCCCTACCGGCGCAGGGAATCCTTCCCCGACATGCGCTTCGACCCTCACGAATACGAGCGGCTCAAGGGTTTTTACGAAGAATTCATCACCTTTGGCGGGCTGCCGGATGTTGTTCTGGAAACCCGCTCGTCGGTGCGGCAGGACCTGTTGAACGATATTTTTTCATCCTACATCAACGTTGATGTTCGCGCCCTGGCCGATTTCCAGAAGATCGGTGAACTCCAGCAATTGGTGCGCCTGTTGGCCCTGCGGATCGGTAACAAACTGGACATCACCAAGCTGGCCTCGACCATCGGCTTGTCCCGCCCGACGGTGATGCAGTATCTGGATTTTCTTGAAATGACCTATGTGATCCGAAGGTTGCCTGCTTTCGCCGGTGGGGACAAGCCCTTGGCGCTGGCAAGAAAACTGTACTTTTGCGACAATGGCATTGCCGGCATTATGGCAAGCTTGAGCGAAGGCGCAATGTTCGAGAATGCTGTTTTCAATCAATTGCGGTTGTACGGTCAACTGAACTATCTCGCCAGAGGCAGCGAATATGAGATTGATTTCATCGTCTCAAAAAATAGCCGCTTGTCCGCCCTCGAGGTGAAATACCATCCCATTCTTGCCGATGACCAGAAACTCAAGCGAATTGCGGCAAAATACCCCCTCACCGAATCCTGGCTGGTGGGAAAATACCCCGCGCCCGGTTTCTCGGACTTCGTCTGGGCCGGTTCGATTTTTTAGGAAATTGGCGATAACAGCCGGGGCGCAGTGCAAAGTGATGGCGGCCCTGGCCGAGATGGGGCTGCTGGCGGAAGATGAAACGGACAAACTCGATAGTTGAGAGGGAAGATGGCCTTCAAAAAGCTTTTCACTGAAAGTTGGAGTATCGTAATTAGAGAACCGCTTTTTTGGCTTTTGAGCTTGACTTTGTATTTGCTCTTTTTTAGTCAACGAGCAGTTCTCTATAAAACCGACATACCGCTCTTTGTTGTCTTGAATATTTTCATAATGTTCGGAATCCTTATTTCTGCAGGATTTCTCGGATTTGGGATTGTATATTTATCAGGCCAAAATATTCAGGGGGACGATGTTGGTTTCGCAAAAATTTGGGAAGCATTCAATAATCAATTGGGCACACTGATAGGTTTCGCTGTTTTGCTGCTCGCATACCTGTTCATTGCGACCTATAGTATTAGCTGGATAATTTTTCAAGTTTTAAATTTCTTCTTTGGGAATATTGATGCAAGCAGTGTGATTGATTACATAAGCAATATGATAGGTTCGGCTTTTGCCGGGCCACCTGCCATCATTGGAATATACAGTTTGGTGTTTGAAAACAAAAGAGTCGTAGAAAGTTTCTGGATAGGCGTAAGATATTTCTTTTCAAGCTTGTTGACATATCTTCTCCTGAGTTTTGTTTTTTTGCTTCCGGTACTTGCGTTGGATTTATTGATAGGTTTCATCGTAATTCAAGGAAATCCTATATTCGATTTTGAAACCTTTCAACAAACCAAGTCGATCCCGATAAGTAGTTTTACTTATCACATGGTTCAGGCGTTTGTTGAGCCACTCTTTATCACAGCGACCTTGTTGCTTTTCAAAAAATCACGGATAAAGCGAAATAAATAATGGGACCAGAACACACCCCGAAATAATTACGACCGCCTTTCGTAAACTGGCTATAATCATAGTGTTCCATTTCACTATTCTCCACTCTCTAATCCTCTACTCTCGGAGTCCCAATGTCCAAAATTGACTGGATCATGCAAGAAATCACCGGCCTGAAAGAGGCCGGGCTGTACAACACCATCCGCACGCTGTCGTCGCCGCAGGGGGCCTGGCTGGTGGTGGACGGCAAGAAAGTGCTCAACTTCTGCTCGAACAACTATTTAGGACTGGCCAACCATCCCCGCATCGTAGCTGCGGCCAGGGACGCCGCCGACAAATACGGCGTCGGCCCCGGGGCGGTGCGCTCCATCGCCGGGACGATGGACCTGCATCTCGAACTGGAGAAACGCCTGGCAGCCTTCAAAGGCGTCGAGGCGGCCATCACCTTCCAGAGCGGCTTCACCGCCAACCTGGCCACCATCCCGGCCCTGGTCGGCAAGGAAGATGTCATCTTCTCGGACCGGCTCAACCACGCCAGCATCATTGACGGCTGCCGCCTGTCGGGGGGCAAGATCATCGCTTACGAGCACAACAGCCCCGAATCGCTCGAAGAGGCGATCCAGGCCAACCTGTTGCAGTACCGCCGGGCGCTGATCGTCACCGACGGCGTGTTCAGCATGGACGGCGACATCGCCCCGCTCGACAGGATTTACGAGGTGGCAAAGAAATACGACATCCTGTTGATGGTGGACGACGCCCACGGCGAGGGCGTGATCGGCAAGGGCGGGCGCGGCATCGTGGACCATTTCGGCCTGCACGGTAAAGTGGACGTGGAAGTGGGTACGCTTTCGAAAGCTTTTGGTGTGATGGGCGGCGTGGTCGCCGGGGACAGGGCCATCGTCGAGTGGCTGCGCCAGCGCGGCCGCCCGTTCCTGTTCTCCTCCGCCCTGACCGTCCCCGACACCGCCGCCTGCCTGGCCGCCGTGGACCTGCTCGAAGAATCAACCGAGCTGGTGGACAAACTTTGGGCGAACGGCAACTACTTCAAGGCCAAGATGAAGAGCCTGGGCTTCGATACCGGCGTCAGCGAGACACCCATCACCCCGGTCATGCTCGGCGAAGCACCGCTGGCCCAACAGTTCAGCCGCGAACTTTATGCCGAGGGCGTATTCGGGATGGCCATCGGCTACCCGACCGTCCCGCAGGGCAAGGCCCGCATCCGGGTGATGATCTCCGCCGCCCACAGCACGGAGGACCTCGACCGGGGGTTGGAGGCGTTTGCGAAGGTGGGGAGGAAGTTGGGAGTCATTCAGTAACCAGTTTTCAGTGACCAGTAATCAGTGGCGGCGGAGGGTGGGACGCCGCCCGGATCGTAGAGGAAGGGAATTCCCATGATGAAAAAAACGACCCTGCTCCTGGCTGTCATTTTGCTGCTGGCCGCCTGCCGTCAGACCCCTGAATCTGACGCGCCGGCGCCGTTGGAAGTGACTGCCCCCTCCAGCCTTATGCCCAGCGCCACGCCCGCCCCATCCCTGGCGTCCACCCTCCCACCCATTCCGAGCGGGACGCCGACGGAGACGCCGGTTGAGACTCCGACTTTGACGGGGGTAGAGTTGTCCGGCTGGGATCTGGAGTCGGCTCAGGATGAGTTTGTGTTTGCGTACGGTCCAAACGGGGAGAAGTCGGCAGAGTTTGTGCGGGAGGGGACGGAGAACGTCTGGCGGTCGGAGGCATTCCCGGATGTGGCGCTTGAATATGTCAATTTGTATGGCGGGCATGTGCAGGCGATGATGTTTGTCATCCGCAGCAACCAGGAGAGTGAGGGCCATAAGCTGGAGATATACACCGATCCCAAGTATCCTATTTTTGACCACATCACTGGCAGCGACAGCCAGATAGATGATTTTGTGGGGAACAAAGTGGGGAATGCGATGGAGGGGAAGGACGCGAAGAAGGTTTTGAAAACTCCCGGCTCGACGCTCAAGCTCATTATCGGCGACCTGGGTGATTTCCCGCTTGCGAGTAATAGCGGCCAGCCGCAGATGCTGTGGACGAGCGAGACGGAGTACCAGAGAGTGTGGGGGTTTACGCAAAATATAGGTGGATTTGGGTCGGGGTATATAGGTGCTTTTATCGAGAGTGATAATGTTGTTCAGTGCGGGTGGTTTTTAAATAAACCGTCTCAGGATATTGCCGCAAATGTGGATGAAAACCCTGATAGTGTTTTTTGGAACTTGGGTGTGGCGGTAGCAACATGTGCGCATTACGATCCAGATGATGAGAATAGTTTGATGAGTAACTTTCCGGTTGACTTTACTCCAGATTTAAAGAGATTATTAAAACCAGAGTTGCTTTGGCATTAGTTGAACTTGCACTCGCACGAATTTACGGATAGCATGTAGGTATGAGAACATGGATTGTTGTTTTGGGGGTGTTACTGGGATTTTTGGTATGGGGAGGTGGCCATGTGGAGGCGCAGTGTAGTGATGCAGTAGTTGAGTGTGGGACTTCTGCGTCCGTTTGTAAAAATGATAATAGTAAACAATGTGGAGATGGTTGTTTGTACACTGAGTGTGAGAATGGTTGTTTGCCGTATAGCCAGCAAAAATATACTTTGGCGTGTTCGCTCGTAAACGGAGCGTGCCAGATCACGGAGAATCCGTGCGCTACGCAGGGGATGTGTACTGTGTCGGTTGCGGGGTGCAGCGGGGGCGGGGGAGAGACCGGCTGCCACTCGGAGCCGGCAAATAACGCCAGCGGGTTTAAGTGTGCGGGGACGTGCTCGGGCGGCAAGAGCTGTGTCAAGGACGAGGTTTGAGTCTATGCGGGATCGCGGCATACCCGGTTTGGGTGATTACTGCATTGTTATTAAAGTCGCAAAGTAACTATTCAGGCTGTCATTGCGAGGCGGTTTTCCCTGGCACCGCCCGCCACGAAGTCCCCAAGCGCAGCGGAGCGGAAGGGCAGGTGTGCCGAAGCCCTGGCCTGACGCCAGGACAGGCAATCTCCCGCTAAATGGGCAAAACTGACCTTTGGGAGACTGCTTCACTCGCAAAGACCGCTCGTTCGCAGTGACATCGCTATTTTTGAGTATATGGCTGAATAGATATGTCGCAAATTTTGAAGGTCTTCCAGTCACAAATGGCGCGAATTTCAGTAAAACGAGGCTATTGAAATCACCCTTCTGGATAACACAATTATTTGCATGTCATAACGCATACATACTGATATAATTCAAAACGACTGGCAATATCACAAAACGTCAGTCAAGGAGCCAATCATGTTATCCACTCGCATAGGCCGGCGCGGACAGATCGTCTTGCCCAAGGAAGTCCGCCGCCGCATCAAAGTGCAGGAAGGCGACCAGATCGCTTTCGTAATTGACGGCGAGCAGGTTATCATCAAACCCATCACCCAATCGCTTCTGGAGCTGCGCGGCAGCGTCCCCGTCTCTGGTCAGCAGGATTTCGACGCCATCCGCCAGCAAGTCATCGGACAACGCGCCGCAAGGGACAGCCAGGATGCCGGTTGAAACCGTCTTTGCCGATACCAACCTGTTCCTGCGCTTCCTGACCGACGATGTCCCGGCCCAGGCCGACCAGGTGGAAGCGCTGCTGCGCCGCGCCGCCCAGGGACAAGTCAAACTGGTCACGACCAGCATGGTGATGGCCGAAATCGTCTGGACGCTGGAAAGTTTCTACCATGTCTCCAGGAATGACATCGAATCCCATATACTCGCCATCCTGAATACGCCTGGCCTGGAAGTGAGCGACTCTGATCTGGTTTTGCAGGCGGTCGGCTGGTATGCCGGGAAAAATGTGGATTTCATTGATGCCTTCAATGCCGCCTGGATGTTCAAAAATGGGGTTGATACAGCCATCACCTTCGATCAAAAGCATTTCAACCGTTTCGAGGGAATTACAACCAGCACACCCTGAAAATTGCCTCTTGACAGCCATAAATAAACACTGTATATTTATTTATAAATATACAGTGTTTATTTATTGGGCATTATCGGCAATAAACTGCGAGCACCGTCCCGAAGGTTTGGTTCGAACGCCCCAGGAGCTTAACGGCAACCTTCGGGACGTTCTTCCCAATTACCGATAAAGTCTATTGAGAAAGGAACCCATGTCCCCGCGACCCAAACAGTCCGAACAACTCCCCAACCTGGAAGAAGCCATCAAGGAGACCGCCTGGCGGCAGATCGCCGAGCAGGGCGCGCCGGCCCTCAGCCTGCGGGCCATCGCCCGCGAGCTGGGCATCACCGCCCCGGCCATCTACAACTACTTCCCCCGCCGGGATGACCTGGTCACGGCGCTGATCGTGGACGCGTTCACCTCCCTGGGCGAATCGCAGAAGGACGCGGTCCGCGCCCTGCCGGAGGCCGATCTCGCGGCGCGTCTCGCGACCCTGGGGCTGGCCTACCGCGAGTGGGCCGTCGCCTACCCCCAGCGTTACCAGCTCATCTTCGGGACGCCGATCCCCGGCTACGAAGCCCCGGCTGACATAACGGTCCCGGCCGCGGCCTGGGCGCTGGTGCCGTTGATCGAGACGATCCAGGCTATTTTAACGGCGGGCAGGCTGCGGGTGGAACGCTCCGCCGCGCTGACGCCGGAGCTGGAGTCCATGCTGGGGGCGTGGAGCCGGTTCACAGGCGGGATGGACGCCGAAGTCCTGTATATCGCCCTGGTGATCTGGAGCCGGGTGCATGGGCTGGTGACGCTGGAGATCGGCCGCCAGATGCCGTCGTTCATCACCGACCCCGGCGAAATCTATCGCCGCGAAATCCAGAACATGCTCAACACGTATGCGAGTTCGTAAGTGCGGCGCACACCATTACGCCGAAAATACCAATTTTAGAAGTACAAGGAGAAAAAGATGAACAAGACCCGCTTCAAAGGACAGTTTCCCTGGGCGCTGATGGCTTTCCTCGCCATTGGTGTGGGCATCGCTGCGGTGGTTCCTTACGCCACCTTCAACCCGGCCAATTTCAACAGCGCAACGGCCCGGTTCGCGACCGAGACGCCCCTGCGCCAGGCCGGGTTATACGTGCATGCCTTTGCGGGCGGCGTGGCGCTGCTGGTTGGCCCGTTCCAGTTCCTGGCCCGCCTGCGGAACCGCGCCCCGCGCCTGCACCGCTGGACCGGACGTATCTACCTGGTCGGCATCCTGCTCGGCGGGCTTTCGGCTTTCCTGATCGCCCCCGGCATCCGCTCCGGGATGGTCGGGGAGTTTGGGCTGGTTTTTCTCGGCGTCCTGTGGCTATGGACCGGCTGGAACGCTTACCGTAATATCCGGGCCGGGAACGTGGAACTTCATCGCGAGTGGATGATGCGCAACTACGCCCTGACTTTTGCCGCGGCCACCCTGCGCCTGTGGCTGGGTATTTTGATCGGCACCCAAATCCCCTTTCTCGAAACCCGCTACGGCGGCGACTTCGAGGCCCTGTTTACGGAAGTTTATCGGGTGGTCATGTGGCTCTCGTGAGTGCCGAACCTGATCGTGGCCGAGATGCTCGTCGAGCGCCGACGCAGCCGACAGGTTTCCGAGCAGCGCACCCAGGCCGCGGCCCCGAAAGAACGTGTGATTGTCCCGCTGCCCGAAGCAGAGCAGATTTAACCTGAATTCGCATCTCTCAAAGGAAAAGGCATTATCCATGTCTCAGAATGATCTTCACATAATCTTTGGCGCCGGCCCGCTCGGCAAATGGACCGCCCGCGAACTGGTGAAAATGGGCAAAACGGTCCGCATGATGAACCGGTCGGGCAAAGCCGAGCGGCTCCCGCCGGAAGTGGAACTGGTTGCCGGCGACGCTTACGATACGGCTCAAAACATCGAGCTGACCCGGGGCGCGACGACGGTCTACCAGTGCGCCCAGCCGCATTATCACGAATGGCCTGAAAAATTCCCGCCCCTGCAAAAAGCCATCCTGGAGGCGGCCGCGGCCAACGGCGCGAAGCTGGTGGTTGGCGACAACCTTTACATGTACGGGCAGTTCGATGGCTGTCTGAGCGAGGATTGCCCCGTCCAGCCCAATACCAAAAAGGGCCGCGTCCGGGCTGCGATGGCCCAGGAAGTGCTGGATGCCCACGCGGCGGGCAAGGTACGGGCGGCAATCGGGCGCGCTTCGGACTTCTTCGGGCCGGACGATCCCTCCCTGACAAGCTACGCCATCCGGCCTGCGGTGGAGGGCAAAACCTTGAACCTGATGGGCCGCGCCGACCAGCCGCACACCTTCACCTACGTCGCCGACTTCGGCAGGCTGCTCGCTACCCTCGGCACGCGCGACGAGGCACTGGGGCAGGTCTGGTTTGCGCCAAGCAACCCGCCGTTGACCCAGGCAGAATTCGTCAAGATGATCGAGGCCGAAATCGGCCGCCCGGTCAAATCCATGCTTGGCGGGCCGCTGGTGATGCGGATGCTTGGCCTGTTCAACAAAGAGATTGCCGAAACGGTCGAGATGATGTTCCAGTGGACCCGTCCGTTTGTAGTGGATACTTCCAAAGCGGAGAAAACCTTTGGGCTGAAGGCCGCACCAATGGACGAGGCGATCCGGGAGACGTTGGCGTGGTGCAAAGAGAGTGTGGTGCGGTGAGTGGTACGTGTAGCGCGGCGCGTGTTGAGCATTGCGCGTTGCGTAAAAGCCCTTGTTTCCGACGCATTGGGAGTCTCGAACCTTAAAAAATCCGACCTTCGCACTGCTTGACGCACTAGAAAGGTTGTGCTAGTATCAGCACAGTTGTCAGCACAGATGTGCAGTTTTGAGGAGGAGACTCTTATGTCTACAAAAATCCGCTTTGTCGCCGTTGCAACGGTGCTGCTGGCCCTGTTTGTTTCGGGCTGCCAGTACAGCATGTCTGCGTCGCCGCAGTCTGAAGCCACCCCTACGGTAGGCAGTGACTTCACCACCCCCCTGCCCGCTGAATCAATGGACCCAATGCAGGCGCTCCAAGACCAGGCCACCCAAACCGCCCTGGCCCAACTGGGAACCGTGATGCCGGTCGAAGAAACCCCGGGGGAGGGTACCGCCGAAGCTACCGAGGTCACTCCTGGTGCCGGTGACGCCACTGAAACGCCGCCAGTGGATGAAATTACCGAAACCCCGACAGAGGGGCCGAGTCCGACACCGGAACCGGGCGGGAACGTGCCTGCAAATTACACGCTCCGCAAGGGTGAATTCCCATACTGCCTGGCCCGCCGCTATAACCTGAATCCGAACGAGTTATTGGCTTTGAACGGCCTGACCGACGCCGAAGCGCGGGCGTTGTCTGTCGGGTTGGTAATCAAGCTCCCGCAGACCGGCAACCCCTTCCCCGGTGAGCGCGCCCTCAACCCGCACCCGTCCGGCACGGTTTACACGGTCAAATCGTCCGACGAGACGATCTACAGTATTGCCTGTTTCTATGGGGATGTCCGCCCGCAGCAGATCATCAACCTGAACGATCTGGTCGAGCCTTACGCGCTGACGGTCGGGCAGCAACTGCAAATCCCGTAAAGGGCGTTCTGAACGATCCCAACCATACCCAGGAGGAGGAAAACCTTCACCTGGGTATTTTTTTAAAGGAGTAGGCCATGCGCTTCGAAGTGCTCAAAAGCGAAGTGATCTACCAGGGACGCGCCGTCTCGATTCGCCGGGACCACTTGAAGACCCCGGACGGGCGCACCGTCAAATACGACATTATTGATCACAGCGGGTCGGTGGTGCTCGTCCCGCTGGATGCGGACGGCAACCTGCTCTTCGTCAGACAATACCGCCACGCCGCCAGCCTGGACCTGCTGGAACTGCCCGCCGGGACCCTGGACGAGGGCGAGGCCCCGGACGAGTGCGCCCGCCGCGAGATCCGGGAGGAGACCGGCATGGCCGCCGACAAACTGGAACGGATCGGCCAGTTTTTCCTTGCGCCGGGCTACTCGTCGGAGTTCATGGTCGTTTACCTGGCGACCGGCCTGCGCTGGGACCCACTCGAAGCCGACGCGGACGAGTACCTGCAAGTCGAGAAGATCCCGCTGGCCGAAGCGTTCAGGATGGCCGAGCGCGGCAGCCTGCCGGACGCCAAGTCGCTGGCGGCCCTTCTCCTGGCGAGGCCCTACCTGGAAAAAATGTAACGCGACACATTGTCCCCGGAGGGGTTCCTGCCGCATTGCTCGCGAAAGCGGCCTAAATGTCGCGTTACCCTGCTGTCGAATTTCTCAATCTTACAAACCTGCGCTTTTTTGTCCAAATAGTGACAAGCCGCAGGTTTTTTCATGTATTATATAACTATACGGTCTCCTCTCCTGGGGCTAAACTTGGCAGGTAAGCCGGCGCGCAAGTCCGAACAGGGGTTCTCGTGATAGAATTCACACTTGTGACATTTCCAGGCGGTTTCGCCTGTAATCAGCAACAAGGAGATATTTTCGATGAAACGACAAAGAATAACCATTGACGGCAATGAAGCCACAACTTTGGTGGCCCACCAGGTCAACGAAGTCATTGCCATTTACCCGATCACCCCTTCCTCCGGGATGGGTGAATTCGCCGACGAATGGTCGGCGCTGAAACGGCCCAACATCTGGGGCACGGTTCCGCTCGTGGTCGAGATGCAGTCCGAAGGCGGCGCGGCGGGAGCCGTGCATGGGGCGCTGCAAACCGGCGCATTGACGACCACTTTCACGGCCTCGCAGGGCCTGCTGTTGATGATCCCCAACATGTACAAGATCGCGGGTGAACTGACCAGCACGGTCTTCCACGTGGCCGCGCGTTCGCTGGCCGCCCAGGGTCTGTCCATTTTTGGCGACCACTCCGACGTGATGGCTGTCCGCCAGACCGGGTGGGCGCTGCTCTCCTCCGGCGGGGTGCAGGAAGCCCACGACTTTGCCCTGATCTCGCAGGCCGCCACGCTCAAATCCCGCGTCCCGTTCATGCACTTCTTCGACGGTTTCCGCACTTCGCACGAAGTGACCAAGATCGAGCAGTTGACCGAGGACGACCTGAAAGCGATGATTGACAACGACCTGGTGCGTGAACACCGCGCCCGCGGCCTGTCGCCTGACCATCCGGTGTTGCGCGGTACCGCCCAGAACCCGGACGTGTACTTCCAGGCGCGTGAGACGGTCAACCCATATTACGAGAAGACCCCGGCCATCGTCCAGGAAGCGATGGACAAGTTCGCCAAGCTGGTCGGGCGCCAATATCGCCTGTTCGATTATGTCGGCCATCCCGAGGCCGAACGCGTGGTGATCGTCATGGGGTCTGGGGGCGAAACGGTCGAGGCCACAGTCAGGTCGCTGGTCGAAAAGGGCGAAAAGGTCGGCGTTATCCGCGTGCGTCTGTACCGCCCGTTCTCCATCGAACATTTTGCCGGCGCGTTGCCCCAAAGCGTCAAATCGGTGGCCGTGCTCGACCGCACCAAGGAACCGGGATCGGCTGGCGAGCCGCTCTATCTCGATGTGGTCAACGCCTTGGTGGAATCGGACCGGGCCGGGATCAAGGTCATCGGCGGGCGCTACGGCCTGTCGTCCAAGGAATTTACGCCCGCCATGGCCAAAGCCGTCCTGGACGAGTTGTCCAAACCCAAACCGAAAAACCACTTCACGGTCGGCATCCACGATGACCTGTCCGGCACCAGCCTGGACTTCGACCCGGCGTTCAGCATCGAATTCCCCGAAACGGTGCGCTGCGTATTCTTCGGTCTCGGCTCCGACGGTACAGTGGGCGCCAACAAGAACTCGATCAAGATCATCGGCGAAGAGACCGAGGGCAACGCCCAGGGCTACTTCGTTTATGACTCGAAGAAATCCGGCTCGCTGACCATCTCGCACCTGCGTTTTGGCCCCAAGCCGCTCCAGGCCCCTTACCTGATCGGGGCCAATACCGCCAACTTCGTGGCCTGCCACCAGTTCAGTTTCCTCGAACGCTTCGACGTGCTCAAGTATGCCCAACCCGGCGGCGTGTTCCTGCTCAACAGCATTTACGGCGCCGGCGAAGTCTGGAACCAACTGCCGCGGGAAGCCCAGGAAATCATCATCCAGAAGAACCTGAAACTCTACGTCATCAACGCCTACGACGTGGCCGAAAAAACCGGGATGGGCCAGCGCATCAACACCATCATGCAGACCTGCTTCTTCGCCATTTCCGGCGTGCTGCCGCGGGATGAAGCCATCAATCAGATCAAAAAGGCCATCAAAAAGACCTACGGCAAGCGCGGTGACGTGGTGGTGCAGAAGAACTATGAAGCTGTGGACCAGACCCTGGCCAACCTGCACGAGGTGAAAGTGCCTGCGGCGGCGACCAGCGCGCTCACCCGCCGGGACCCGGTGCCGGCTGCCGCTCCCGATTTCGTGCGCGGCGTCCTCGGCCCGATGATCGCCTTCGAAGGCGACGATATCCCGGTCTCGGCCCTGCCGGTGGACGGCACCTACCCGACCGGGACGACTCAATGGGAAAAACGCAACATCGCCCTCGAGATCCCGGTCTGGGAACCGGACCTGTGCATCCAGTGTGGGAAGTGCGTCTTCGTCTGCCCGCACGCCGTCATCCGGCACAAAGTGTATGACGAAAAATTGCTTGAAGGCGCGCCTGAAACTTTCAAGCATTCCAAATCCAAATTCAAGGAATTCTCGAACGGCATGGCCTACACCGTGCAGGTTGCGCCCGAAGATTGCACCGGCTGTACCCTGTGCGTGGAAATTTGCCCGGTGAAAGATAAGTCCCAGGTGGGGCGCAAAGCCATCAATATGGCTCCCCAGCCGGCCCTGCGCGAACAGGAAGCCAAAAACTGGGACTTCTTCCTGGGCATCCCGGATGTGGATCGGGCGCTGTTCAGTCCTTCCACGGTCAAGAACTCGCAACTGCTTCGCCCGCTGTTCGAGTTTTCGGGCGCGTGCGCCGGCTGCGGCGAGACGCCTTACGTCAAGCTGGTCTCGCAACTCTTCGGCGACCGGAGCATCATCGCCAACGCCACCGGCTGCTCGTCCATTTACGGCGGCAACCTGCCGACCACACCCTGGGCGCAAAACGCCGAGGGACGCGGCCCGGCCTGGTCCAACTCGCTGTTCGAGGACAACGCCGAATTCGGCCTGGGCATGCGCCTGACCCTCGACAAGCAGACCGAATATGTGCGCGAACTGGTCGGCCATTTCACCGAAGAGATCGGCCCGGATTTCGCCAATGCCCTGCTCAACGCGGATCAATCCACCGAACTGGGCATCCAGGAACAGCGCAATCGGGTGGCAGAATTGAAGAACAAGCTGGCCGGCTCGAAGGATTCCAAAGCCAAAGACCTGGTTTCGCTGGCCGATGTGCTGGTCAAGAAATCCGTCTGGATCATCGGCGGCGACGGCTGGGCCTACGACATCGGCTACGGCGGCCTGGACCACGTCCTGGCATCCGGGCGCAACGTCAACATTCTGGTACTCGACACCGAGGTCTATTCCAACACGGGCGGCCAGTCGTCCAAATCCACGCCGCGGGCGGCAGTCGCCAAGTTCGCTGCCCAGGGTAAAGGGATACCCAAGAAAGACCTGGGCCTGATCGCCATGTCTTACGGCTACGTTTACGTGGCCCGCGTGGCCATGGGCTACAATGACGCCCAAACCTTGAAAGCCTTCCTCGAAGCCGAAGCCTACGACGGCCCATCGCTGATCATCGCCTACAGCCACTGCATCGCCCACGGCATTGACATGGCCAAAGGCCTCGAACAACAAAAACTGGCCGTCCAGGCCGGGATGTGGCCGCTCTACCGCTTCAACCCGTCTCTGGCCGATCAGGGCAAGAATCCGCTCGAACTCGATTCCAAAGAACCGAGCATCCCGGTGGAACAATACGCTTATAATGAGACACGCTATCGGATGCTCTTGCAAACCGACGAGGCCCGCGCTGAATCCCTGATGACCCTCGCCAAGCGGGATGTCGCAAGCCGCTGGAAATACTACCAACAGATGGCAGCCATGCATTACGACAACGGCGGCGAAGAAAAAAGCGAGCAGGGTTGATCCTGCGCCAGTCAAAAGGAAGGAACCATGCCCAACCTGACCACCAATTACCTCGGCTTACCGCTCAGGAACCCGCTGGTCGCCTCGGCTTCTCCGCTTTCAGAACGGGTCGAAACCGTACGAAAACTTGAAGAGGCCGGGATTGGGGCCGTGGTGATGTATTCGCTCTTCGAGGAGCAGATCATTCACGAGAGCCTCGAACTGGACCATTACTTGAGCTACGGTACCGACTCTTTTGCCGAAGCCCTGTCTTACCTGCCCGACATCGGACGCTACAGCCTCGGCCCGGAGAAATACCTCGACCAGGTCAACGCCCTCAAAAACGCGGTCAACATCCCCATCATCGGCAGTTTGAACGGCGTCTCGACCGGCGGCTGGATCGAATACGCCAAAAAGATCGAAGAAGCCGGGGCCGACGCGCTCGAACTCAACATCTACTACCTGCCCTTCAACCCCGACCTGACCAGCGCTGAACTGGAAAAGAATTACATCGAACTGATCCGCAACATCAAAGCCCAGATCAACATCCCGCTGGCCGTCAAATTGGGTCCATACTTCACCGGCCTGGCGAATATCCTGCGCCAGTTTGCCGATGCCGGCGCCGACGGCCTGGTGCTTTTCAACCGCTTCTACCAGCCCGATTTCGACCTCGAAGAATTCGATGTCGTGCCCAACCTGAAGTTCAGCACCTCTGACGAGATGCGTATGCCGCTGCGCTGGATCGCCCTGCTCTACGGACAGTTGCAGGCGGACTTCGCCCTCACCACCGGCATCCACACGGGGATCGACGCGGTCAAAGCCGTCATGGCCGGCGCCAATGTCGCCATGATGGCTTCCGAACTGCTCAAGAAAGGCCCCGGCCGCGTCACCGAGGTCCTGGCCGAATTCACTGCCTGGATGGACGAGAACGAGTACGACTCCGTCGAGCAGATGCGCGGCAGCATGAGCGCCAGGGCCATCGGCAAGACCAACGTGCTGCGGCGGGCCAACTACATCCAAACCCTCAACTCCTTCCGCTACCTGCCCTGAGAAATGCAAAGCCCCCGAGAAATTCGGGGGCTTTTTGGATGATTTCAAAGGGTTCGGTTAGACCACTTCAACCATCGGGCTGGTTTTCTTTTGCCGGAAAACGATGCGGCCGCGGGTCAGATCATACGGAGACATCTCGACCTTGACCCTGTCGCCAAGCAGGATGCGGATGTAGTACTTACGCATCTTGCCAGACAGATAGGCCAACACCTCGTGCCCCGTCTCCAACCGCACCCGGAACTGCGTCCCGGGCAACGCCTCGACTACCGTCCCCTCAACCTGGATCTTGCCATCATCCTTTGCCATAAACGCCTCCATTCTGCTCCCAACCGCTTACCGGCAAAGGAGCATAGCTGACAATTGGTTAGTCAGTCTTGTACTGTCGCCGCTTCATGCGACGGGCAGCTTTCTTCTTCTCCATGCGGCGCAATTCGCTCTTCGAAACAAACCAGCGTTTGCGGCGCACTGTGCTCAAAACCCCGCTCTTGACCACGCGCTTTCGGAAGCGCTTGAGCAGTTGATCTTGAGATTCATTCGAACGCAAATTTACAGATGTCATATCATTTCACCTCCCTTCTAAGGGGGGATGCGCGCCCCAAGCGGGGCAACAAAAAATCGGCTTGCCACAGACACAGCCGAAGTTTACCTGACCAACGAACCAACCGCAATCAAGAAGAAAAATTCTGCTGCGCACAACTCCTGGAATAAGGTGAACTATAAAAGACGACTAGCCTGTGAACTGGTACTATTATACTATACAAGCCGAAGCCAAACAAGGCCGGTTCAACAATTCTCAATAGCCATTAAGCCATCCCCAATCGAGAACTGCTGAGAAAGTGTTTGAAAAGTCTGCATTTTCACCCCAAAGACACGAAGTCACAAAGACTCAAAAGGGAAAATATTTTGTGACTTCGCGGCTTGGTGGCTTGGTGATAAGGTTTTCAAACACTCTCTGAGGTCGGTTCAAAAGGCTGGATTTCCGGCTCAATACTCTCATCCTTTTGACCACTCTATGCTAATATTAACCACCATGCGAAATTGGAGGACAAGATGACCATACCCGACCCTGCTAACCCGCAAGATCAGGATAACCCCGGCAACAAAATGCGCTCACTCCTCTCTTCCAAGCCGGATGACGCCGGCGCGCCCCCGGCGCCGCGTCCGCTGAAGGAACTGCCTCGCAAACCGGCGCCCGCTGCCGGGTCCGGGACGAAGCGGAAAAAGCTCCAGCCGCAAGCGCAGACGAAAGCGCGCGGGGACCGGCAGGCCCGCATCCCGTTTCGACGCGATAAAATCGCCCCCGCGTTTTGGACCGTCGCCAGCCTGGTTTCCATCACGGTCAATGTCGTAATGCTGATCGTGGTCCTCGCCCTGGTGCGGGAACTGGCGGCAGTCAGGACCATCCAGACCAAGGTGGTGGATGATGTGCTGGGCGGCCTGCACCGCAATTTCGTCGAGATGGATATGGCCCATATCGTCACCACTATTGACGTTTCTGCCGAGATACCGGTGGTTTTCGATTTGCCGGTGGTCACCAACACAACCGTCGTGCTGACTGAAAATGTGCAGATCACCGGCGCGCGTGTTTCGCTGAATACCGGCGGCTTGAACATCCTGAGCGCCCCAACCAATATCGTCCTCCCGGCGGGGACTAACCTGCCCATCGCCCTGAATATCACCGTCCCGGTGCAGACCACCATCCCGATCAGCCTGACCGTCCCGGTGGATATTCCCCTCGCAAATACGGACTTGCACGAACCGTTTGCGGGCTTGAAAGATGTGATCAAACCTTATCACTGTATGCTCGACCCACAGGCCACCCTGCTCCTGGACGACGGTACAGTCATCAATCTGTGCGCGGAGGCCCCAGCCCCATGATCCTGCGCACAGGCGTTGACCTGATCGAAATCGAGCGCGTCAGGGCAGCAATTGAACGACACGGCGAACGACTCCTGAATCGAATATTTACCCCGGCCGAGATCGAGTTGTGCGCCGGAAAAGTCGAGTCGCTGGCCGGGCGTTACGCCGCCAAGGAAGCCATGGCCAAAGCCCTGGGCTGCGGTATCGGCGAGGTGGGCTGGCAGGATATCGAAGTGCTGCACGATGAACGCCGCGCCCCGGTGCTGAACCTGACCGGCGCGGCCAAGCGCCTGGCGGACGAGTTGGGCCTGACAGAGTGGTCGCTGAGTTTGAGTCATAGCCAGAGTCATGCAATAGCTTTTGTAATCATGGCTGGAAAAGTAACCTAAAACCAAACGCCCCGCTAATCAGGCGGGGCGTTGGCATGGGAGATATGGAGCAGGCGGTCGGTTAGTTTTTCTCCTCGACCCCAATCCACAAGTGGCCGGGGAGCACCGGGCGGTACGGGCGGACGGTGATTTTCTGGGTGTTATCCTGAGTCTCAGCAACCATACTGGGATGTACCAGGCATAAATTGGGAGTCTTACCGTATTTTTGGCGGTAATAGTCCGCTGCCCGCTCGATTTTGAGATTAAGGGTGGTCTTGGGATCGTTGTCGAACCACATCATTCCGGTTTGCATGGCGCGCCTCCTATCCGGCAGTATCCAGAGCCGGGATCCAAAAATTAAGCCAGTTATTGTTTTCGCGCATCGCAAATTGCGTACCTGCCACGATACCCTCCAGGTTTGCGTTTGGCGTCCTGGCAAGATCGCGGGCCGTACCCGGGTGGCGGATGCGCCCGAAGATGCGGGTACGGAAAGATTCCAGCCATTCCAGTGACTTGCCGGAGCGCCCGGCATTCAGGGTTGCCAGCGGCCAGACCCGCCGGTTGGGGCCCCGCAGCAACAGCCAGCGCAGGTTTTGGCGGGCGTCGAAATCCAGTTTGGCGATGCTTTCCAGATCATCAATCATGAGCAGGACGGCCTGGCGGCTGCCGCGATTATTGTGCGCCCAGGCGGTCAAGCCGAGGATGAAGTCCATGGCCGAGTTGTCGTAGACCGGGTAAACCCCGGCGCTGTTGGGCAATTCGTTTTCCGTGTCCCACTCCTCGGGGCGGGCGGTGATGATACCGAATTGCAGGTTCTCACGGTCATGCAATTCCGCAGCAGCGTGGATGATGGTCTTGAGAAAGGCCGTTTTGCCGGTCTTTTCGTCGCCCGCTACGAGCAGGGGACCCGGGGCCGGGTCGCTCAAGTCGAGCAGGACGGGCAAGCCGTCTTCGGCAATGCCGAGGAAGAGGGCCTCGCGCGGCAAGGGTCCCAGCTCGGTCAGGACTTCGCTGAGGGTGGGCAGGGCCGGTCCGAGGTCGGTGTGAGCGCTTTCGAGTTCGGGGGCCAGTTCTGCCAGGGCTTGCAGGACAAGGTCGAAACGATTGGATTTAGTCATGGGCGTAACAGTAATTAGAACTTATGTTCTAATTATAGGCGTTTTTGGGATTAAGTCAAGAGTTTTTCCGCCCAAGGGTGTGGTTTAAATTTTCG
>DIDQ01000091.1 GCA_002418215.1 Anaerolineales bacterium UBA5796
GCTGACGTGGCAGGTGGCGCAGGGTTCGCCCGTCTGCGAGGAATATTCCGGCAAGGCTCCTGCGGTTGTGGTGGGGACAAGCGCCAGCAAGAGAGCCGTGACCAGCAGCGCCGTGCCGAACAAGACCAGGAAATGTTTCATGCCAGCCTCCGCTTTCATATTTCACCCACGATGACCGTCTCCCCTTCCACTGTCACCGGGAACTGTTCCAGCGGGATGGGCGGCGGCCCGGCCAGCACGTCGCCGAACTCGTCGAAGCGGCCGTCGTGGCAGGGGCAGTAGAATTCTTTTTTGTCCGCCTGCCACTGGACGGTGCAGCCCAGGTGGGTGCAGACCAGCGAGAAGGCCCGCAGGCTTTCGGGCGTGCGCAGCACCAGCACCGAGACGCCGCCGTAGGTGACGGCCCTCGTCCCGCCGACGGGCAGCTCGGCCAACGGGAAGGAGACCGGTACGGCCTCCTGGGTTGTGCTAGCGGAAGGGAACCAGCGCGATTGCAGCCAGGTCCCCAGCCAGGCTGCGCCCAGGCTGTACAGCCCAAGCTGGATGAACTGGCGGCGGCTGACGAAGGCGGAAGGTTTTGGGGATGGATCAGGTGTTGTGGTCATTTTGGTTGTGATCCTGTCCTTTGACAGTTTTCGGGTCGGACTGAATATCTTGCCGGTTCACTTCAAGTATTTCGGCAAGATACTTAGAGTATCTCGGCAATATAGTTCAAGTATTTCGGCAAGATACCTTAAGTATTTCGGCAATATAGTTCAAATATTTCGGCAAGATACTTTAAGTATCTCGGCAATATAGTTCAAGTATCCCGGCGAGTAAGTCGGATACCACTGCGTGGTACAGGTTGGCAATCCGACCTGCGGAGCAGTTAAGGTACGATCTCAGCCACGCCGGCGTAGTTGTGACAGTTGTTGCAGGACGTTTCGGGGACGTGGCATTGCAGGCAGTCGGCTTGCAGCAGGTCGCCGCGGTTGACGATGTTCTTATGGTTCTTCTGCCACCAGTCCAGCGGGCTGTGGTATTCGGGGGCAGGCAGGCTGGGGTCGAGGTAGACCGCCAGCGGGCCTTCCCCGTCCTTGACGGGTTTTTCCACGTAGTGCGGGTAATAAACGACGACGAGGATCATGATCCCCAGCGAAACCAGAGACAGGGCTACTTTACGCATGGCTCTCCAGGATTACAGTTTGAGGGCGTTGGCCAGCAGGTCAATCACGCCGCCGACCTTGACCGGCACGTCCCAGTAGTGCATCGATTCGGGCAGTTGGGCCTTGCAAATGGCGCAGACCGTCGCCAGGTAATTGGCCTTGGTGTGCTTGACGGCCATCGCCCGCGGCTTGCCGCCCGCCATGCGGATGGGCATGATCTCGTCGGTCAGCAGGCCGTTGCCCGCCCCGCAACAGAAGGTCTTTTCGCGGATGGTGTTCGGGGGCATTTCGACGAAGCGGTTGCAGACGGCCCGGATGATCTGGCGCGGCTCCTCGATCAACTGCCCGGCGCGGGCCGAGTTGCAGGGGTCGTGGTAGGTGACGAGATAGTCGTCGTTGGCCGATTTGTCCAACCGCCCGTCGAACGCGCCTTTGCGGAGCATGTCCACGATGAACTGGCTGATGTGGTAGGGATAGGGCGGGTCGAACATGTCCATCGGGCCGCTCAGGGTGGGGGTGAGGATGCCGGCCCGCCAGGCGTGCCCGCACTCGCCCCAGATGATGGTCTTGACGCCCAACATGCGGGCCGCATCAATGATCCGCCGGTTGACCTTCTGCAAATTGGCAAAGTTGAGGAACAGGCCGAAGTTGCCGCCCTCGTTGCAGTAGGTACTCGTCGTCCAACTGAGGCCCAGGTAGTGGAAGAGCTTGCCGTAGCCGATCATCGTGTCGGTGTTGGCGAAGTTGTCGGCGGAGGGCGGGACGAGCAGGATATCTGCCCCCGCCTCGTCCACCGGGAAGCGGATCGGCAGCCCGGTCTCCTCCAGGACTTCCTCTTCGAGGAACTCGCAGTTGTCCTTCCAGGCGGCGGGCGGGATGCCGAGGTTGTTCCCCGTTTGATAGACTTTTGCCACCACTTCGGTGACGTACTTGGTCGAGACGCCGATCGAGGCCATAATCTCGCGGGCGGCGATGGTGATCTCGGCGGTGTCTATCCCGTAGGGGCAGAAGACCGAGCAGCGGCGGCACTCGGAGCACTGGTAGAAGTAGGTGTACCACTTGCGGAGCAGGTCCTCGTCCAGGTCGGAGGCAGCTCCCAGGTCCGGGAAGAGGCCCGCCGGGGTGAAGTAGCGGCGGTAGACCCGGCGCAGCAGTTCGGCGCGGGCCACCGGGAAGTTCTGCGGGTCGCCGGTCCCCAGGAAGAACTGGCACTTGTCGGTGCAGGCTCCGCAGCGGACGCAGATGTCCATGTAGACTCGCAGGGCCTGGTTCTGCTCCAGCAGTTCGCCGAATTTGGCGAGGGCGCGCTCCTTCCAATCCGGGACGAGTTCGGCGGGCAGGTCAATCGCGGCGGTGTCTTTGGGCTTGCTGGGGTGGCAGCGCACGTCTGTCGAGGCGTGTTCGCGCAGTCCGGGCGCTCGCAGCACGCCGTTGACCGCAGGGTCTTTGATGATCGGGGTTTCGTCGAATTTTGGCATGGCAATTCCCTACCGTTCGAGCGGGTTGACGTAGCGTTTGCCGCGCAACTGGACCTGATACGGCTGGTGGCGCGAGGGGCTGAAGAAGACGCCCCCGGCGTGGAGCAGTTTGCTGAAGGGGAAGTAGAGCATCAAGATCAAGACGAAGAATAAATGCAGCAGAAAGAGCGGGTGGCGGGGCACTTCGACCGGGTGGAAGGTCATCAGCCCCAGGATGAAGCCCTTCACGTCCACCAGGTTGGCGTGCAGCCAGTAACTGACCATCAGGCCGGTCCCGGCGATCAGGCCGAGCAGGGCCAATGCGAAATAGTCGGGGAGGTTGGAGATGTAGAGGGTGCGGGGCAATCCCAGCCGCCGCCAGAACAGGAACAGGATCGCGGCCCCGAACAGGAGGCCGAAGAACAGCGCCACCGGTTCCATGTAAAGGACCAGCCCCGGCACGGGATAGGTGAAATAGCGCAGGTGGCGGAAGAGGACGGCGGCCAGGGCGGCGTGGAAGACCCAGGCCCCGGCCCAGAGCCATTTGTCGGCTTTGAACAGGTTGGGGAAAAGGGTGACGTCGCCCAGCACCCGCAGGACGGCTCCCCCCTCGGTTTTCGGCGCGGGGGTCAGGGCGTGGGGCAGCGGCATCGGCGTGCGCAGGTAGCCGATGAGTCTCCAGAGCATCCCGGCAGCGAAAGCGAAGGCTGCGAAGTAGCCCAGGCCGATGAAGAATAATGAAAGCAGGGTCCAGATGATATCGCTTGCGCTCATAAGGCCTCTAGGAAAACGAAGGGATAGGGGGCAGGGAAGACGGCTTTTGGCGCATCTACTCCCCCCTATCCCAGTGGAGAATGTAACCTCGTTCGATGAACGGCCAAACGAGAACTGCTAAACGCAGCCGGTCGGTTTGGGCAAACCGGCGATCTTGCAGGCGCCCTTGGCCGGACCGCTGGGGAACAACTCGTAGATCGTCTTGAGGTCGTACCCGGTCTCTTTGCAGAGTTTTCGGATCATCGGGGCGATGCCGAACTGCTGGTAGTACTCCCGCAGGTAACTGACCACTTTCCAGTGGTCTTCGGTCAATTCTTCGACATCTTCCGTCTTGGCAATTGCGACTGCCAGGGCTTCATTCCACGTCGCAGGGTCCTGGATGAACCCATCTTCATCCACATCCATCTGGATGCCTTCCAGTTCGATTACAGGCATATCTACCTCCTGATGAAATTTATCTCTTGGTCGTTTTCGGCGTTGTCGGATGCTCTGGTCGATTCAAGCGTCGGGAAGCTTGATGAAGGTGGCTCCGCCGTAGGAGGTGAACTCCAGCGCGCCGGCATTGATCAACTCGGTGAGGGCCTTCTTGGCCAGCTTCTGGTCCAGGTCGAGACCTTTGGCAACGTCGCGGTGGGTCATCATCTTCCCTTTTTGCTTGAAGAACTCGACGATCTGATCCTTCAGTTCCTCAGTCACTTCGTCGTTCATGTTTCACATCCTTACCATTTGAAGGCAGGCGTAGACCGGAAGGTTTCAGAGGCCAGGGTGAAGTCGTCAATGAGTTGGACGGTGAAGGGGATGCCTGTCAGGGAGAAGAACCGCTCCCAGCCGATCCGGTCTATCCATTCGCCCATGCGCTCGTGCTTGCGGGCGTGGCTGGCCCAAGTCTCGACGATGTTGCGGACCGCGTCGGTCACTTCGGGCCAGCGGGGCGGGTTGTTGGGCAGGAAGGGGATGACCAGGCGGGAGAACTTGGGCGGGGTGCGGGCGCTCGAAATCTTGCCGCCGACCCAGATGGAAACGCCGTCGCCGATGGGGTCAGCCAGCGGCATCCCGGGGCACATGGTATAGCAGTTGCCGCAGTACATACACTTCTCTTCGTTGACCGTGAGCGACTTTTCCTTCGGGTCGGGGCGGATGGCCCCGGTGGGGCAGGCGGCGATCACGTTGGGGATCTCACACTTGGCGCGTACCACGTCGTGGTTGACGGCGGGCGGTTTGCGGTGGATGCCCAGGATGGCGATATCCGAGCAGTGGACCGCGCCGCACATGTTGAGGCAGCAGGCCAGCGAGATGCGGCAATAGGCCGGCAGGTCTGAACCGGTGAAATATCCAGCCAGGTCGTCCATGACTGCTTTGACAATGCCCGAGGCGTCGGTGGCGGGGGTGTGGCAATGGATCCAGCCCTGGGTATGGACCGGGTTGCTGATGGCGTGGCCCGTCCCGCCGACGATGAAGCCCTGTCCCTGGAGATGGGCGACCAGCGGTTCGACCTGGGTTTTGTCCGAGACCAGGAATTCCAGGTTGTGGCGGCTGGTGAAGCGCAGATGCCCGCCGCAGAACTGGTCGGCGATCTGGCAGACATCCCGGATCCAATCCGTGCTGACCAGGCGGCAGGAACCCACCCGGACGGTGTACAACTCGTCACCGGACTCGGCGACGTGTTTCAACACTCCCGGCTTTACCCGTTCGTGATACTTCCACTGCCCGTAGTTCTTCTGGATGACGGGCGGGAGCATGTCTTTGTAGCTTGGAGGGCCGAAGTCAGTGCGGGCCATTATTTCACCTCCTCGGGGTCCCAGAAGTAGTAGGGGTTGGCGCGCGGGACGCGGATCATTTGCGGGACCGGGGGCAGGTCTACGGCTTTGAGGAAGGCGCGCATCCCCATCCGGTTGATCAGTTCGCCCAGCCGTTCGCGCATCTTGCCGTTCTCGTCCCACCAATCCCAGATGCGGCGCACCAGGTCTTTGAATTCATCGAAGGGGGGTTCCATCTTCATGAAGGGGACGATCACCCACGAGAGCAGGGCGCCGCGCACGATGGGGGCCTTGCCGCCGACCAGGATGGTGGCTCCTTTTTCCTTGCCCGGGCGCAGCGCCCTGGGCATGACATTGATGCAGTGCATACAGCGGTTGCATTCCGGGTTGTCAATGGACAGTTGCTTCGCTTCGGGGTTCCAGGCCATGCAGCCGGTGGGGCACAGGTCCACCACCTCGGACTGGATGTCCAGCCCTTCGTCGGCGTACCGGGCCACTTCGTCCGGTTCGATGCGGATGGTATCCCGCCAGGTGCCGATGACCGAAATGTCGGAACGGGCGACCGAGGCTACGCAATCGTTCGGGCATCCCGCAATTTTTATTTTGGATTTGTAGGGGAACATGGGCCGGTGGAGTTCATCCTGGAATTCCAGGGTGACCTCGTGCAGCAGGTCGAGGGTATCAATGCAGGCGTATTCGCAGCGACCGGGGCCGACGCAGCAAGACGGGGTACGCATGTCGCTGCCGGAGCCGCCCAGGTCGAAATCCACCTCGGACAGGTCGTCGAAACAGGCCTGTAGCGCCTCTGTGGGCGCGCCGAGCAGGATGATGTCGCCGGTAGCGCCGTGCATGTTGGTCAGGCCGCTGCCGTGTTTGTCCCACACGTCGCAGAGTTGGCGCAGTTTGTCGGTGGTGTAGAACCATCCGGCCGGCATGTTGACCCGGAAGGTGTGGAATTCGGCGATGGCCGGGAATTCTTCGGGCAGGTCGGAGTAGCGCCCGATCACGCCGCCGCCATAGCCCCTCACGCCGACGATGCCGCCATGCTTCCAGTGGCCGATCTTGTCCACGTAGGAGCGTTCGAGTTGGAGCAGCAAATCTTTGGCCGCGTCTTTCTTTTCAGCAGCCCGCTTCATTTCTGTTACAAAGCTCGGCCAGGGCCCTTCTTCGAGTTGATCCAGCAAAGGAGTTTTGGAGTCCTTAGCCATAATTTCTTCCTCCTGATGACCGCATTCGATGATTTGGGTGGAGGGGAAGCCGGCTTGCCCGGCGTTCCCCTCCACGGATTTCAGGCGATCAATGAAAAGTTGGGTTCCAAACGGTTACAGGCTCGCGGGGAACAACCAGCCAAAGATCAGCCAGGAGATGCCCAGGGCCAGCAGGGTGTTGAAGATGGTCACGATCAAGTACACGATGACCGGTGACCAGCCCATCTTCTTGAAGCCGGCGACTTCGAGTTCCAGGCCCATGCAGACGAAGGCCAGGCAGAAGGCCCAGTCTTTCATGCCGCTGATGGCTTTGCCGGCGACGTCTTTGTCAATCCAGCCGAAGGTGAAGATCAGCGAGGCGACGATGAAGCCCAGGACGAACTTGGGGAAGCGCTGCCAGATGATCGAGGCATTGGGCTTTTCCTTCTTGCCTTCGACCACGGTGGTGAAGTAGAGCGCCAGCAGGAAGGCCACCACGCCGATCAGGACGTTCTGGGTCTGCTTGACAACGGCGGCGATCTCCTGGGCGGTCTCGCCGTAGATCGTGCCCGCGCCGACGACCGCAGCGGTGGTATCCACGTTGCCGCCGAACCAGGCGCCGGCTACGGGTTCAGGCATGTTCATGGCCCCGGCGAGCAGGGGGGCGATGACCATCAACGGCAGGGCGGTGACGATGACCAGGGCGGTCACGTAGGTGATCTCTTCCTTCTTTGCCAGCACCGAACCGGCCGCGGCAATCGCAGCCGAAACGCCGCAGATCGAAACGGCAGTGGACATCACAGCCCGCAGGGTGTCGGGCAGACCGAACTTGCCGCCCAGCCACCAGCTGAACATGTACACAGAGGCGACCATGATGATGCCCTGGATGATCGCGCCGGAGGCGGCGGTGACGATGACTTTGAAGCTGATCCCGGCGCCCAGCAGCACCAGGCCGATCTTGAGGAACAACTCGGTGCGGAAGCCGGGTTTCGAGAACTCGAAGACTTTGAGTCCTTTCAGGATCGGGTTGGCGATCAAGCCCAGCAATGCGGCCCAAAGCGGGAACTCCAAAACCTTGCCTGGAACTCCCCAACCGAACAGGTCTTTGACCCCATACACCTGGCCTTTGAACCAACGGGCCAGGAAGGACAGGGCCACCACGATCGCCAGGCCGACCAGGAAGTTCACAACACCCGACCCGGCAGCTTTTTCTTGTCGAACAGTTGAAGTAGTCATCGGATGTCTCCTAGAACTTTACCCATTCGGGCTTGATGAAGTTGACCATGGCCAGGATCAACAACACGAAGGCTATGATGGTTGCCAGCCAGTCTTCATTAACTTTGACTTTCATCGTTCTTCTCCTTGACTTGCATTTGATTAGGATACAAATTGGACGAACTCATACGGCGTATCTTTGCATCGCTGCCCGCCGCCGGGGCGGACCTGTTGAGATTTGCACCTCCTTCCACGACCAGGATGTGAAAATAAAAGTGCATTAAACGAATTGACTGTCTAACCAGACAGTCAATTCCGTTTTCATTATAGAGATTTTGGGAAGGGGAAACGCTAAGACATGCCTTAAACGACCTAAGAAAAGCCTTAGGAGTCGTATATGCCCACCCTGATTGTTATCCAGGCTCTTGCCAGGGAGTTGATCAATCCTTGCCAGCGGTTTTTAAAATTGCCGGTGCAGGCTCTCAGGGACGTTCGCCGCTATTTTGCCCTGCCCTGCCGGAATTGCCGGTAGAACTCGATCCCCAGCAGGACCAGCCCCACCGCCCCGACCGCCAAGGCCAAGACCTGGACCGCAACGTTCAGCCAGGCCAAGGTGACAATGTCCGCCGCCGCCAATAGCCCCCAGCCCGCGGCCAGCCTCCACCGTTTCTGCAAGGCATTCGAAGCTGTAAAGGCAAGCAGGAAGAAAAAGATGCCCACCGTGATCTGCGATTGCGGGTCGCCCAGGATCTCCAGATCCAATACCCAGGCGCCGATCAAAATTATGCCTATGGCCAGCGGCGCCAATGTGAGGGCCAGGAAAACGTTCCGGCCCGGTGATGACCTTCGGGTCGAGGCCGCATCATTTTTTTTCTTGGTTGGTTTCTTTGCCATGCTGTGCTCCGGTTGCGTAAACAAAATGGTGAGAATCGTGAAGCAAAAGTGCCCCAAGTATAATCGAAAGCGCCAGGCTCCTGTAACCGGCGGTAATGGCAGGGTGTCCGAAAAATCCTGACAAATTATGCCCATCGTCCTGACATTCATCTGCCCCAAAGTGATGTAAAATGGTGGCAGTCAACCAAGCACCTTATCAATCTAATTTCAATCAAGGTACCCTTACCCCCGGATGGGATGGTTTAATGGCGATACCGGTGACACTTGTCAAGTGAAGTCCGGTGCTGTCGCGCAACTGTAATTCAGCGGCCAGCCAAAAGCCGTCAGCTTTCAGCGTTTGCTGAAGGCTGATTGCTGAAAGCTGACGGCTGAAAAGCCAGGTCGCCCGCCTTGATTGGTTTCCACAAGCCTCGCGGAAAGGAGGTGGAGCGTTTTAGATTCCTTATCTGATTTTGCGTCCCTCCCCTGTCTCAACGGCAGGGGATTTTGATTCTTCCCGGCATGGGTACGGACTTCTCTCGTCGGGTCATCCGTGCCCAAGCCGGGGAGTGTCTGAAGAACAATTCTACGAAATTACTGGAGATTTGCACCATGAACAATAAAATAGACAATAAAAAAATTCGACCATTCATCGCGGTGATCTTGATCATCGGCTTCCTGCTCGGGGCCTGCGCGCCGGCTTCGACCCCGACAACTGTTCCGGCAACCCCGGAGCCTGCCAAGCCTGAGCCGACATTGCTCCCGGAACCCACCCAGGCCCCCGGACCTGAAAAGATGCTCTTTGTGGATGACCTGGGGAACACGCTCGAATTCGAAGCGTACCCGCAGGCCATCGTTTCCATTTCCCCTTCCACGACCGAAATCCTGTTCGCCATCGGGGCCGGGGATCAGGTCGTGGGGCGGGATGATTTTTCTTTATATCCCGAAGAAGCGCTGGCCGTGACCAGCGTGGGCGCGCTTTGGGGGGAGTTGCCCACTGAGGCGATCCTGGCCCTGGAGCCGGACCTGGTCGTTGCAGCCCAGATCATCTCCGAAGATCAGGTCAAGGCTCTGCGAGACCTGGGGCTGAACGTTTACTGGCAGGCCAATCCCCTGACGTATGAAGAATTATGGGACAACCTGCGCGACATTGGTAAATTGACCGGGCACGAAGACGAAGCCGAAACACTGATCGCGGGCCTGGATGCGCGCGTCAAGGCGGTGCAGGAGAAGATTGCCCCGTTGTCCACCCTTCCGTCGGTGTTTTACGAATTGGACGCGACCGACCCGTCCAATCCCTGGACGGCCGGGGCTGGCACCTTTATTGATTACATCATCACCCGGGCGGGCGGGATAAACGCCGCCTCCGCGCTGCAAGGCGATTACGCCCAGATCAGCGCCGAAGAGTTGATCGCTATCAACCCGGATGTAATCTTGCTGGCAGATGCCCTCTACGGCGTCACGCCTGAGAGCGTTGCCGCGCGTCCCGGTTGGGAGGTGATCGCCGCGGTGATGGAGAATGCGCTTTATCCGGTTGATCCCAATATGATGAGCGTTCCCGGCCCGCGCTTGGTGGACGCGCTCGAAACGACCGCCAAAATCCTGCACCCCGAAGTATTCGAGTAGGTTCGAATGGACCGAGGTCCGATGCCGCATCGGGCCTCGGTTTATCCGCCATGTTTCGAAAAAGACCTTACCTGCTGACCGCGCTCCTCCTGCTGATCGCGCTTTTGCTCAGCATTGCGCTGGGCGCGGTCTTCATCCCGCCGGGGACGATCCTACGCATTCTCGCAGACCTGATCCCGGGGGTTGCGCTCGACCCCGATTGGCCGGAGTCGTTCTCTGCCATTATCCTGTCGGTGCGCCTGCCCCATACCGTATTGATCGCCCTGACCGGGGCGGCCCTGGCGAGCAGCGGGGCCGCCTACCAGGGGTTGTTCCGCAACCCGCTGGCCGACCCTTACCTGATCGGGGTTGCGGCGGGGGCCGGGTTGGGCGCGGTCATTGCCATGAGCCTCAACTGGCCGACGAATTTGTTCGGGTTTTACTTGATCCCGGTGGGCGCTTTTATCGGGGCGGTGGCTACTGTGCTGCTGGTATATAACCTGGCACGGGTCAACGGGCTGGTCCCGCTGACCACCCTCATCCTGGCCGGGGTGGCGGTCGGGGCGTTTGCCTCGGCGGTCACGTCCTCCCTGATGCTGCGAACCGACTTGCAGATCCATCGCGCCATTTCCTTCCTGCTGGGCGGCTCGCCGATGACCGGCTGGGACCCGGTCCTGGCAGCGCTGCCTTACATGCTCATCGGCATGGGACTGTTATCGCTCTCCGGCCACATGCTGAATGTGCTCCAATTCGGCGAGGAAGAAGCCAAACAAATGGGGCTGGCCGTGGACCGGGCCAAGGTTTTCGTCATCGTGACCGCCTCGCTCACCACCGCGGTAGCCGTTGCCTTTTCCGGGGTGATCGGGTTCGTGGGGCTGATCGTCCCGCACATCATCCGCCTCCTGTGGGGGCCGGATTACCGGCGGTTGATCCCTCTATCCATCCTGGGTGGGAGTACCATGCTCTTGCTGGCCGATATGCTGGCGCGCATCCTGCTGGCGCCGTCCACGCTGCCGGTGGGGATCGTGACTGCCATGGCCGGCGCGCCTTTCTTCCTGTGGATCTTGCGCCGCGCCAAGAAGGAGGTCTTCTGGTAGCCATGTTGACGATTTCATCACTCAGGGTTGCTTACGGTTCCCGGACGGTGCTGCGGGATATTTCCCTGGAAGTATCGCCCGGCGAAATCCTGGCGTTGATCGGCCCCAACGGCGCGGGGAAGACGACCCTCGTCCGCGCGGTGAGCGGCACGACGCCGGCGGTGTCGGGGCAGGTAATCGTCAATGGGCAGGACCTGTCCAATCTTTCGGTGACGCAGCGCGCCCGGGTTTTGGCAGTCGTCCCCCAGGCGCGGCAGTTGGGAGGCGCGTACAGCGTCGAACAGGCGGTGATGATGGGCCGCACCGCCTATATGAGCTGGCTCGGACGGGAAAGCGAAGCCGATTGGGCCGCGGTTCGGCTGGCGTTGCAGCAGACCCGGTTGGAAAGTTTTGCCCGCCGTTCCATCGCCCAGTTATCCGGCGGCGAGCAGCAGCGGGTGTTGCTGGCCCGGGCTTTGGCCCAATCCACCCCCGTTTTGCTGTTGGATGAGCCGACAAACCACCTCGATTTGCAACACCAAACCAATTTGCTCTCGCTGGTCAGGAAACTGGCCGAAGAGCAGCGCCTGGCCGTGATGATGGCCCTGCATGACCTGAACCTCGTTTCGTTCATTGCCGATAAAGTTGCCCTGCTGGTCAACGGCGAGTTAAAGCGTTTTGGTACGCCGCAGGAGGTCATTCGGGCGGAGGTCATCAGCGAAGCCTACCGGACGCCGGTGGAGATCGTTTCCCATCCGGTTACCGGCGCGCCGATCATCTTCCCGCAAGGCGTCTTGAACCATTCCAAATAGCGAGGCAGGATGGCAAAAACAAGGCAAGGACTGGTCATCGTCAACACCGGGGACGGCAAAGGCAAAACCACCGCCGCCCTGGGAATGATGCTGCGCGCCTGGGGGCGCGGGATGCGCGTTTGTATGCTGCAATTCATCAAACACGAAAAAGCCAATTATGGCGAGATCAAGGCCGCCCGCAGGCTGGGACTGGAAATCACCCCCATCGGCGACGGCTTCACCTGGTCCAGCAAGGACCCGGACGAAACCGTTGCCCGCGCTGTCTACGGCTGGGAGCAGGCCCAAAAGCGCATCCTCGGCGGCGGCTGCGACATCCTCGTCCTCGACGAGTTTACCTACCCCCTGCATTTCGGCTGGCTGGATGTGGACGAGATCATCGCCTGGCTGCGGGAAAACAAACCGTCCACGCTGCACCTGGTCGTCACCGGGCGCTATGCGCCCCAGGCATTGATCGAATATGCTGACCTGGTCACTGAAATGAAGGAGATCAAACATCCCTACAACGACGGACTCCAGGCCCAGCCGGGCGTGGAGTTTTGATCATCCGCGAAGGATTCGCGTTCTTTGCAACAAGCCATCAGGAGAAAAACATGCTCGAACAAACCATTGCCCGCATTCAAGATTTGGACCAAACCGCCCTCGCCGCCGCCAAAGCCCGCCAGGATACGCTCACCAAACCCCCCGGCAGTTTGGGACGGTTGGAAGAACTGTCCATCCAATTGGCGGGCATAGCCGGGAATCCCCTGCCAACCATCAACGATAAAGTCATCATCACGATGGCCGGCGACCACGGCGTAGTGGCCGAAGGCGTCAGCGCCTACCCGCAGGAGGTCACGTCCCAGATGGTGCTCAACTTCCTGCACGGCGGCGCGGCCATCAACGCGCTGGCCCGCCATATTGGGGCGCGCATTGCCATTGTGGACATGGGCGTCGCCGCTGATCTGGAACCGCATCCGTCCCTGGCTGTCAGGAAAATCGCCTGCGGGACGGCGAACATGGCCCAGGGTCCGGCCATGACCCGCCAGCAGGCGGAAAACGCCCTCGCCGCCGGGATCGAAATTGTCACCGCGGAGATCGAAAAAGGCCTGGATATTGTCGGCACGGGCGACATGGGCATCGGCAACACCACCCCCTCGGCTGCCATCGCCGCCGCCCTGACCGGCGAATCAGCGGCCAAGATCGCCGGACGCGGCGCCGGCGTGGACGATGAAGGCCTGAAACGCAAGATCGAGGCCATCGAGCGCGCCCTGGCGGTCAACCGGCCCGATCCAAAAGACGGCCTGGATGTGCTCGCCAAAGTCGGCGGTTTCGAGATCGGCGGGCTGGCGGGCGTGATGCTCGGCGCGGCCGCCCACCGCAAACCGGTGATGGTGGACGGTTTCATCTCCACAGCAGCGGCCATGATCGCGGTTGCGATTGCGCCCAAAGCCAGGCCTTATCTCATCGCCGCCCACCGCTCGCAGGAATGCGGTCACGGCCTGATGCTCGACTGGCTCGGCCTGAAACCGCTGCTGGATTTCGACCTGCGCCTGGGCGAAGGCACCGGGGCCGCCCTGGGCATTTCGATGGCCGAAGCGGCCTGCAAGATCCTGGCCGAGATGGCGACCTTCGCCGAAGCCGGGGTCTCGGACAAGGAATAATGATCTCCTTTATCGCCGCCTTCCAGTTCCTGACCATCTCCCCGGCCATTGTCCGGCGCATGTTCACGGCCCAAGAGATGGGCCGGGCCGTGGGCTGGTTCCCGCTGGTCGGGCTGGCGCTGGGCGGCGTCTTTTACGGCCTGGCGGGCGGCCTCAACCTGGCCTTCCCGCCGCTGGTGACGGCTGTCTTTGTGCTCGCCGCCTGGCTGCTGCTCACCCGCGCCCTGCACTTCGACGGCTTCCTCGACACCTGCGACGGTCTCTTCGGCGGATTCACCCCGGAGCGGCGGCTGGAGATCATGCGGGACTCGCGGGTGGGAGCCTTCGGCGTGGCTGGCGGCGGACTCCTGCTGCTGGCGAAGTACGCTGCCCTGGTCTCGCTCCCGCATCTCCCCGGACTGGCGCTTGCTCCCGTTATGGGACGCTGGGTGCTGGCGATGGCAGTTTTCGCCTACCCCTACGCCCGCCAAAAGGGACTCGGCCGCGACATGAAGGATAACGCGCGCTGGCAGCAGGCAGCCCTGGCGACGGTCCTGTCCGCCGGTATTTCCTGGGCCGTTGCCGGGTGGATGGGCCTGCTGGCTTTTGCCCTGTCCGGGGCTGTGCTCTGGCTGGGGGCGGGCTTCATTTTGCGCCGCATCCCCGGCCTGACCGGCGACAGCTATGGCGCGTTGTGTGAGATGACCGAACTGGCCGTGTTGCTGCTTTTCGCCGGCAGCCTCAGCTTGTAGTTGAAAGGACCGTATGGGAAAACTGACTTTGATCCTGGGCGGCGCGCGCAGCGGCAAGAGTTCGTTTGCGGAGGCGCGGGCCAGGGAAATCGCAGGTGAGAGTGTGCTGTACGTCGCCACGTCGGAAGCCAAAGATGAGGAGATGGAAATGCGGGTGGCAAAGCACCGCGCCGCGCGGCCCCCGGCCTGGGGCACGTTGGAGGCCCCTCGGAGCGTCGCACAGGCCATTCGTCAGGCAAGAAGCGGGGCAAAGGTCATTTTGGTGGATTGCGTCACTTTCCTGGTATCCAACCATTTGATTACGGCAGCCGGTCCCGAAGATGATCCTTTTGACGATCCCAGCGCCGATCCGTTCGATGAAAAGATAGAGGCGGGCGTGGCGGCGGAAGTCGAAGCCCTGGCCGCTTTGGCGCAGGAGACCGGGGCCGATATGCTGGTCGTTTCGAATGAGGTGGGCCTGGGGCTGGTCCCGGCTTATGCGCTGGGACGCGCCTACCGCGACATCCTGGGGCGCGCCAACCAGATCCTGGCCCGCCACGCCGATGAAGTCTACCTACTCGTAGCGGGACTGCCGATGAGGGTGAAATAGCGTGCTGCGGCTGCTTTTGGCGCGCCACGGCGAAACGGATTGGAACGCCCAGGGCCGCTACCAGGGACAGTCGGATGTGCCGCTTTCGGCCGCGGGACGGGGGCAGGCCGAGCTCCTGGCGTTACGCCTGATGGGGGAAAAGTTCGATGCGCTCTATGCCAGCGACCTGGAACGCGCCTGGCAAACAGCCCGTATCATCGCGGAGAAGGCGGGGGTCGAAGTCAAGCCCGAACCGCGCTTGCGTGAACTGAACTTTGGCGTTTTGGAAGGCCTGACCTTCGACGAGGCCCAGGCGCGCCACCCCGAGGCGATCGCCGCCTGGCTGGAGGATTACAACCAGCCGCCGCCCAACGGCGAGCCGCTGGAGGCGTTTTCGTCCCGAGTGCTGTCGCTGCTGGAGAGCTTGCAAAAGGACCACCCGGGGCAATCCGTTTTGCTGGTGGCGCACGGCGGGCCGCTGGGTGAACTGCTGCGGCTGGCGCTGGGGTTGCCCCCTGAGAGGCGCTGGGCCTTCGCAATGGACAATGCCAGCCTGAGCGAGCTGGTCCTGGGGGACGACGGTTTTCCTTTTCTCAAACGCTTGAACGACACGCGCCACCTGGGGTAGCCCCCGTATTCAGTGCTCCTCGAAATTGAGGCAACACCCGGAAGCATGGGATGGGCGACCTCCTGCTGCTTTCGGGCTTTTCCCGGTTGTTCCAGCAACTCCTCGTGATTTTCACCCGTACATAGACATGATGTGCCAAAAGGCACAAACGACAAAATCGCAGAGGAAATGATGGACAGGAAATTCAACGCCGGCCAATCCCTGGCTGCTGCCATAACAAGATCGGCCAGCAAGCAAACATACTATACGATCCGGTTATTGGTGGACCGCGGACGGGTCGAGGACGCCTACCGGGCTTACGCGTACTTCCGTTGGGTGGACGATGTCCTCGACGCGGAATCAGGCTGCCGGTCCGAAAAGATCGCTTTCATCAGCCGCCAGGAATCCCTTTTGGAGGCCTGCTACCGGGGCGGATCCCCGCTCGGCGGCCTGTCCATTGAAGAACGGATGCTGGTGGATCTCGTTCGCAATGACACCGAAAAAGACAGCGGCTTGCAATCTTATTTGCGTAACATGATGGCCGTGATGGCCTTCGACGCCGGGCGCCGCGGCCGGGTCATCTCGCAGGCTGAGCTGTCGGAGTATTCACGGACGCTGGCAATAGCTGTTACCGAAGCCCTGTATTACTTTATCGGCCACGATGACCCTTCGCCGCAGCACGAAGCGCGCTACCTGGCGGTGACCGCCGCGCATATCGTCCACATGCTGCGGGATGCCGTGGAAGATACCGAGGCGGGTTATTTCAACATTCCGCATGAGGTCTTGCAGGCTCATGGGATTGCACCGCAAGACGTGGATAGCCGCGCTTACCGGGAGTGGGTTTGCGGACGGACGCGACTGGCGCGCCAATACTTCGATGCCGGGCGTGGCTGCACGGCGCAGGTCAAAAACCTGCGCTGCCGCCTGGCAGGATTCGCTTACACAGCGCGCTTCGAGTGGATGCTGCGCGCCATCGAGCGGGATCATTATTGCCTGCGCGCCGCCTACCCGGAACGCACAAGCCTGCGGGCGGGGCTGTGGATGGGCTGGTCGGCCCTGGCCTCCCTCTTGAAAACGCAAACTATTCGGATGGAAAAACTATGAAGAGCAAATCTGTCGCTGTAATCGGCGCCGGTATCGGCGGGATCACCGCAGCAATCCACCTGGCTAAACAGGGACTGCGCGTGACCGTGCTGGAGAAAAACACCCGTCCCGGCGGGCGCTGCGACCGCCTCAGCCGCGAAGGACACCACTTCGATACCGGCCCGACCCTGTTCGTGATGCCCTTATTGTATGAGGCAGAATTCGCCGCGCTCGGCGCCTCGATGCGTGAGATTCTGGATTTGCAGCGGGTAGACCCGACCTATCACCTGGTCTTCGATGACGGCAGCCGGCTGGCGCTCACCTCCGACATGAAATCCTTGCAGGAACAGGTGGAAAGGTTCGAGCCGGGCAGTTTCACCGGTCTGCTGGATTACCTGCGCGAAGGCCATCGCCACTACCACCTGGGAATTGATAAACTGGTGCAGCCCGATTTCCGCAAGGCCTCCGATTTCTTCAAACTCAGCAATCTCCCCCTTGTCCATCAAGTCAAGCCGCTCAAAAAACACTATGCCAACATGTCGCGCTACTTCGATGATCCGCGCCTGAAGGCCGCCTTTACCTTCCAGGATGTTTACATGGGCCTGAGTCCCTTCGAAGCGCCGGCCACCTTCTCGATGATGCCTTACACCGAGCTGGCGCACGGGGTCTGGTATCCCAAGGGCGGTATGTACCGGGTGGTCGAGGCGCTCGTTTCGCTGGCGCGGCAGACCGGGGTGGAGTTCCAGTTCGATACAACGGTGGACAGGATCGAGGTCAACGGGACGCGGACGCGCGGCGTCATCCTGGAGGGGGGCCAGCGCCTGGAAGCAGATGCCGTCCTGGCAAACGCCGACCTGCCTTACGTCTACCAGCGCCTGCTCCCGCATGACGGGCGGTCGGAAAAGCTGGCCCGCAAACGCTATTCCTGCTCGGTCGTCAGTTTTTTCTGGGGGGTGGATAAGCCTTATGAGACGCTGCCCCCGCATACGCTCTTCCTGGCAGACGACTACCGCGAAAATTTCGACAGCATCATCCGGGACCTGGGCCTGCCAGCCAATCCCAGCCTTTACCTCCACGCCCCAGCCCGGCTCGACCCATCCATGGCCCCGCAAGGACAGGACACCCTGACTGCCATTGTGCCCGTCGGACACATGTCTGCCGACGGCGGCCAGGACTGGAGCGCCATCCGCGACCAGGCGCGGCAGCACGTCTTTCGCCGCCTGCGGGCTTTGGGAATCGGCGATCTCGAAGCGCACATCAAATTCGAGATCAACTTCACGCCGCTATCCTGGAAAAAACGCTACAACCTGGTCAAAGGCTCCACGCATGGACTGTGCCATAACCTGGCCCAGTTGGGGTATTTCCGCCCTGATAACCGCCATCCGCAATACCACAACCTGTATTTCACGGGCGCCAGCACCCGTCCCGGCACCGGGATGCCGACAGCAATGGTATCAGGCCGCCAGTCGGCGCAGCGCATTTTGGATGACCTGCAGGCCAACTCAGCGGGTTAACCCCCTGCGCGCCCATTTTCATGCCAGGTAGGTCGCCTTCGCAAACTTGAGGGTGAAGTTCGGCAGGTTGGCCAACTCGATGTAACCGTCGCGCCCGGCGATTTGGCCGGCCTTCTCCCGCTCGCTTTTCGAGATCAACGCCAACCGCGCCCCGGTCCCGGCCGCGTTGCCGACCTGTTTGAAGCGCTCAAGCGGCAGCTCCGGCAGCATCCCGATGGCGATGGCGCTTTCCACGTCAATGAAAGTGCCAAACGCCCCGGCGATGATGACCTGCTCGATGTCGGTTTCGGCCAGCCCTTCGGCCTCGGCCAGCGCCTGGATGCCCAGCCGGATGGCAGCCTTGGCCAGTTGCAGTTCGCGCACATCCTTTTGTGAAACCGTGACCGGCTCCAGCCCCGGACGCCCGGCCAGCAGGAACTCAGGCTGGCCGTTTTTGTTTTGGACGAGCGGGTGTTCGCCCATTTTTCCGCCCCGGTCCAGGATGTTTTTCAGGCGCAGTTGGGCGACGACATCCAGCAAGCCGGAGCCGCAAATGCCCACCGGGGCCTCGCCGCCTATGGTCTGGACCTCGAGCCGACTCCCGTCAAACCGGACGTGCTCGATCGCCCCGGGCGCGGCCCGCATCCCGAATTTGATGTGCGCCCCCTCGAAGGCCGGCCCCGAAGCGCACGAGACGCTGGTCATCCGCCCGCGATGGTTGAGGCAGATTTCGGTATTGGTGCCGATGTCAATGGCGAGGGTGGTCTTTTCAGCGTCTGCGATCCGGGTGGCCAGCAGCATGGACACGTGGTCCGCGCCGACGTAACCGGCGATGTTCGGCAGCAAGTGAACATACGCGCCGGGCGCAATCGCCATTCCGATATCCCTGGCTTTGACATCCAACGCCGAGGCGACGGCGGGCACATACGGGGATAGCCCCAACTGCTTGACCGGCAAGCGCAGGAACAGGTGGTGGATGGCGGTGTTCCCGACCACCACGGCTTCGACGATCTCGTCTGGTTGGGCGCCGGATTCGGCGCACAGGTCGGCGGCCAATTGGCTGAGGGCCTCGGTCAGCAGGGACTGGAGTTTGGCCGCATCCGCTTCGGTTTTGCTGGCGGCCACGATGCGGGAGACCACGTCTTCGCCGTAGGAGATTTGCGGGTTCATCAGTCCCCTGGATGCCAGGGTCTTGCCGGTTTCGAGGTCGAGCAGGTAACCGGCGATCTTGGTCGTGCCGATGTCCACCGCCAGGCCCAGCCAACGAGTGGAGGGCGCACCGATGGCGACGATCTCGTCCCCGCGCAGGGCCACCCGGACGCGCCAATCGTTCGCGCGCAGTTGCCCGGAGAGCGTTTGCTGCACCCGAGAATCGAGTCTGCCGGCCGGGATGCCGTGTGCGGCAAGGGCGGCCCACAGGTTGGCGTCATCGGCCAGCGGGGAATCAAGCCCCGGCCGGGTCAGATCCGCATCCAATCCCCGAACGGGAGGATCCGGTTCCACGTCCACTTCCAGCCCTTCGACCTGGGTGCGCTGGATGGCGGTCAAGGATTCAGCCGGGACGTGCAATTTTACGTTGCCCAAGGGATAGGTCATGCAGGCCAGGCGGTAGCCCTGTTTCAACTCATCCTCGGTCAGAGCGCCTTCCTCTTCGAGGGTCATTTTGGAGGCCTGCCCGGCGATCACCTGCACCTTGCAGCGTTCACAACTGCCGATGCCGCCGCATACGCTGACCAGGTCCACACTGAGCTGGCGGGCGCAATCCAACAGGGATTGGTCGCCGTTGAACTCTCCTCGGCGGCCAACGGGTTCGAAGTCTACGGTAAACAACGGTAAATTCTCCTTGTCTGGCGAAGAATGCGAGGGGTTCAAGTATACCCAGAACGGTCACAAATTGCGCTTGATGAATTGCAAATTGTGACCGTTTAATAGATCTTGAACCCCTCGCTTTGGAGTTAGGAAGGTTTTTGGTCAGGGACTTCCGCATCCATCGAGACTTCGGGGATGGTGAGGACCATAAGCAGCGATACGACCATGGTGACCGCGCCGACCAGGAAGACCAGTTTCAAACCGCCTTCGAGGTCAGGGACGCTGTTTTGGGCAAGCCCTAAAATGGCGGGGGCAATGGCCATGCCCATCATCACGAAGAAGAAGATCGCGCCGATGGCGACGCCCAGCAAACGCCGGGGGACGGCGAACTGCGCCACCAGCGTGTTGATGGTCGGCATGACGCCGTTGCTGAAGCCCATCAGGGCCGTGACAACCACGAACAACCAGGGCGGCGTGTCTTTGGTGAAACTCCACATGACGAACATGGCAACGGTCATTATGGCGTAACCGGCGATGTACATCCATTTGTACTTCCTGGTCTTGGCCAGGATGAAGCCTGCCGGGATGCCCATGAATGCGAACAACATGCTGAAGGGCGTAAGCATCGAGCCGCTAAGGGTGGGGCTGACGCCCATTACGTTCTGGGCGAAGACGGGCGAGTAGATCATCACGCCCAGCAGTCCAAAGAAGGACATCAGGCCGGATCCCGCGGCCGTGATGAAGGTCCGGTTGAAGAGCACCTGTGGGTCGAGGATCGGCGCTTCGGCTTTCTTTTCGACGGAGATGAAGCCAACCCAGGCGACGACCGAAACCACGACCAGCCCGATGCCGATGCCAAGCTTATCCGGGACGCCCAGCCAGGAAACGCCGATGATCAACGCCGCAGAGGCAATGACCATCACGATGATCCCCAGGAAGTCCACTTTTTGCTCGACCTTTTGCGTGCGGCCGGGGACGCTGGCTGCAACCAGTCCCCCGGTAACCAGAAGTAACGGGGCAATGAGCCAAAACAGACCGCGCCAGCCGATGCCGCTCTCAGTGACCATGCCGCCCAGGGTGGGGGCGATGGTCGCGGCAATACCGGCGGGCAGGTTGAGCATCCCGCTCCATTTGGCGCGGGCGGCCGGTTCGAACAAGTCGCCGATGACAGAGAAACACATTGGGGCCAGAGCGCCCTGTCCCAGAGCCAGAATAACGCGGGACGCGATGGCAAACGCCATCGAAGCGCTGAGGGCCGAAAGGACGGCGCCTGCCAGGAACAGCCCCAGTGAAGTCAGCAAAATGGAGCGCCGGCCATACATATCGGACAGTTTGCCGAACATCAGCGTGGCAACCGCCGATCCCAGCGCGGGCAGGGCGATCAGCCAGGAGAACAGGGCCATTCCATTGAATTCTGCCACCATATTCGGCTGGGCAATATTGACCGCGTTCATGAAGAAATTGGACAGGAAGTAGGCGATAAAGACTGCCCACAAGCCAATGGCAACCTTCCTGGAAACCGTTCCCTGGTCAACAGGTAAAGCTTGTGCTTGAGCCACGATATTTCTCCTCAGGTCTAAAAAACCCTGTGCCCGTTATCGGGGCACAGGGTTTATCGAAAATGGAACTAATTTTTGACCGAATCCATGAAGGCGCGCAGCTTTTCGTCGGTGGTATTTTCGAAGTAGCAGCCATGCGCCATGATATAAGCCGGTGTGCCCGCGAACAGTCCTACCAGATCATCGCAGTAGGCCCGCACTTCATCAACCGAACCAGCCGACATCAGGGAGGCGGGAACATTCCCGGCGATGATGAATTTGTCGCTCAAGACCTCCTTTACCCGGCGCATATCGGTCTTGTCGAAGTGGCAGACCAGCGATTTTTCGGGCATTTCAGCCAGGTTTTCCAGGCGGTTGTTGTAGGAGCCTTCGATGAACAGGTAACTGGTGATGCCTTCCTCGTACAACGCCAGCATGACCTGTTTCCAGGTGGGCCAGTAGAACTTCTCGAACTGCTCCTGCGACATGAATGCGTCCGCGCCTTTGTGCAGTACATACAACGCGGCAGGCGCATTCGTGCGGTCGCTGGCGCCAACGATGGACTTGACCAGGACAGGCACGTAGGCCTCGCAGGCTGCCAGCAGGTCATTTGGCCGGCGGTACATATCCATCAGGATGCCCTTCGTGCCGCGCAGGGTATCGCCCAGGTAGTCGAAGGGGGTCTTGACGATGTTCAGGCCCATGCCGGGGAAACCTTCGGCGGTGACCATACCCATCGTCTGGCCGACTGCGCCCAAGACCTTCATCAACTCGTTCCCGGCTTCCATCATTGTGCGCAGCATTTCCTGGAAGGGAGGCAACCCAAACGGCACCAACAGGTCAATGGTGTCCACGCTTTCCGAGATGCGCGGGAAGTCTGCCAGCATGGACAGGGGACCCAATGCGCTATAAGCGCGCGGCAGGTATTGTTTGAGCCAGAAAGCGGTCGGGTCGGCGATGAAATCTTTATATTCGTCCGGCCGCATGTACTCGCCTTCGACCGCCTGGATGACCAGGTTATCGGGCAGTTTTTGGCCGCCCCAGACGTACAGCTTGAAATCCAGCAGGTCCCAGGATTTGCCGGGATACGGCAGCATCCCTACGGACACATCCGGCTGGAAATCTCGATGGAACTCCAGCAAAGGCTCGCGCAATTTTTCATGGTTGTAAACCATGTCTTTGCCTTGAATCCCTTTGCGGCGCGCGACATACTCATTCGCGCCCATGAAAGGATCGGCTATTGGACGATCATGCGGCTGCATATCGTAGATCTTGCGCAGGCGGGTGATGCGTTCCTTGTAATTCGCTTCCGCTTCCGGGCTGGCGAACTGGACCGGGGCATCCTGCCACGCATCCAAACGCGCTTTCCGCCGCTCAAGCGGGGACATTTTGTTCCAGTTATCGGGTCTGACAAACATGGTTCACGCTCCTACGCCCAGCTCTTGGCGATGGCGACGGCAGCCATGGCATCCTTGCCGTAGGCGTCCGCGCCGGTGTACTGGCGGATATTCTCGTCAATCTGCCCGCCGCCGATCATAACCTTCACGTCCGTCAACCCCGCGGACTTCAGGGCGGCCACCGTTTCCTTCATCGGATCGAAGGCCAGGGTCAGGAATCCGCTCAGGCCGACGATCCTGGCCCCGGTCTGTTTGACCGCTTCCACAAATTTGGCAGGCGGCACGTCCACGCCCAGATCGGTCACTTCGAATCCGTTCAGGTCGAGCATGAAGGACACGATGTCCTTGGCGATGTCGTGGATGTCACCCTGCACGGTCCCGACGACAATCTTGCCCAGTTTCTCCGTCGCGGCCTCTTCGGCCATGCGCGGCTTGAGCACGTCCGAAATGGCCGACATCATCTCACCGGCCAGCATCAGTTCGGGGATGAAGCTCTCCCCGCTCTCGAAACGCTTGCCGATCACTTCCATGGCTTCCTTGCAGGCGTTCAGGATGTCCACCGGCGCCACGCCGCTGTCGAGCAGTTCGTTGGTGATCGCCAGGGCGTCCTCCTCGCGCATCCCGGTGATGGCGTCTATCAGCTTTTGTGACATAACTTGTCTCCTCGTAATTTTGATGTTGTTCGACGGCAACCTCGATGGGTCGCCATGTTGGTCTTTCCCTTTGCCCAATGATTCATACTCGCGCTGGTTCCTCCTCCTATTGATCAAAAAGTCCCTTACGGGATGCCTTCAAATAGTTCAGGCAATGCCTGTCTTTCCCGAGCAAGAGATCGGCGGTTACGATGGCCGCCTGCAACTCGTAATCCAACGGGTCGAGGATGGCGCTGTCCAGGCCGGCCTGCATAGCCAGGATGAGCAGCCCCCGGTTGACCTGCTTGCGGGCGGGCAATCCGAACGAGATATTGCTCAGGCCCATCGTAAAGTGGACGTTGGGATATTTCGCATGTACCGCCCGGATGGTATCGCAGGCGATCACGGCGCTCTGGTTCATGGTGGCGATCGTCATTGCCAGCGGGTCCACGTAGACCTTATCATCGGCAACCCCCGCAGCGCGTGCAGCGACCAATACCTTCTCGATCACCTCCATCCGTTTGTCGAATGTTTCGGGGATTTTCTTCTCGTCCATTGCCAGGGCGATCACTTCGCAGTCGTTTTCGGCCACGATCGGCAGGATTTGCTCCAGTCGTTCGGGTTCGCCGCTGATCGAATTGATCATCGGCGTCTTGTTGACGGCTTTGACGGCGATGTTCAAGGCTTGGGGATTTGCGCTGTCGAGGGAGAGGGGGATTTCGGTCACAGACTGGATGGCTTCGATCAACCAGACCAGGTCATCCGCTTCACGGTCTGGATGCGTGCCTGCGTTCACGTCCAACCAGGCGGACCCGGCCTCGGCCTGTTTCCGGGCCAGGTCCTTGATGAATTCCGCGTCCCGTTCGGCAATGGCCTGGGCTACCCGCTTGCGGGTCCCGTTGATCTTTTCACCGATGATTTTCATAGTCACTCCTGAAATATTGACCCTAAAGGTTTCAAAGACCTTTGGGGTCTGAATTGAATTAATGTTGGGTAAAAGACTGGTAGGTCACCGTTTCGCCGGGCGGCACGACCACAAACTCATCGTCCCAGGGGCCAAAGAGCATTTTCCGTACCAGGTCAGGCGAACCCTCGATTTCTTCGAAGCGCAGGCCAAACTTCTCGGCGGTTTCCCGCGTGTAGGCCCGGTAACGCTCGATCTCGTATTGGCCGGTATTGATAAGGGCCAGGCGTTTGTAGTTCTTCAGCATGAGCCGGGTCATCCGCTCGGCTTTGGCCTCGCCAAATTTTTCGATCAGTTTCTTGTGTTCTTCGAAGGGCGTATCTCCCACTTCGATCCAGCCTTTGGTCAGGTAATAGGTGCCGGGTTCTTTCTTCGTCTCCACCTTGTACGCATTGCACGATCCCAGGAAAATGGCAATGCAATCATCGGTGCGGGGGATGACCAGGGCGGCGGTCGTCGCCTGAAGCCCAACGACAGCCATCGAACATAGTCCATAACCAAGCAGCAACACATCCGCATCCCGGCTGGCTTCGTTGATCTTTTCCTGCAAAACCTTTTTCAACTCTGCCGGGTTGATGTGCAGCCCAAAATCCAGGACTTCGTGGGGCACATCTTCAGGCAGCAACGGCAGCATATCCTCGATCACCGTCGCGCAGGCGATCACGCGGCGTTTCGCAGAATAGAGGTGAGACCAACGATCAGAACTATTAAGATCATCCACGGGGTACCTTGAAAAGGGTCGTAGTAGAATTGAGCCGGACGTGATAAAATGATGCCAGCCAGTTAAAGTTATACACTTATATAGGGAAGTGTTCAAGTGACAAATGTCACTTTTCGATATTTGGGAACCGCATGACGCAAAGACCGAACGGCCACATTCTCAACCAGACCGCCTCGATAGACCGGGATTCTTACGAACCGGCTTATGCCCAATTAGCCAGCATCCTGCGCCGCAGCATGGCCGAGGGCATCCTCCGCCCCGGTGACCAGTTGCCCTCCGAGGCCCAGCTTTGTGAGCGCTACGGCGTCAGCCCCATGACCGTCCGCCGGGCGATCAACGCCCTGGTGGACCAGGGAGTCGTAGTTGCCGAACAGGGCCGCGGTACCTTTGTCAAACCGATTGCGATGGGCGCGGCCACGTTCCAACTCAAGGAATTGCAAGACCTTTTCAACGACACCGAACACACTACCGTGAGCGTGCTGGAAGCCCGGATCGTGCGAGCCGATGAACGCGTGGCCCGCAAGCTGGCGATTGCCGCTGGTCAGCGCACTGTTTTCATCCGCCGCATCTTGCGGACCGACGGCCTGCCCGCGTTATATCACCGCGAGTACCTCATCTACGACCCCACCCGTCCCATCGTCGAGGCCGAGTTGGAGGTCACTGCCTTGCAGCGCCTCTTCAGCGGGGCAGGGGAGACCATCCTCAAACGCGGCGAAATCAGCATGGAGGCCACCCTCCTGGACGGAGAAGAGGCCTGTCTGCTGCAAGCCGAACAGCCGCTGGCGGCTTTTTGCTTTGAACATCTATTCTTCGACTTTGACGATCGGCCCATCAGTTGGGGCTGGTTTATCGCCCGCGCCGACCGGTTGCGCTTCACCGCCCAGGTCGGACTCCTGGCAGATTGAGAGAGCCTTCTATGAGTGAGCACAATCCAAACAGCCAACTGACCCGCCTGATCGCCGATCTCGAAGAAGAGGCTGTGCTTCAACTGGTCCGGCAACGCATGGAAGCCGGGGACGACCCTATGCAAATCATTGACGAGTGTAACGAGGGCATGCGTGAGGTTGGCCAGCGTTATGAACAGGGCGAATATTTCGTTGCCGGGCTGATCATGTCGGGGGAGATCTTTCGCGAGGTGGTGGAACTCGTCCAACCCCTGCTGGCAAAACAGGCCGACAGCCGCACCTCGGGCCGGGTGCTGGTGGGAACTGTGGCGGGAGACATCCACGACATCGGCAAAAATATGTTTGGAATGCTGCTCTCCTGCTACGGGTTCGAGGTCATTGACCTGGGCGTGGATGTCCCGCCGGGGGTTTTCGCCGCCAAAGCTCTTCAGATCGAACCGGACATCGTGGGATTATCCGGTCTGATCACCGCCGCTTTCGAAACCATGAGAGAAACCGTTACCGCGCTGCGAATGGTCGCCCAGGAACACGGACGTTCGTTCCCGATCATCATTGGCGGCGGGATGATTGATGACCAAGTCTGCCAATATGTGGGGGCCGATTATTGGATGTCTGATGCGATGGCGGGGGTCAGGCTGTGCGAGGACTTGTCGCGCAAAATCCGCTGACCGGGACGTTCGTTCTTTGCCTCCTTTACGGCCTCGCCCGGCGGGTTTGTCCGACTCCGGGAAAACCCTGGTTTGGGCGGGGGGTGTAGTATAAATTTTCGGAGACTTCCTGCTCTGAAACTGTTAAAGATGCCGCCTTTGATGCTTCTTAGCCTGTGCTCGACGTTTTTTCCGAAAATTTATTACACACCCTTGGGCGGAGGGTGTGTAATAAATTTTCGG